>DATBGU010000309.1:0-23857 GCA_036557825.1 Gemmataceae bacterium
TTCGGTGGTCCCTCCGCCAACTATTCTCTGAGTCTTGCGCTGCACGACACCGCCTCCGGCGCTTCCGGCGCGCTGACCTTTCGCGGCAATCTGAGCGGATTGATTGGGCCCGACGATTCTGTGAATCTCACGAACACTTTCCTCGGTCCGAAGACCCAGACCCTGACGCTCGGCGGAAACCTATACACCGTGACCATCGGCCCCTTCGTTTCCCCCACTTGGATCGGGGACCAAGGGGAGGGCAGCCTTAGCGCCTCCATCGCGGTGCAGTCGGCAGCCAAGGCCACGCCGGAGCCGTCCAGCTTGATGCTGGCGTGCCTGGGCCTGCCGTCGCTCGGCTTGGCCCGCTGGCTCCGCCGCCGCAAGGGCGTTGATCCCACCACCTAAGCCGCATGCCGATGCTGCCAAGCAAGAGGGGACAGGTGCCGCTGCCAAACAAGCCGTGCCTGTCCCCGTCGCCCGTCCCAACCAGTCCAGCGGCCGGAATACCATCCTCAGCCAACCCGACCTGCCCGGAGAGGTTTTTCCTTCGACATACGATTCTCCGTCGCTGGCATTTTCCGTTGGTGTGCGCATTTCCAGGGAGGCGGAATCAGGCGAGGATCTCGCGGATCGGCTCGCCGCCGTGCGCGACCGGGACGGCTCGACCGGCGCGGTCGGCGATGGGCGTCTCGGGGTCGATGCCCAGGCAATGATAGATGGTGGCGCAGATGTCCGCCGGTCGCACCGGCCGGTCCTTGACGAAAGCGGCGTGGGCGTCGCTGGCGCCGCAGAGCGTGCCGCCCTTGATCCCCGCTCCGGCCAGCACCACCGAGTAGCAGAACGTCCAGTGATCGCGGCCGGCCGCCGCGTTGACCTTCGGCGTTCGGCCGAAATCGCTCATCATCACCACCAGCGTTTCGTCCAGAAGACCGCGCTCCTCCAAATCGGCCATCAGGGTGGCGAACGTCTGATCGAGGTAAGGCAGATTCACCAGCTTCAGCTGCTCGAAGTTCTTGCTGTGCGTGTCCCAGTACGGATCGACTCCCGTCGGCACCCGCGCCGAATAGCCGTCCCAGTACACATCCACGAAGCGCACGCCGGACTCGATCAATCGTCGGCCGATCAAGGCGCTGGAGCCGAACAGGTGCCGGCCGTAGCGGTCGCGCTGGCGCGGATCCTCCGTTTCCAGGTCGAACGCCGCCTTGAGTTTCGAGCCGGTCAGCAGGCTGAAGGCGCGATGGCGCACGCGATCGAAATCGCTCGCCGCCGCCCGCGCCTCGACCCGCCGCTGCTCGTCATCGAGTTGCTTCAGCAGACCGCGGCGCATGTCGAGGCGGTCGAGCGTCATATCGGGTCCGAGGGCGGTGTCGGCGAGGAACGGCGTGCCCAGCCACATGGGCCGCCGGCCCACCGGCGGTTTCGGGTCCATCGTCGGCCGGGCCTCGCTGCACAGCGGATCGCAGCGCTTGCCGAGAAATCCACCGTAAGGACCGGGCCGCCGCAGCGCGAAGCCCCAACCGAGGTAGGTCGGCACCGCGACGTAATGCGGCAAGTCCACGTTCGACGGCTTCAGATACTCGCACACCGCGCCCATGCTCGGCGGAAAGGAGTCCTTGGGGATAGGGTCGTTGATGTCCACCGGCTGCTCGCTGCCGGTGAAGCTCGGCAGCGTGTTGTGGCAGCCGGCCTTGTGGTTGACGGAGCGAACCACGGCGCAGCGGTGCATCCACTTCGCCGTTCGCGGCAGGTGCTCGCACACCTGAATGCCGGCGACGTTGGACGCGATCGGCTTGAACTCACCGCGGACTTCAACCGGCGCGGCCGGCTTGAGGTCGAACATATCCTGGGTGGGCGCGCCGCCGTGCAGGTAGAGGACAAGGACGCTCTTGGCCTTGCCGCGCCGAGCGTCGCGCGGCCGGCGCTCCTCCAGCGCGAGCAGGCTGGGCAGATTGAAACAGCCGCCCAGGACGGACAGAGCGCCGGCCGTCAGCGCCTCGCGTCGCGTGACGCCATCACAGAAACGTCGCGGATTACCGAGCACACGCAACATGGGCTGCTCCCCTTCGCTCGACCCGTGGATTTCGCACGGCTGGCCCTGGGACCATTCTCCGACCTTCGAGGGTCGATTCTACCCTTCGCCGGGTTGGCGACGCAAGGAACTGCTCGCCGGGAACTGCCCCTGGAATGGTGTCGCTTCCTTGCGTTGGATACCCAGCCAGCGGCGGCGTGCGCCATGCGGAGCCATCTGCGGGAAGGGCGGGCCATCGCGACACCCCCACCCCCCTAGGGGAAAGGCATTACGCTTGACAGCGGGGTTTCCGGCGGATGAAGTGCCTGTATCACGGCTCGCTCCCGAAGCCCTTGCTGCGGGCGCGCTCAAAGTACAACTGTGGTGCTTGAGAGGGTTCCATGCGGTGGCTTCGAGATGCCGGCTGGGTAGTCGCGCTGGGTGTCGTGATCGCGGTCCTCGTTCTGCGACCGGAGCGGAAGAAGCCACCGGATCCAAGTGTGTCGCAGGCGGCGATCGAAAAGATGCGCGCCGAGTTCGAGGAATCGCGGGTCCGGCGTGAGGAGGAACTGGAACGGGATCTGTCCAAGATCCGGACCGAGGGGACGCAAAGCCAGTTGCGACTGGTTGGCAAGGCGTACCGGCGGCACCTGGCGGCGAAGAAAGTCCCGCCACAGGAAGAGGACTTCCAGAATGTTCTTGATATATGGCTGTCTCATCGGGATGGAGAGCCGTTCGTGATTCTTTGGGGAGTTGATCTGACTCGACTCCCCGAAGGCGGCGCCGGCCTGCTGCTGGCCTGGGAGCAGACGGCAGACAAGGACGGTGCCCGGTGTGTCTTGATGGCGGACGGCACGACAACCAAGGTGATCTCGGACGACGAGTTCAATAAATTGCCCCGAGCGAAGTAGGACGCAAGTTGGTTGCTCAAGGAGACCGTTCATGAGTTCGATGGCCATTAGCTGGATCGTGTTCGGAGTGGTTCTCGGAGGCGCGCTTCTGGGCATGGTTCTCCGCGCCTTGCTGCCCGAACATCATCTGAGCCAGGATTCCAAGGACACGGTGAAGTTGGGAATGGGACTAATCGGAACGATCACCGCCCTGGTCTTGGGCCTCTTGGTCGCGTCGGCCAAGAGTTCCTTCGATGCGCAGAGAAACGGACTTGCACAACTATCGGCGAACCTGATCCTGCTCGATCGTATTCTGGCACATTACGGATCGGATACGAAGGAAATTCGTGAGCAGTTGCAGCAGACCGTCGTCATGATGATCGATCAAATCTGGCCTGAAGACCGCGCTCGCGCGGGGCACGTCGAGCCGACTACCGATTCCGAAAGCCTCTACGAGCAAATCCAGGGGCTATCGCCGCGCACCGAGTCGCAGCGTTCGCTTCAGGTCGCGGCGCTCAAGACCGGGGTGGACGTGGCGCAAGCGCGCTGGTTGCTGTTTGCTCAGAAAAGCAGCGCGATCCCGACGCCGTTCCTGGTGATCCTGGTGTTCTGGCTCGCCCTGCTCTTTGCCAGTTTCAGCATGTTTTCGCGGCCCAACGCAACGGTTGTCGTAACTCTCTTGTTATGTGCATTGTCCGTCTCCGCGGCCATTTTCCTGATTCTGGAGTTGGATCGGCCATTCGGTGGACTTATTCAGCTTTCCAGCGATCCACTCCGTCGTGTCTTGGAGCAACTCGGACGCTAGGAGAGCAGACACGCATGGGGGAGGGTCGAATTCGATGAGGCGAATTGGGAGCGTACTCGTTGCCGTGTGCTGGTCGCTGTCGCCTCCGTCAAGCGGCTCCGCTCCCGCGCAGGTTGTGGCGACCCTCAAGGGCCACAAGCAGACGATCACCTGCCTGGCCATCTCGCGCGACGGCAAGACCTTGGCCTCGGGCAGCAAGGATGGTTCCGTCATCCTCTGGGACGTAGCCGCGGCCAAGGCGCGGATCACCCTCCCCGACCACAAAGACATGGTGACGGCCGTTGCCTTCACCCCGGACGGCAAAACGTTGGCCTCGGGCAGCCACGATAGCGACATCAATCTCTGGGAGGTTGCCACGGGGAAGCGGATCGCCACGCTGCGCGGCCATCAGAAAGACGTTCGCGGCCTCGCCTTTCGACCGGACGGCAAGCTCCTCGCTTCGGGCGGCGTCGATAGAACCGTGCGGCTGTGGACGTGGACCGACGGCAAGGAGATCGAGCGCCTGACCGGGCACACGGCCGAAGTCAATTGCGTGGCGTTCGCGCCCGACGGCAAAACCCTCGCTTCCGGCGGCTGGGACCGCCAAGTTCGCCTCTGGGATGCGGAGACGGGCAAGCTCCGCGCCGCCCTTACCGGACACAACGAGTTCGTGCGCGATCTTGTTTTCACCGGCGACGGCAAGACGTTGCTGTCCAGCGGCAAGGATGGGGTCATCCGGCTCTGGGACGTCGAAGAGGGCAAGTTGCGAACATCCTGGGAGGGGCACAAGGGACTCGTGCGCTCCCTGGCCCTATCGCCGGATGGTAAGCTCGTGGCCTCGGCGGGACGCGACGGCACCTTGAACTTGTGGGACGTCTCTTCGGGGAAAATATGCGCCGCCGTGCAGGAAGGGGTGCTCGGATTCCAGGCGGTGGCGTTCACTCCCGACGGCAAAACGCTGGCGACCGGCGGCATCGACCGCAACGTCAGCCTGTGGGACGTGGCCGAGCTATTGAAGCGGAACCGGGTGAAGTAGTCGCCGGCGGAGTGGGAGAGTTCGTGCATGGTTGAGAATCGCCGCAGCCGAATCGCGCTGGGCGTCGCCTTGGGCGTTGCCGTCGCCCTGGCGTTTGGGGTGGGCCAGCAGGCCGCCGAACCGAACGCCGACGAATGGAAACTCGTCTGGAGCGATGAGTTCGACGGCAAGGACATCGACCGCGCCAAATGGGACTTCGATCTCGGCAACGGTTTTTTCAATTACGATGCCAACGTCTGGATAAGCGGTTGGGGCAACGACGAACTCCAATACTACACCCGCGAAGCCGAGAACGCCTTCGTCAAGGATGGGATGCTGCACATCCGGGCGGTGAAGGAATCGTTGCACGGCTGCGGGTACACATCGGCCCGATTAAAAACCCGCAAGCGCGACGGCAGCCCGCTGTTCCAGAAGAAGTACGGCAAGTTCGAGTTCCGGGCGAAGTTGCCGACCGGCAAAGGCATTTGGCCGGCGCTGTGGATGCTGCCGCAGGACGAGAAGTACGGCGGCTGGGCGTCCTCCGGGGAGATCGACGTGATGGAGGCGCGCGGGCAGGAGCCGACCAAGGTGCTTGGCACCCTTCACTTCGGCTCGCGCTGGCCGGCGAACGCGCAAGCGAGCAAGGACCACATCCTGCCGCGCAAGGGCACCATCGCGGACTTCCACGTCTATGCGCTGGAGTGGGAGCCGGGCGAGATCCGCTGGTACGTGGACGGCCGGCGCTATGCGGCGCAGTCGTTTTGGTGGAGCAGCGGCAAGACCGACGGCACGAAAGGCTTGAGGCCGATCAAGGAGTCGGACCTCAATCCGTGGCCGGCCCCGTTCGACCAGCCGTTCTACCTCGTCATGAATGTGGCCGTGGGCGGCAAGTTCCTCGGCAACCCCGACAAGACGACGGTGTTTCCGGCGGAGATGGTCGTCGATTACGTTCGGGTCTACGACAAAGTCGGAGGCTACGCGAAGACCAAACCCCGCGGCGAAGGGAAGCTCCCGTTCGAGAAACCCTAGGCTGCTTTACGTTGACGGTCTCTTCTCCGGCTGTTACGCTCGCTTGCTCCCGAAGATTTCTCGAAGCGATAAGGTGGGTCGGCGGCGACACCCAACCTCCGGCTCGCGTCCGGCGACGAGGAACGCACATGCTACAGGATATCGATGATGTCCCGTGGGCGGATCTCGAACACGCCTACGGGTCGGCGGCTGATGTGCCCGACCTCTTGCGGAAGCTGCTCGATCGCGATCCGAAGGTCCGCAGTAAGGTTCTGTGGACCCTTTACGGCAACGTGTTCCACCAGGGTACGCGCTATCCCGCCACACCCTACGTCATCCCGTTCTTGATCGAGATGTGCGCGAGCTCAACCGCCCGCAACCGCGGAGACCTGCTCTCCTTTTGGGGAAGCCTCATCACCGGGTATTTCAGTGTTCAGGAACGTCCGTGCTGGGGCGACGGAGAACGAATCTATTGGGGCGGGGAGGTTCAGAAGACCGAAAAGGACGACCCGTACACGGAGGCGCTGCACAAGATTTATCGGGAGTCGCTCAAGGGGCACAAGCTGCTGTGTGATCTTCTGGCCGATAAGGAGGAGGGCGTGCGAGCGGGAGCGGCATGGGTGCTGGCCTGTTTGCCGACCAAGGCCGGGGCATCGGTGCCAAAACTCCGCGCGCGACTTCGGGTCGAACCGTCCGGCTGGGTTCGTGCCGCGATCGCCTTCGCCCTCGGCGAACTGGGGGCATCCGCCCCGTTACGCCGCCTGGTGACCAAGGACGCCTTCGCGGCGACCCGCTGCATGGCCGCCTGTCAACTCGCGCGAATTGCTCCCACCGAGGCGTTGATCGAACCGTTGCTCCAGTTCGTCGGCGAGCCGATCGATTTCTACGACAACATCCCCGGCGCGGGCGGCAAGTCCACGGGTGATGCAGCCTTCTCGATCTCCCTTCTCCCCCCTCCGGTGCAGCGCACGGCAATCCCGGCCATCTGTAATCGGCTCGACCTGGCACGCGCCTTCGACACCATGCCCCTGGTCGAAGCCCTTCTCTCGGCCGCGTTCAAAAGGCAAAAGAAACAGCTCACCAAACTGACGGCTCTGCAAAAGCAGGTTCTGATCCGCATGGTGAACACGGAGGAGTTGTGGTCTATTGGAAACCTGATGTGGACGTTTAAGTCCCGCGGACTTCCCCACGATCGCGCCAAGTGTGCCAAGCTCGCCGGCGTCAAGGTCGCCAACGACAAAGCCCTTGCCGAGCTTCGAGCGGCGCTGGCCATTGCCGACATCGGCTTTCTGGAGAAAGCACGGAAGGGCATCCGCAAGGCGCTCAAGCTCGATCCGGCCGTCTTTGAGCGCGCCCCGGCGCCGGAGGAGTGCTGGCTGCTCTGCGCCAAGGCCTTCGCGGAGTCCGATCCCGAACGGGCGATCGCGGCTTTTCAGTGCGCGACTTCCATCAATCCCAGGATGGCTCATCGAGTCGTTCCCACCTGGGCGCTGGCGGACCTGCTCAAAGAGAACGGTCTCGGCTAACTCCGAGGCGGCAAACGGCGACCCGTCCTGGCACGGCGTCCCTCTCGTCATTGCTTAAGAGCGCCGCTCGGTGCTATTCTGGGGAGACGGGGAAGCCGCCACGTCTAAAAGGTGAATATCATGCCTCCTTGCAAGTCGCTTTCCGCTGCCCTGTACTTGCTGTGCCTGACGTTGCCGCTCGCGGCCGAACCCCCCAACGGCGGCCGTCTGAAACGCAATAACGATGACCGCCGCCAGACGGATCCTTCGCGGGACGTGCGCGAGAAGATGACGATCCCCGATGCGATTGGCGGCAAGACCTACGACGATTGGAAAAAAGACCTGGACCATCTCGATCCGAGCGTCCGCGACAACGCCGTCGTAGCCATCCTCGGATTCGGAGAGAAGGCCACGGAGGCGGTCCCGAAGCTGATCGCCGTCCTTAAAAAGGAGGTGGACGCCGGCGTGCGGGCCAAGATCCTCCTGGCCCTCCGCATCCTGCCCCTCAAGGGCGCCGACCGCAAGAACACGATCCAAGCCGTGGGGCACGTTGTCGGCAATGATTCGCAGGCCGCCATCCGCTATGAAGCGGTCCAGACGCTGACGCGCCTCATAACGGATGAGCCGTCCGTCCAGGCCGCCCAGGCGATTATCGGCGATGTGGTGAGGTGCGTCAGCGTTACCAGTTCCTGGCAGCTACGCGAAGCGTGCATTATGGCCCTGATCGCCACCGTGGATACAGAGAAGGGGCCGGAGCCGCGCGTCACCGATGCGCTGATCCTGCACAGCAAGGGGGGACCACTTGGCGAACCGTCGCGGCGAGTGCGGATGGAGGCGATCATCGCTCTGGGCGCCGTGGGCCGTCCCCACGATCCGAAAACACTGGAACAGGTGCGCGGCGCCCTCAAGGACCACATAAACAGCAGGGACAAGGCCATCAACATCTGGGCGCACGTTAGTCTCATGGCCCTTGAAGATAAGGTCAACGAGAAAGACATCAAGATGATTGTCGATTGTCTTGGCGAAAAAGATCGCGAAATCCGCATGCAGGCGGTGACGGCGCTCGGAGCGATGGCGAAGAAGGCCAGCGAGCACGTCAAGGACATTTGCAAGCTGCTGGAGAAGGAACGAGAACCGATGGTCCAGGTCGCCGCTTGTCGCGCCTTGCCGCGTATGGGCGACAAGAGCGACCGCGTCCTGCAAGCGCTCATCCGCCTGACCAAATTGGACAATCAGAAAACCAATGAGGTGGTGTTGGCGGCCTGCGCCGCGCTGGGCCACTTCCACGTCGATAGCCCCGAAGTGATGGCCGCCATGAAAGCGGTGCTGAATCACAAGGCGTTGAGCGAGCAGGAAATGAAGATGGTCGAGGAATCGATCAAAGTGCTTGAGTCACCCTTGCCGGACGCTCCCAAACCCAAGGGCAAAGCCGACAAAAAGTGATTCCCCACGCGGCGCACCCGGCACGACGGCGGCAAATGAGACGGGCGGGGCCGCAGCATTCCATTTGATCGGGGCTACTCGCCGGGCGCTCTTGCCGTGCCCCCGTCGCGAGCGTCCTGTTAAGCAGGACATTAAGGATCGCTGCTTGGCACGACTTGGGAGTGTCCCCTTGACCGAACGCAATCCCGTGGGTGAGGACAACGCGAAGCTGACGGCCGCCGGTTGCGTTCTCGCCTTGCTCAGCGTCGCCGTCATTTTTGTCGCGGCTATACCCATCGTACGATGGCGCGATGCTGCGACCGGCGAATCGCTGCCGCACGACGTCGCAATTGCTACCCCTTTCGTGCTCGCCGCCGCATTCTACGGGATTGGCACCGTATTGCTGCGGGTTGTGGGACTGCGGATCTGGTCCAAGTCGGAAACCGACGAATCGTGTTCTCCCAAAGAGTGAGGCCCCGCGCTGGTCTCCGGACCTGATAAGCCGTTCCGCCAAGCGCGTTGGGTCGAGTTTTCTTCTCCCCGGCCGCCAACGGATGTTGTATCCTGATAATGCTTCCGCACGCTGCCGTTATGGCCCACCGTGACCAACCTAAAGCGAGCAAACGAGACCTCTCATGCGATCGCGCTGGACTCGCGGCTGCTCCTTGCTCTGGCCCGCCGGCCTGCTCCTGGCGCTGCTGGCGGCTGGACTGGTTTCCGTCGCCGCCGAGCCGAACTTGCCGCCCGCCGTCCCGCGCCGCGTCGATTTTGACAAAGACGTGCGGCCGATCCTCGCCGCCTCGTGCTATTCCTGCCACGGCGACAAGAAACAGAAGGGCGATTTGCGGCTCGATCGCAAAGCGAGCGTTCTGAACAGCGGCGTCATCAAGCCCGGCAAAAGTAGCGACAGCGATCTCATTCAGCGCGTGGCGGGACTCGATGCGAGCATGAAAATGCCGCCGAAGGGACCGGGACTGAGCGCCGAGCAGGTCGGTATCCTGCGGGCATGGATCGATCAGGGGGCGAGGTGGCCGGAGAGCGCCAACGACTCGGCGTCGCGGCACTGGGCGTATCAGCCGTTGAAGAATCCGCCGGTGCCAGCCGTCAAACAGCGCGACTGGGTGCAGACGCCGATCGACGCTTTCGTGCTGGCGAAACTGGAAGCGAAGGGACTGACGCCCTCGCCCCCGGCGGATCGGCGCACGCTGCTGCGACGCCTCACCTTCGATCTGATCGGCCTGCCGCCGACGCCCGCCGAGATCGACGCCTTTCTGGCCGACAAATCGCCGGACGCCTACGAGAAAGTGGTCGAACGCTTGCTCGCCAGCCCGCACTACGGCGAACGCTGGGCGCGGCACTGGATGGACGTCATTCACTTCGCCGAGACGCACGGCCACGATCAGGACGTGCCGCGCGACAACGCCTGGCCGTACCGCGATTATCTCATCCGCGCCTTCAACGAAGACAAGCCCTACGCTCGGTTCGTCGAGGAGCAGTTGGCCGGCGACGTGCTGTATCCGGACGATCCGTGGGCGACTGTCGCGACCGGCTTCATCGCCGCCGGTCCGTGGGACGAGAGTTCGCTGCGCGACATCCGCGAGGACAGCATCGACCGCAAAATCGGCCAGTACCTCGACCGCGACGACATGGTGACGACGACGCTGTCCACCTTCGCCAGCGCCACCGTCCACTGCGCCCGCTGCCACAATCACAAATTCGATCCGATCAGCCAGCACGATTACTACCGTTTGCAAGCCGTCTTCGCCGGCGTCGATCGGGCCGAGCGTCCCTACGACGCCGACCCGCACGTCGCGCGGAAGCGGCAGGCGCTGCACAAACGCAAGACCGAACTGGAAAGCGGCGTCGTGGCCTTGACGCCGGACGTGCGGGCGGAGGTCGCGCGCTGGGAGAAGGCGCGCGGCGGGAAAATCACCGCCTGGACCGTGATCGATCCCTCGACGGTCGCCAGTGCCAAGGGATCGACGCCGAGCAAGCAGGAGGATCTGTCGGTGCGCTTCGGGGGGACGCGGCCGGAGGTCGATACGTACACCGTCGAGGCGCGCGGCGACTGGAAGGGCGTCACCGGCGTGCGCGTCGAGGTGCTGACCGACGACAGTTTGCCGCATAAGGGACCGGGCCGGCAGGACAACGGCAATCTGCATCTGACCGAGTTCCGTGTGCAAGCCGGGCCGCGCGGAGACGACGCCGCGAAGAAGCCGGTCGCCCTGCGCAATCCCAGCGCCGATTTCAACCAGGACGGTTGGACCATCGGCATGGCCATCGACGGCAATCCGAAAACGGCGTGGGGCATTTATCCGCAGGTCGGCAAGCCGCACGTCGCCGTCTTCGAGTTCGCCGAGCCGGTCGGCTTCGACGGCGGCACGGCACTGACCTTCGTGCTGGAGCAAAACCACGGCGGCGGCCACCTCATCGGCCGGCTGCGTCTGGCGGTGACGACGACGCCGCGACCGCGCATCGACTCGCTGCCTGACGCCGTCGCCCGCATTCTCGCCGTGCCGGCAGAGCGGCGCAGCGACGTTCAGCAAACGGAACTGGCCCGCTATGTGATGAAGGAAAAGATTGAGGCTGAGCTGGCGGGGCTGCCGCAGCAGCAACTGGTGTACGCGGGCACCAGCGATTTCAAGCCGCAGGGCAGTTTCAAGCCGGCCAAGGGCTGCCGTCCCGTGTTCGTGCTGCGCCGCGGCGACATCAACAACCCCGTCGAGCAAGTCGCCCCCGGCGCTCTGTCGTGTCTGCCCGGATTGGAAGGGCGCTTCAAGTTGGCCCCTCCCGACGACGAGGGCACTCGCCGCGCGGCCCTGGCGAAGTGGTTCAGCGATCCGAAGAACGTGCTGACTTGGCGCTCGATCGTCAATCGCGTCTGGCACTATCACTTCGGCCGCGGCATCGTGGCGACGCCGAACGATTTCGGCCGCATGGGCGCCACACCGACGCATCCGGAATTGCTCGATTGGTTGGCCGTGAATTTCCGCGACTCACCATTGGGAGCGCGGCCGTCTCGGCCGCACGATGCGGGCGGGACGCCCGCGCTCCGATGCGGCGGCTCACTGAAGATGCTGCACCGCCTGATTGTCACCAGCTCCGTTTACAAGCAGTCATCGCGACACCGTCCTGACTGTGCCCGCGTCGATGCCGACAATCATTTGCTGGCCCGCATGAACCGCACGCGGCTGGATGCCGAGAGCGTGCGCGACGCCGTGCTGCGCGTGACCGGCAAGCTCGATTCGAAGATGGGCGGGCCGTCGATCAAGCAGTTCGCGCAGAGTCCCGGCATTCACCGGACGCCGAAGGTGGATTATCAGGCGTTCGACGTGGACGGTCCCGGCAGCTATCGCCGCAGCGTCTATCGCTTCTTGTTCCGCACGCTGCCCGATCCGTTCATGGACACGCTCGACTGCCCCGACGCCTCGCAGTTCACGCCGGTGCGCAGCAGTTCCGTGACGGCGCTGCAAGCCCTGGCGATGCTCAACGATCGCTTCATGGTCCGCCAGAGTCAGCACTTCGCGGCGCGAGTGAAGGAGGCCGGCGCCGACCTCGACAAGCAAATCGAGTCGGCCTATCTGCTGGCCCTGGGCCGTCCGCCAAACGCGGAGGAGGCGATGCGCTTGGCGGGGTACGCGAAGAAGCACGGCATGGCCAACGTCTGCCGGCTGATCCTCAACAGCAATGAATTCATGTTCTTGCCTTGATCCCCGGATGTCAGCGCCTCGGCGGCGCCACCAACTCGAAGTCGTCGTCCTGTTGCTGGATCGTTCCCGACGGCGGCCGGTCCTTGTCGCGGTCGCGGTCGGCGTGCTGCATCCCCGACAGGATGGCGGTCACCAGGAAGATTCGCACTAACAAGTTTAGGATCCAGTTGATGCCGAAGAGGAAGCGCGTCTCCCAGAAGTCGAGGTCGAAAAGGAACATCAGGCCCAACACCCAGAACGGCAGCGCCAGGTAGCCGCCCAACGGCAGCAGGCCGATCAGGTTGACGACGAGCAGCAGAACGAGCGCCTTGGGGATGACAATGTGGATCTCGCCGAACTCGATGCCGCCGGCGAGCGCGCTGCTGATGACCATGCTGAGAATCAGGATGACCGTGCTGATGGGCAGCATGATGAGAAAGGCCAGGCTATAGGCGACGACCTCCTTCTTGGCCCCCGTCACCAAGGCCAGCACGATGGCGAACAAGGCCACCGCGAAGAAGGCGACCACGCCGCCAATCCACCAGATCCAAGTCGGCACGCTTGGCCCCGACCGCGCCTTGCGACGTCTCTTCTTTTTCTTCCGCTTCGGCCGGGGTTCCTCCTCGTCCGTCTCGCGTTCCGCGCGTTTGTCCGGCTTCGTCTGAATACGGTCCTCCGGATCGGACTTCTTCTCCGATGCTTTTCCGCGCGCGGGCGGCTGCTGGATAGCGGAGGCCGGCGTGACGGCGGTGTTGACCGCGAGGATGAGCTTGCCGCACTTGGGGCACTTGACCTTGCGGCCGGCCAGGGAGTCGGGCACGTTCAGCCGGCTGGAGCAGGATTCACAGGCGATGCGAATGGGCACGGTTTCCTCCCTCGTTTGGATCGACCACAGTCTCGTCTTGGCGGCGTTGATCAATGCGGAGTCGGGGGGTGTGAGAAATAGTTTAGTAGGGCGGAAGCAACGGCGTCAATCGCAGTAGGAAATTCATTGCCGACGCCGCGCCGAGCCGTTAGAACGGGACAGGATCAACCCACCGGAGATTTCACTCATGTACCGAACCTCATCTCTATCTCTGCTGTCACTGGTCCTCGTTTCGGCGCCGCTGATGGCGGCCGACCAAACGAAGAAGGACTGTTTCTTCCACAAGGGCGATCGCATCGTCTTTCTGGGCGACAGCATCACCGAACAGTATCAGTACTCGACCGACATCGAGCTGTACCTGACGACGCGCCTGCCGGATGGCGGCATGACGTTCCTCAACGCCGGCATCGGCGGCGACACGGCCACCGGCGGCGCCCGCCGCTTCGCCGAGCACGTCCTGGCCGAGAAGCCGACCACCGTCACCATCGACTTCGGCATGAATGACGGCGGCTACGGCGGCTTCAAACCCGACGCCGCTCAGAACTACATCAACAAAACCGAGGAGATGCTCAAGGCCGCCAAGAAGGCCGGTGTGCGCGTCGCCCTCATCTCGCCCAACGCCGTCGAGGTCCGCGCCCGCCCCGACGCCAAGAACTTCCCGATGTACCTGGAGACGCAGAAAAAGTTCTACGCACCGCTCAAGGAACTGGCCGAGAAGTACGACGTTCCGTTCGTCGATCAGTACGCCGTGACGCGCAAGGTGCTGGAGACGATGGCGGAGGACAATTCCAAGGTCCATCCGTTCCCCGACGCCGTCCACACCAACGGCGCCGGCGGTCTGCTGATGGCCCACACCATCCTCGTCGGCCTGCATGCGCCCGCCGCGGTCAGCGACGTCGAGATCGACGCGACCGCCAAGAAGGCCAACCCGACCGACTGCACCATCGAGGAACTGAGCGTCGCGTCCGACGGCATCTCGTTCCAGCGCAAGGACAAGGCGCTGCCGATGCCGATCCAACCGGACTGGCGCGGCATCCTGCCCTACGTCAACCACCTGAAAGACCTCAATTACTACGGCTTAAAGGCGTCGGGATTGAACGGCGGCAAGTACGCCCTGAGCATCGACGGCAAGAAGGTCGGCGAATACACGGCCGACGAGTTGAGCAAGGGCGTCAATCTCGGCAACCTCGGCGCGGGACCGCTGTTCGAGCAGGGGCAGGAAGTGTTGAAGCTCATCAACGAGAAAAACAACAACGTGGTGCATCCGCGTTTCCGTCAGGTGGTGATGTTCGGCGCTCCCGACTGGCTCGCCGACGTGGTCCGCGAGCGCAAGCCGGCCGAGTTGAAGAAACGCATGGAGAAGATTGAGTCCCTGCAAGAAGCGATTTATCAGAAGGTGCAGCCGAAGGCTCATCGCTTTGAATTGAAGGCGATGCCGTAAGCGATCGAAGGGACTCCCCGCCCGGTATAATGCCGACAGGAGAACAGCAAGAGAATCCGGGGAGGGACTCGCCATGCCGATGCACGACTGGACCCGCGTGGCGGCGGGCATCTTTCACGCCTTCCATCACGACTGGATCACCGAAGTGGCGCGGGCCTTGAATAACGGTCTGCTCCCGGAGGACTACTACGCGCTGCCGGAACAGCAGGCGGCGGGATTTGGGCCGGATGTGCTGGCTCTGCAAAGCCCCCCCGCCAGCGAGGGAGAGACCACGGCTGTCACGGGTGGTACGGCCACGCTCATCCGGACACGCCCTCAGACGCAATTCAGCGCTGAAACGGATGCCGAGTTTTATCGCCGCAAGAAGAGTTCGATTGTCGTGCGCCACGTCAGCGGCGACCGCATCGTAGCGATGCTGGAGGTCGTGTCACCGGGCAACAAAGCGAGCCGGCACGCCTTGCGCGCCTTCGTGGACAAGGCCTGCGAATTGCTTGAGCATCGCATCCACCTGCTGATTGTCGATCCCTTTCCTCCTGGCCCGCGCGATCCCAACGGGATTCACGCCGCCATCTGGGAGGAGGTCAAAGATGAGCCATTTACGTTGCCCAAGGACAAACCCTTGATCCTGGCGACCTACGAGTGCGGCCTGACAACACGAGCCTACATTGAGTGCCTCGCGGTTGGCGATCGGCTTATAGACAGACCCTTGTTTCTGGAACCGAACGGTCATGTCCTGGTGCCGCTGGAAGCCACCTATCAGGCGGCTTTCACGAACATGCCGCGACGCTGGCGAGCGGTTCTCGAAGCCCCCGCACAACCCTGAGCGACAGCACGTCCGTTGGCAGGATCTCAAACCCGCCGCGCCAGTTCCTCGGCCTCGGAAACCATGTCGTCGAGCAAGCGCAATCCCAACTCCCAGAACGCCGGATCATTGACATCGACGCCGAGCTTGCCGAGCAGCACATGCGGCGCGTCGGAGCCACCCGCCGACAGCAACTCCAAGTAACGCGGCACGAACGCCGCGCCTTCCTGCTTATACTTCTGTACCAGTGCCAGCACCAAGAGTTCGCCGAAGGCGTAGGCGTAGCAGTAGAACGGCACATGGACGAAATGGCCGATGTACATCCACCACCAACCGTAGCCGTCCGTCAGTTTCACCACGTCGCCGTGCATCGGCCTGTTGGCGGCCAACCACAATTCGTTGATCTGCTTCGTTGTCAACTCGCCCTTCTCGTGCCGCGCTTGATGCAAGGACTGCTCGAAGCGTGTCAGCACCACTTGCCGGAACACCGTGGCGAAGCTGTCCTCGATCTTGCTGCACAGCATCGCCAGGCGAACGCGCGGCTCCAGGTAGCGCTGCTGCAAGCGTTGAAACGTCAGCATCTCGCCGAAGACGCTGGCCATCTCCGCCGTCGTCAGCGGCGTATCGCACTGCAAGTAGCCGACGCCGCGCGACAGGTATTGATGCAGACCGTGGCCGAGTTCGTGGGCCAACGTCATCACGTCGCGCAGCTTGTCGGTGAAGTTCATCAAAATGTACGGATGCACGCTGGGCACGGTGCTGCTGCTGAACGCGCCGCCGCGTTTGCCGTCGCGCAGTTCGGCGTCGATCCAGTTCTTGGCGAAGAACTCGCCGATTATGGAGCCGGCCTTCGGACTGAACGCTTCATAGCTTTCGCGCACGATGTCGCGCGCCGTCGGCCAATCGCAGCTCGGCATGTCGGCGAACAGAACCGCATAACGATCGTAATCGAGAAGTTGATCGATGCCCAGCAGGCGACCCTTGAGACGGTAATAGCGCTGCACGGTGCCGTGATAGCGCTCGGCCGCCGTCATCAGGGCATCGACGACCGAGGCGCTGATCTCGTTGGCGAGATGGCGCGGTCCCATCGGGCTGTCGAAGTGCCGCAGATCGCAGTCGGAGCGGTGATCGAGGACGAGCGTGTTCATAAGGTACGTCAAGAGCCGGGCGTTGTCGCGCAGACCGCTGGTCAGCCCCTCGGCGGCGGCGCGGCGCGCGCCGCGGTCGGCGTCGTAGAGATGAGCGTTGATCTGCGACAGCGACAGCGATTCCGTCCGTCCGCCGTGCTCGAAGGCGAAGCGCAGCGATGCCACCGTTTCATCGAACAGGCGCACGAAGGCGGCGCGGCCGGTGACGGCCTTCTCTTCGAGGATCTTTTCTTCCGGCTCGCTCAGGTAGTGCGGCCGCCAGGCGCGTTTCTGCTCCAGATAGTGCCGGTAGCGCGCCAGGGACGGCTCGGCGAGCAGACGCCGGACGGCCTCGTCGGTCACCTTGACCCATTCGAGATCGAAGAAAATGAGGTGCTTATTGATGACCGTGCGTTGTTCGCGGGTGCGGGCCAGCAACGCGCCGTGTTTGGGATCGTCTGTCTTGGCGGCGTGGACCAGGCTGGCGTAGATGAGGGGCTTATCCATCTGCTCGGACATCCCCTCCAGTTCGCGGACGGCGGCGAGCAGGGCGTCGGCCGGCGGTCCGCCGGGCACGTCAATCTTGCCGCGATAGGCGGCCTCGAACGCCTGCGCCCGCTTGAGCGCGCTATCGAGGTCGCGTCCGATGTTCGGATCGTCCATACCGGCGTAGAGATCCCGCAAGTCCCAGGCGACGCGATCGGCGCTGCTGGTGGGAGCGGCATTGCTGACAGACATGGTTATCTTCCTCAAATCCGAAATCCAAAGGAAACGCGACACCCAAAACGGGGCAGCGTCCGGTTTCAGGTTTGGATATTGTAGGTTGAAGTTTCCTTCGGATTTCGGATTTCGAGTTTCGGATTTATGTTATTGACTGCCGGCCTCGTCGTGATCGTCCTCGCCATCTGGGCCATTGTCCGCCGGGTCGATGTGCGTCTGGCGCTGTTTTTGGCCGCGCTGGTCCTGGGCTGTTTGGCCGGTCATCCCGAAGCGATCGTGCAAAAGTTCCTGACCACGCTGGTCAACGAGCAGTTCGCCGTGCCGATCGGTTGCTCGCTCGGCTTCGTCTACGTGCTGCGGCAGACCGGCTGCGACGAACATCTGGTGCGGCTGCTGGTGCGGCCAATCCAGCACGTTCGGCCGCTGCTGATTCCGGGAACGGTCCTCATCGGCGCGCTGGTGAACGTGCCGGTCATCAGCCAGACGAGCACGGCGGTGCTGGTCGGCACCGTGTTGGTGCCGCTGTTGCGGGCGGCGCGGATCTCGGCGCTGACCATCGGCTCGGCCCTGCTGCTGGGCGCGTCGATCGGCGGTGAGATCCTCAACCCCGGCGCGCCGGAAGTACGCACCGTCAGCCAGGCATCGGGGGTCGAGCTGACGCCGAACAACTGGGTCGCCCATGTTCTGCCGCTCTTCCTCGTCGAGTTGGCCGTGGCGACCGCCATCTTCTGGCTGCTCAGTCTGCGCGCCGAATCCAAGGCGAGCCGGGAGCGTAAGCGACCGGAGCAGGAAGCGGAGAAGTCCCCGCTCCCTGACGGTGGCGGCTCGGCGTTTCGCATCAATCCGGTGAAGGCGATCATCCCATTCGTGCCCATCACGCTGCTGTTTCTGACGGCACTGCCGGAACCGTTTCGCGTGTTTCATGTGCCGGCGGAATGGCTGGTAGACGTGCGGCATTTCAAGGGCACGGAAGCGCAGCTGCGTTCGTCCTTCGATTGCCGGCTCATCGGGGCGGCGATGCTGGTCGGCGTCGTGGCGGCGGCGCTGACGGATCGGCGGCAAGTGCGGCGCACGGCCGTGACGTTCTTCGACGGCGTCGGCTTCGCCTTCGCGCGGATCATTTCGCTGATCGTCGTCGCCAGTTGTTTCGGCGAAGGCGTCAAACAGATCGGCCTGGCGGAGTTGCTCGGGCGGGCGCTGGAAACGTGGCCGAACCTGCTGGCGCCGGCGGCCATCGGGTTGCCGTTGTCGTTCGCGGCGCTGTGCGGCTCGGGCATGGCGACGACGCAAAGTCTGTTCGGTTTCTTCGTCGCGCCGGCGCGGCATCTCGGTTACGATCCGTTGCGGCTGGGCGCGATGGTCGCGCTGGCGTCGGCGGCCGGCCGCACCATGTCGCCGGTGGCGGCGGTGACATTGATGTGCGCTTCGCTGGCCGAGGTGAGTCCGTTTCAGCTGGCGCGGCGCGTGGCCGGCCCGTTGCTGGCCGGCATGTTGGCCATGCTGGCGGCGAGCATGTTGATTTCCTGAATTCGCGGAGCGCAAGAGTATCCTCGCCCTGTCCCGCGGCGCGGTTAAGCGAACGGTTCATCGGCATCGGGCGGCAGTTCGCGCAGAATGCGCTCGACCTGTTCGACATCCTCGTCGCTGACGCCCTCGCGGCGTCGATAGCGGCGCTGGAGGCTGTCCAGCACGTGCTCCCACATGGCGCGCGTCGGTTGCAGACCCTTCGTCCAGTCGCCGCGACGCTGGAGTTTCCATTTGAAGCGCCAGACGCCGGCGAAGCGCTCGGCGCACAGGAAACGCCGCTGGCCCGTCTCAGGCTCCGTGTCCGTCCACTTGATCTGCATGTTCGGTTCGCCCGGCCGCGCGCAAGCGGTCCAGGAGCGCCTCCAGATCCGGCGGCAGCGGCATTTCCCAGTGCATCTCCTCGTGCGTCACCGGATGCACGAAACCGAGTTCGACCGCGTGCAGGGCCAGCCGCGGCGCTCCACTGCGGTCGGGCCGTTCGCCGCCGCCGGGTAAGTGATGATACACCTTGTCGCCGCAGACAGGGTGTCCCAGCTCGGCGAGATGAATGCGGATCTGATGCGTGCGTCCCGTCTCCAACCGGCACGCCAACAGAGTATAGCTGGGTAAACGCGCCATCACATCCACATGCGTAATCGCTTCCTTGCCTCCGTCCGCGGTATCGTTGCTGCCGCGCCGGCCGTCGCCGCGATCGCGAACGAAGCGCGTGGCGATGCGCTGCGGCGGCACGAAACCGGGCACCACGGCGAGATAGCGGCGCACGACGCTATGGGCGTGGAACTGCTTGCCCAGGCCGCGCTCGGCGGCCACGGTGCGCGCGAACACGACCAGGCCGCTCGTGTCTTTATCGAGACGATGTACGATCCGCAAACGCGGTAATGGTCCCTTGCGAACGCGCCCCTCGCGGCGAACGATAAGGCGGGACACCATGTCTTCCAGCGTCGGCGACAGCGCCTTGCGACGCTCGCTCCAGTCGCGCTCGGCCGGATGGCGCACCGTGGAGATGCCGGAAGGCTTCTCGACGACGACGAGATGCTCGTCGAGATGGCGAAGGACAACAGACTCGTCCTGTCGCGGCTTCTTCGCGGGACTTGCGAGCAATTCGACGGTTTCGCCTTCTTTGAGGCGGCGCGCGGGATCGAGGCACAGTTCGCCGTTGAGGCGAACGTGGCGCGTCTCGATGAGGCGGCGCACCTGGTTCCAGGACTGGCCGGGCAGGCGTTCACGCAGCAGGGCGGCGAGGGTGAGACCGGCTTGCTCGGCGGTGAGACGAAATGGCTCCAACGATTGAGTCATGTCCGGTTGAACCAAGGAGGCCATCGAAGGTCGCGCTCGGCGGTGATGTATGAGAGAGAACGAGAAAAGTCGCCCGCTCCTGACCGAGTGCTTTGAAACCAAGCACGGGCAAACAAGGGGTCGGTCCTCATTATCGAAAGCATCGACCCGCTCGGGCGTAACAAGGTGGGCGAGGCCTTCCAGCTATTCATTTCCATCTTAAACAGCGGGGTCTCCCTTGTCATCCGCCATTGAAGGGACGATCGTGCCCGGCCGCCGGGGCAGCTCCTCGGCGAACCCCTCGACCGGACGACCATCCCCGCATACACTCTTCAGGCGGAGATCGCCCGGTTGCGCGAGCAACTGGGGATCGACGAGTTGATCGAGGAGTTGGTGGGCTGAGGCAAACCCTTTTGAGGTGTCCCATGGGTGAGGTCAACATTCCGGCGATCATGAAAAGCCTTGGGATCGCCAAGGGTCGAGTGTTTGTTTCGACCCTGGTGCTTCTGGGCACGGCTTTCGTGTCGGCCCTTCAGGCTGCTGCCCCGGAGAAGCACAACGGGGAATCGGCCGATCCGATCGCCAGGGGCCAGCGTGTCTTTACCTGCGGGCACAGCTTTCATGTGTGGGTTCCCGGCATCGTGGCCGATCTGTGCAAGAAAACGGCAATCCCCAATCACGTCCAGATCGGCATCTCGTCGATCGGCGGCTCCCGCGTCATTCAGCACTGGGACATCGCCGCTGAAAAGAACAAGGCCAAGGAAGCACTCAAGGCCGGCAAGGTGGATGTCCTGACGCTGTCGCCGATCTTCCTCCCCGACGCGGGCATCGAGAACTTCACCGCGCTGGCGCTGGAGCACAACAAGGATATTCGCATCGTCGTCCAGCCTATCTGGCTGCGCTGGGACATTTACGAGCCGACGACGAAGCGGCCCAAGAAGGTCGATCACAATGCGATTACCGGCGAAGAGCTGCGGAAACGACATGCGGTGTATTTCAAGAACATGGACGAGCATATCCGCGAGCTGAACAAGAAACACGGGAAGACGGTCCTGTTCGTGGTTCCGGCGCCGCAAGCGGTGATCGCGCTGCGGGAGAAGATCATCGCGGGCCGTGCGCCGGGGCTGAAAACGCAGGAAGACCTGTTCACCGATGAACTGGGCCACGGCACCGCGCCGCTCAAAGCCTTGGTCGGCTATTGCAATTTCGCCGTGATCTACCGTCGCAGTCCGGTCGGTTTGCCCGTTCCCGAGATTCTCAAGCAGGCGAAGCTTGGAGACGACGAGAAGAAACTGAACCGGCTGCTGCAAGAGTTGGCGTGGGAGGCGGTCGTGCAGCATCCGTTGAGCGGTGTTCGGCCGGCTCGTTAGTCGTCGAGGGTCTTGCCAGGGTTCAATGAGTCACGGACCGGTTTGCGGTCAAGGACTCCATCGGGCGGAGGCGCACCTGGCCCTCCAGAACGGCACGGATCGGCGGGCGCGAACGGACGGTTTCAATCTGCTTCCCGTCGAAAACCACCTCGGCCGCGATGGGATGTCCGTTGAAGGACCAGGGCGAGGCGCACAGGCCGTAAGCCCCGGCGTTCGGAAAGGCGACGATGTCGCCCGGTGCCAGCGGCGGCAGCGGATACGCCTCGGCCAGCACGTCCCCCGGATGGCTCAGGCAGCCGAGAACATCCGTCGGGCTGACGGGACCGGGGCGGTCTGCGAGAGAAACCGGAGTCGCCTTGTGGCGCAGACCGATGCCGCACATGTCGCCGCGTTGGTGCGTGCCGCCGTCCACCACGATCGCCTTCCGACCAGCCTGTCGTTGCAGCGCAAGCACCGAGGTCAGATACCATCCGGCTTGGGCCACAAAGTACCGGCCCAACTCCATGAAGATACGGCTCCGCGGCGTCCTCTCGACGATGTCATGCAGCGCTTCGCCGATGGGGTGCAAGTCCAATTCAGGCTCTCCCGGCGCGTAGGGAACCCCGAAGCCGCCGCCCAGGTCGATGACCTCGGGAGCGAGGCCGAGCACTTCGGCGGCGCGGAGCGACTCGTCCAGCGCGCCGCGCAGGTGCTGGATCACGGCGGCGGCATCGAGCACCTGGGAGCCGGCAAAGACATGGAATCCGATGACGCGGATGCCGCTGGGTCCGATGTGTTCCCGGCAGTGTTCCAGTTCGTCGAAGAGCAGGCCGAAACGAGAATCCGGGCCGGCCGTGCAGACCGCCTGGCAAGGGAAGTCCGGCCGCAGACGCAGCAGCGCGCGATGGGGCAGCCCCAGCCCGGCGAGTTGCTGCAATTCACTGAGCGAATCAATGGACAGGATCGCCTCGGGGACGGAACGCAGTTCGGCCAGCAAGGCGGACGAACGATCCGGCCCCGTCACCAGGAGACGCTGCGGGTCGAATCCCGCTTCGTGGGCGGTCACTAGCTCGGCCGCCGAGGCGACGTCCGCTCCCAGACCGCAGTCCGCCAGGAAGCCGCACAGTCCTAACGAGGGGTTGGCCTTGAGCGAGTAGAACAGCTCCACTTGCTGCGGAAGCGATTCACGCAGCCGGTCTACCTGGGTGCGAATGCGCTGCAAATCGTAGGCGTAGGTCGGCGTTCCATGCCCGCAAACGATCTCCTGGAGCGTCGCGATCGGGACTTCCGCCCTGTTCACGGGCGCGCCCGGTTCCTGTGGCCTGGGTGCAACGGGAGCGCCGCCGCAGAGTATGGACATGGATGCTCTCCTCGATTACGGCGTCTGGACGGCGGCCCCGCGTTCCGGCGTCGGCCCGGTTTTGACCTGGACTTCCGGAAATCCCTCGGCCTTGAGCGCCTTCTTGAGCGCCTCTTCGTTGAATTGGCTCTTGTCTTTCAGACAAAACCTCAGCTCACGGGCCTTGAAGTTCATCTGAATCGTGTCTTGCTCTACCCACGGTAGAGTACCGAGCGCTTTGCGCACCCGGTCCGGTCAGCCGCGCGGTCAGGTCAGGCCCGGAACGTGGGCGACCACATCCGCCGGGGCCGGCGGGCTGTCCGATGGGCCGCAGCCAAACGTGAAGATTCCCAGGGTGAGGCATCCCAGGATGCCTCGAAGCAGTGAACGCACAGGCGTTGCCTCCCCTTGGTCGCGGGAAAACCACTCACTTCGTGGAAGCGCTGTCGCCGTCTGGAATGACTTTCCCTTCGTACCCGAGTTTGTCAATCTCCTGAAGCATCTGCTCTCGCGTCACCTTGGCCGGATCGTAACGAATGTGGAGCAGATCTTTTTTCATATCGACGTCTACCTTCGCGATGCCGGGAAGCCCTAACAGGGCTTCTTGAACGACGTTCTTTCAGTACAGTCAGGTGATGCCCTGACGGTCGATCATGCCCGGAACGTGCAACGTGATCTGCCGCGTACCTGCGGGAGGCTCCGCGTTCGTCTCCGGCGGGTTCTTCTCCGTCTCGTGTACCCGACTGCAAGCGGACAGCCAGAACGCCGAGACTGCCAGCACCCACATCACACCCGTTCGCCCGAACATAGAAAACCTCGTGAACCCACGCCGAAGCGATCACCCACTGCTCGTCGTCAGCCGCCACGTCCAGAAGGCGATGATGAACAGCAGAGCGGACCAGGCAATCACGACGGTCGCTCGTGTGCGAACACCGCGCACGTAAATGACGTAGAACGAGCGTCCGATAAGGACGGCCGAAGCGCAGAGCAGGACCGGAGCAATCCAGCCGCTGACGGCGGTCGCTGTGACGCTCCCCGCTAACCCGAGCAGGGCTGAAGTCCCATTAAGGACCATTCAGGTGATCGCTCACCACGGCAGAGCCGCCAAC
>DATBGU010000310.1:0-20117 GCA_036557825.1 Gemmataceae bacterium
CACCGCCAGGACTTCGAGGCGATGCTGAAAAAGAAGTACGGCAAGGATGTTGTTTTCGACAAGAAGTACGGCCAGAAGAAGCAACTCAAGATCGATTTCAGTTCGCCGTTCGCTGCCTTCCGCATCCTGGGCGAGATGTTCGGGCAGGGCAAGAAGAAGGCCAGTGGGAAGGCCGCGGTGGCTACTACGTCGCCTGCGGGGCAGACACTATCTTCGCCGACGAGGCGACCATCACCGGCTCGATCGGCGTGGTGGGGGGAAGTTCGCCACCAACCCCATGTGGAACAAAATCGGCATCACCTTCAAGCCCTATCAGCGTAGCAAGAACGCCGCCCTGCTGTCCTCCGACAAAACCTTCACCGCGGCAGAGCGTAAGCGGATGCAGGCGTGGATGGACAACATCTATGACGTGTTCGAGGGACATGTTGTGGCCATCCGCGGCAAGCGTCTCCAGAAACCCATCGAGGAGTTGGCTGGCGGCCGCGTCTACACGGGCCAGCAAGCGCTGGATCTCGGGCTGGTGGACAAGATCGGCACGCTGCGCGACGCCATCGACCTGTTGCCGGTTTACCCGAGCATTGTCCCCGAGGACGGGCAGGCGACAAGAGGCAAGGAGATGGGGTTGACGGCCCCTATCGAGCGTTTTTTCGGCACGCTACGTCAGCGTTGCGCGCGTGTGGTGCGCAAGACGTTGTCGTTTTCGCGGAAGATGGAGAACCATGTCGGTGCCTTGTGGTACTTCATCCGATACTACAACCTATGCCGCCTATGCCGCACATAGGGCACTACCTGCTGGGGAAACCGTATGCGATCTCACAAGCGGGTCAGATGGGGCAGATGACGCGCCTCGGCGGCCGCCATAGGCATATTGTGTTCCTCGCACCAGTCGGCCAGCACGAGCAGGGTGTTCAGATCGCGGCGACAATCCTCGGCCAGAGCCGTCTGCATCTTGTCGCCTCTCAATGCGACGAGGAAACTGTCGATGCGTTCGGCGAGTTCACAGTCATCGGCGAAATGTCTCCAAGGAGGGTAGTCCGCAAGAGCGAACAGATCACGCGGCGCTTGGAGATTTAGATGGCGGAAAAGTTCCGGGTAGCCAACATAATCCAGCGGCTCATCATCGGGCTCTTCTTCGGCGAAGTAGGCGTGATCTTGAAAGATGCTGACGAGCTTGCGGGCCAGTTTGAAGTTTCCTTGTTCTGCCAATTGTAGCACCATGTCAGCCACTTTCCCGGCGGCCTGCACATCCCAATCCGCGCGGGATGGGGTTATCCACTGTAAGAAATCGTGGGTCACGCAGCGATCTCGCACGGCGGTAAGGAACTCGTACAGTCCCATCCGCCCGCTCCCACGCGAAGTTGAGTAGGAACCCGAGCACTCAGTGGAGCGCGGACAATTAACGGTCGTCCGTCTTCGTCTTCTTCGCCTTTTTGCGGGCCTCGTATTCCTTGATGTATTTCTCCGGCTCGTCGTTGAAGGCGTCGCGGCAGCCGGAACAGCAGACGTAATAGGTCTTGCCCTTGTACACCACCGGCATCGTGCCGAGTCCGCCGCTGACGACGCATTCCGGGGAATCGTCGCCGCCAGCGAAGTCCACTCCCTCCTTGGTCGCTCCCACGCTGTAGACCTTCACGAACGCCACGCGCTCCGCCGGCTTCACCTCGTAGGAATACAAATAGCGGTTGAAGTGCAGCACGTTGATCACCAGCCGCTGCCTTTCGTTCTTCTTCTCGTCCTTGCGTTCCAGCGTCAGGCGTTTTTTCTCCAGCGTGCCCTCGAAAACGAGCGTCTCCTTGGCGGTCGTCGTGGCGGTGAGTTGATAGCGGTCTTTGTCCGGCAGATAGCGCAGCTCGGCGGCGGTGAAATACTTGCCCTTCTCGAAGGCAGCGCGAAGATGCACATCGTCCTTCTTGAACTGCCATTCCCAGGCGATTTTCTCCTGCCAGAAGTTGCGCCGCTTCTCCTCCCGCGTGCCGTTCGGCTCGCCGGTGGCGCGCCACGAGCCGATCAGATCGTTGAACGCTTGCAACGCCTTCTTCGGCGTCTTCCGCGCGGGGGCGTCGGCCGCCAGGGACCACACACTGAAGAGCAATAACGGAGACAGGCAGGTGAGGACGAGTAATCGCTTCATGGGTCGCACACTCCGGCAGGGAGAGAATTTGTCCACGATCAAGACGAACACACGACCGAATCGCTAACGTCCAGGTTTATCCGATGACGGGGTTGCGTGCAAAGAGAAACCACGATACCGACTTCACTTCACGCCGCGCGCCCGCAGCCAGGGACCGACGGCCATCGAAAGGATGAAGACCAACACGGCGAGGAGGACGGTGGTGCCGGAGATGCCCAGGCGGACCTTGAACCCCTCGCCGATCTCCCAACTTAGCCACTGGCCGCCGACGCTGAGAGCCAGAGTGAGTCCGACCGTCAGCCAGAAAAGTTGCCGCATGTTCCGACTGAGGTTCACGGCCGTCGCCGCCGGGATGATGAGCAGTGCGTTGATGAGCAGGGCGCCGACGAAGCGCAGACACAAATTGACGATCAGGGCCAGCAGGATGATGAACAGATAATTGACGAGGCGAACCGGCACTCGGCGCGACAGGGCCAGGCTATTGTTGAAGCTCGCCAGCAGCAGATCGTTGTAGATGCGGGCCAACAGCAGGCCGGTCACGACGAGCAGGCAGGCCAGGATCATCAGGTGCGAACTCTGCACCAACATGGGATTGCCGAACAGGAAGTCTTCGAGGTTGAACATCTCGCGGCTGCGGACGAACAGGCTGTTCAGCGCCGCGGCCAGTCCGACGGCCCCGGCGAAGAAGACCCCGATCACCGTGTCGCTGCTCAAGCCGGTGCGCGTGCGCACCCAGACGATGCCGCAGCCGGCCAAGATGCCGAAAACGACCATCACTATGGTCGCCCAGTCCCAGAACTCGCGGGCCGGCCGGGCGCCGGCAAGCAGGGCCGTGAACAACAAAAAGCCGATGCTGATGCCGGCGAAGGAGCAGTGGGCCAGGGCGTCGCTGAAGAAAGCCATCCGGCCGCCGACGACCAGCGAGCCGATGGCGCCGCAGCAGAGTCCGACCAGGATCAGGGCCAGCAAGGCGCGAATGTTGAAGCTGAGGCTGAAGAAGTGTCCCGGCGGGGCCAGGCGGGTGCTGTGCTCGATCCAGCGATCGAGCCACTCGTGCGGAATCAGGGTCCACAGCGCGACGAACAACATGACGGCGGCCCTCGAAGGCGAAGCGATTCGTTGGCGTTTGTCGTGGTATTACTTTATTTTACCATGAGCAAACGGCAACGCCTCGTAGGACAAGCGTGGCCGCTTGTCCTACGCGCCAGCCGCGAAACGGGCCGTCAGATGGCCAAACCGCCCTCCAGTCCCTCCATGCGATTTGTGGAAACCGCTTCGACACAGATCGCCACGGGCGGCTCCTCAAGCGGATCATGCAAAACCGACCGCAACTGCCGGTCGAGGGAACGCACTTCGTCCTCCATGCGCCGAAGCATCGGCTCCAGTTCCGGGGAGAACTGGACGCGCGTCTGTTGGCGCATCAGCTCCAGACCCAGCGCGAGGGTTTGCAGTCGATTCCGCAGCACGTGGCCGACCTGAGCCAAGCGCGTCTCGGCATCCGGTTCGGTGGGGACCAGCGCCTCCGGGGGCATGCCGCCGCGGCGAAGCACTTCCTCGCGCAAAATGGTGACTTCGGGGGGAGCGTCGATGCCGAGGCGAACGCTGTTGGGTCGGATGGCGACGACTTCGATCGTCGCCTGCACCGAGGGCATGACAATTCGTTCGTTCAGTTGGCGGGCCAGTACCAGCATGGCCGTTATCCTCCGTGATGGTGGGGGGTGGATATTTATGAGAAGCACCGCGCGGCGGCTTCCTCGCAAAACAGCGCGGCGCGAAGGTTTTGCATCTCTCCGAGGTTAAGTCTTCACCAGCCCGGTGCCGGATAAAAGAGGGGGTAGAGAGAAAGGAGACGAGCGGGAGCGGGCACTTCCATGTGTGGAGTCCTTGGTGCGGAAGGTTGTGAGCGTCGTGCTCAAACTCTTCTTCTGCTAATTTATACAAAGAGGAGGCGATAGAAGCAAGAAAATTCGCACAAATTTCCATTGACACGCGGCAACGCCCTCCATGTAGTCTGACGACGCCTCGCGGCCGCGCGCGTCGGATCGGGCGGTGCGTGGGGCGCGACTCATTTCGCTTCCGCTTTGAAACCGTCGCACGCCGCGAACGAAGTACAGGAGAGAAGGTCTTCCTTAAAGGAATTGAGGTATCCATGTCCGGCATGCAGACGGTGACGGCGGTGACGATCGGCGGCGCTCTGGTCTTCGGCATGACGTTGGCCCTTTTCGGTGTTTTGAAGCTGGCCCTGACGCAGCGTCTGCACACACACGACAGCCAGGTCCGGCGGATGTTGTTGGCACTGAACATCGCGCTGATTCCGCTGATGCTGCTGTGCGGATTGGTGCTGGACAACTACGGCGCTCGGCCGGTACTCATGGCCGGCTCCGCCGCGCTGGCGGTGGCGCTCGTCAGTCTGAGTCTTCGGCCGACCTATCCGCACGCCTTCGCGGCGATCTTGCTGGCCGCGCTCGGCGCCGCCGCTCTGGGCACGGCCTCCACGGTGCTGATGCCGCGCGCTTTCTTCGCACGGGAGGAGACGTCGGCGTCGCTCAATCTCGGTTACGTTTTCGTCGCCCTCGGCGCTCTGCTGACGCCGGTGCTGAGCGAGCTTCTGCTCGGCCGACTCGGCCTGCGCCGCACCCTGGCGCTGTTCGCCCTGCTGGCGCTGGTTCCGGCGTTTCTCGCCGTTTTCGCGGGCGGCGGACGCTGGCAAAGCGCCGATCGCGCGGTCGAGGCATCGGCGTTTCTGGCCGAGCCGTCGAGCTGGTTGGCCGCGCTGGTGTTCTTCTTCTACGTCCCGCTGGAGGCGTCCGTCAGCCTGTGGACATTCCGCCTGCTCGGCGAGCGCGGCCAGGACGAGCGGCAGGCGAGCAGCCTGCTCACCGGCTTTTGGGCCGCCTTCATCGCCTCGCGTCTGCTGGTGGCGTTGGCCCAGCACGTCGATTATCTGTCGGAGTGGTGGGACCGTTCGCTGGTGGTCTTGCCGCCGCTTTTGGCGGCGGTGCTGCTGGGCAACCTGGCGGGCGCGAGTCAACGTGGCCGTCCGCGCATCGGATTGATCTTGTTGGGTGTGCTGCTGGGGCCGATCCTGCCGACGCTGCTGGGCCTGGTCTTCGGGCACGTCGCGCGGGCCGAACAGGGATTGGCATTCGGCGTCCTCTTCGCCGCCGGTTCGCTCGGGAGCCTGCTGCTGTCGCCGTTGATCGCTCCGCGCGCGGAGCAACCGCGACAGATGGCTCTGCGTCTGCCGATCTTCCTTGCTCTGCTGGTGACGGCGGCGGCCTTGGTGTTGGGGTTGATGACGCCGTGAATGGAGAGCGGAGAGTGGGTCACGGCTTGCGGATCTGCTTGTATTCCTCGCGCATTTCGGGCGTCGCCGGATAGAGGCGCGGCGGCCCGACTCGATCGCCGTGCGCCGGGGGAAAACCCGGTGAGGGCGGCGTCGGCACCACCTGGAACGTCTTGTCATCCTTGCGCGGGTCGGCTTGAAGTGCCAGGATGTACTCGCCCGGACCCGTGAAGTCCAGCGGCGTCTCTCGATCTTTCTCCAGCGGATCGCGCACCGCCCGGCACTGGCCGACGTTCGTTACCTTGATCTGGTCGCCGATCTGTACCGGAGCCTTCTCATTGGGATAGAGGACTTCCTTCACGATGACATCCTCGCCCTTGTCGTCGTTGATCTGGGCGACGACATCGACGGTGGACACGAGGAATTGCGGACGCGACAGAGTAAGAGGTCGGCCATTGAAAGCGCCGCGGAGTCCGTCGGGCGTGTGGGGACGGCACAGCACCAGATAGCCGAGATAGCCCAGCCAAACGACAAACAGCGCAACCGCGACGAGCAGGCGACCCAGAGCAGGCTTCATGACCCTTCCTCCACTTCGTCCTTGAAGTCGATGCGATAATCGCGCACCAGCACCTGATCGAGGTCGTACACGTCGCGGAAGTCGTCGCGGGCGTCCTGGGCGGTCTTGCTCATGAGGTTGGCCTCGACGAGATTGAAAACGATCTCGCCGACGTCGGCGGTGCTGTTGATGCCCCACAGACGGAAGACGGTGCGGGCCAGCAGACCGTACTCGCGCAGCGCCAGGTCGCGGATGCCGTCGAGCAACTGAGGACCGCTGACGTGATAATCCTGTTCGCTGCTGCCCTCCTGCGGCGGCACTCGGCCGAGGAGGCGCTGCGTGTGCGCCAGCGCGGCGAACACGAACTCGTAAGCCTCGTAGGTGTAGCGCGGATCGCCCTGGACCACCTCATCGAGTTTCGGATGATGCATCGTCTCACCAAGAAAAATCCGAAATCCGAAATCCGAAATCCGAAAGAAAGTCTAATTTGAAATCCCCAAATCCCAAACAATCTGGATCGAGGTTTGTTCTTTTCTTCTTTGTCATTTGGATTTCTTACGGATTTCGGATTTCGGATTTCGGATTTCGGATTTATTTTCCGAGCCGTGTGAGTATCTCGCCAGCGGCCACCGGAAGGCGCCGGCCGTCCTCGAACTCGACCAGCAGCCGGCGGGCCAGCACTTCCTGGGCTAGCACCCGTCCTTGGCCCTTTTGCGTCAGCACCCGACTGCCGACCGGCGGCAGCGAGGACTGGAATTCTTCGTAAACGTCCTGCTCGAAACGCAAACAACACTTGAGCCGGCCGCAGCGACCGGATATTTTCGAGGGATCGAGGGTGGATTTTTGCAGCTTGGCCATGCGCATCGACACCGGCGGCATGGTGACCATGTGCGTGTTGCAGCAGACCGGCTTGCCGCAATCGCCGTAGTCGGCCAGCAGCTTGGCCTCGTCGCGGACGCCGATCTGCCGCATCTCGATGCGCGTCTGATACTCGCGGGCCAGATCCTTGACCAGCTCGCGGAAATCGACGCGCTTCTCGGCGAGGAAGTAGAATATGATGCGTTCGCCGCCGAACAGATGCTCGACATCCACCAGTTCCATCTGCAAGCGCCGCTGCTGCACGAAGCGCCCGCAGGTTTCGAGTTCGCGTTGCTCGATGTCGCGCAGCCGTTCGCGCTCGGCGCGGTCGCGTTCGTCCAGGATGCGGACGATCTTGCCGCGCGTCGGCTCGGCGATCAGTTCGACGGCGCGCGGCGTGGCGTGGCAGAGCACCTGGCCCAATTCCAGACCGCGCTCGGTGCGGACCACGACTTCCTGACCGCGCACGTAAGCGGTGTTTTCGGGGTCGAATTCGCCAAGGAAGCGCATGGCGCCGTGCCGCACGATCCAGGAAGACGCCATGTTGGACCTCTGTCAGTGCCGGGAGACCACAAGCCGGATACGCGCCCATTCTAAAGGACGCGGACGGGAAAGAAAGAGCATTCGGGCCAAGATCCAGATGGGACGGGTGGGAATGCGGCGAGCGGGGGTGTCAACTCCTGGTTCGCCACGAACAGGGGGAGAAAAAATCGGATGAACCCATCGTCCACTCGTCTCTACTAAAGGGAGACACTTCAACGGGAAGAGGCTGGCCAGGAAGGGAGCGCACCTCATGATTCCGCCTACGATGTTGATCCCGGCCCGCGCGCGGCCGCGCGCGGCGTTCACGCTGATCGAGCTGTTGGTGGTGATCGCCATCATCGGCGTCTTGCTGGCCCTGCTGCTGCCGGCCGTGCAAAAGGTGCGCGAGGCCGCTTCGCGCATGAAGTGTCAAAACAACCTCAAACAGTTCGGACTGGCCCTGCACGGTTTCCACGACGTCAACGGCTATCTGCCCGCCGGCATGGTCACGGAATTGGACATTCAGGACTCCTACCATACCGGCTTCACGTATCTGCTGCCGTACATCGAGCAGGACAACATCCACCGCCTGTACAACTACAGCAACGCTTGGTACGACGCCTCCAACTACACGGCGGTCGGGCAACAGGCTCCGCTGTTTTTTTGTCCGAGCAACCGCAGCGGCGGCAAGATTGACCTGACGCCGTTCATCCAACAGTGGAGCAACGCCATGCCGCCGTTCGTTGGGGCCAGCGATTACGTCCTGTGCAAGGGAGCCAACGCGGGGTTGTATGCTTTTCCCGCGCGCATTCCGCCCCAGGTGCGCGGCCTGTTCAACATCTCCCAGGCCGACTACGATGCGGTCGGCAGCGGCGTCAACTGGCGGCCGACGCCGCAATTCCGCGTTCGCTTCACCGACATTAGCGACGGTCTGTCCTCTACTTTCGCCCTCGGCGAGGCGGCCGGCGGCAACTCGTATTTCGTTATCGCCGACGTCAACAATCCCAGCCAGCCGGCGACGGAGCCGTTCATCAACGGCCCGGCGCCGGCGGACCAAGCCTGGGCCGCCGCCAGCCTGGGCGACCCACAGCATCCGTGGTACGCCGGCATCTTCGGGGCCACAGCGCAATTCGGCTTGTCGCCCAACCCGATGGACGAGCCGATGAATCGCCGGCCGGTGACGCCGTCGATCATCGGCAGCGACGCTTCGGGCTACAATGTCAGCGGCCGCGACAAGGTCAGCGGCTTCCGCAGCATGCACATGGTCGGCTGCAATTTTCTCTTCGCCGACGGCAGCGTCCACTTCATCCCGCAGTCGATCGACCCCGGCGTCTATCGCGCCCTGTCCACCTACGCCGGCGGTGAGGTGATCTCGTCCACGGACTTCTAACCGCGGAGGCGACGATGCGCCGGCGAGAAACGTGCGGAGTGCTGCTGGCTGTCCTGCTGCTGGGATGCAGCCGCAAGCCTCCCTACGAGGGACGGAGCGTCGCCGAGTTGGAGCGCATGCTGAGCGATCCCAATCCGACGGTGCAGATGCAGGGGGCGTATGGTTTGAGTCTCCACGGCGCCGAGGCGCGGCCGGCGCTGCCGGCCCTGACGCGCGCTCTGAAGGCGCCGGATGCGTTGGTGCGCCAGCAAGCGGCGGTCGCGCTGGGGCAGATCGGCACGGACGCGGAAGAAGCGGTGCCGGCCTTGATCGAAGCTCTGCGCGATCCCGAATGGGCGGTTCGTCGTCAGACGGCGGTGGCGCTGGGGAAAATCGGCCCGGCGGCCCGCGCTGCTGAGAGCGAGTTGCGCCGATGCCAGCGCGATGCACACACGCTAGTGCGCAAGGCTGCAACCGAGGCGCTGACTCGGATCAAGGATGCACCGGCAAGCGAGCGGAAGTGAGCGGCAGTTCACCGTTGCGGTTCATTGATGGGACGATTGTGGAATAGATCCCGGATAATGGGGGCATCGCTATCATGGCAGAGGGTTTTGATGATCTCCTCGGTGCCGTCCGCGTGCAGCGCCACCAGCGACGCGCCTTTGACGAAGAACACGGGGCGCCCGGCGGCGAACGCCTCCTGACGAGCGTCCCGGCCCACACGCCGCAACGCGGAGCGGAGTTGTTCATCGGTAAACTCTGGTTCGTCCCCTCCGCTCTCTTGCATGGTGAATCTCAACGGTTAGGGCTGGGCATCTTGTGCCTTGCAAGCGTCTAGGGCGAGGAACAACTCATCCGCCGCTTCCACCAGTTCCTCATCGGACAGGGCCGCAGGTGTCAGATCCGCGGCTCTGCGCAAGACTTCCGCAGCGGCCTCCCGTTTCTCAGCTTCTGTGAGGGCGTCGAACGATTCGAGCAGTTGCCGCACAGCCGCAGTCATAATACATCTCCGTCGGACTGAACTGCATCCGTATTCCATCCGCTGTCGGGAATAGCGTTGCTAACGCTCGCGCACTTCACATGCCGCGTAGAACCGGACGCTGTCCTACGGCCCGTCGTGGATGAACCGTAACATTTTGTTGATCGGCAAGGTGAACCCGCCACCGCCCGGCGTTAACAGGGCACAAACACCGAGTTGCTTTTGATCGCCGAGTAACCGGGCAGTATCGGGATACGCGCTGATCCATTCGTCGAAGTCCACCCAATTATACTCCCGCGGCGCATGGCGTCGGATGACCTCGCCCACGTAAGCTCCGCCCCACAACACCGCTTTAACCCAATCTCGTCCCATCTCCTCGGAATGGTTGTCGTGGAGATACGTCAGGTATTCGTCCACCACCTTGAGGCTCTCTACCGAATAGTCAAGCTTGCTACGATCGAGGTGTTCAGGGTGAACAATCTCGCCATCGCCGTCGAGTGAGCCAACGAAGCAGGCGGCGAACTCCACGAAGATGTCGTTGACGTTCTCCATTATGCCGCTCCTTGTCACCGAAGAATTGTCAGTGCGTTTTCGTCACGATGGGAACGTTGTATCGGGTTGATATTGATTATGCCAAGGCTCGGCGTCATCCGCGATCCCGCTTTGCCTGAGAACCCTTCTCTCTTTCAAACACCGACGGCCCGGCGCATCCGGTTTCCCAGACGCGCCGGGCCGTTGGTGGCAACGCTGAAACCATCCTCAGCGATTGAACTGGAACGCCTTGGCGTTGATGAGCGCCCAGGCGAGATCCTGTGCCCCCGGCAGACGCTTGTCCGACGGCATCGGATGTTCAGCGACGAGCTGACGCAGGCGCGTCAGTTCGGGGTCTATCGAACGGTGGTGATTGGTCAACTCCGCCTTCTGCTGCGGCGTGCGCTGGGCCGGATCGACGGCGAGGATCTTGGCGATCGCTTCCGGCGGGCCTTTCCCCGACAGCGTTTTGCTCGTCGTCAGCGACAGGCGGAAGCGGCCAATGTTGTGCTCCTTGCCGGGGAACTGCTGCAACATCGTCACCGTCAGCGTCGCGTTGGGGGGAAGGTTGAGCGGCGCCGCCAACTCGAAAGTGGCCGTGTGGGGCTTGCCGAACTGCTCGGCGACCGCCCAGCCGGTCGCGGGATTGTTGTCGATAGCGCCGGTCACCGCCCAGCTTGGCTGCGAATAATCGGCCTGGGCGTTCTTCAGCGCGATCGGCTTCGCCTTCTTTTCGCCCGACGGCGTGAAGGACAGCTTGAACTCGTTCAGCACGAAGTTGCCGTTGGGCGCGCGGCCCGGACCCTTCTTCGGCAGACTCGGATCGGGCAGCACTTCCAACCGGATGGCCGTCAGTCCGTTTAGCTTGGTCTGCGCCGTGACCGTGTATGTCTCCGGCGACGGGTTCTTGCCGCTGGCCAGGAGCGAGCCGTCATTCTGCTTGGTCAGCGTCGCGCCACCCTTGGAGTCGGCCTTGACGACGTCCAGCGCCGTCCAAGTCGGCGGAACGGCGGCCTTGAGCTTGGCCTCCCACGCGCTCTGCTGGGCGTCGAGCGCCTTTTCGCGCGCGGCCAGCCCCTCCTGGTGCTGCTTCGCCTCGGCGATAAGTGTTTGATAATCCTCCTCGCCCTTCTTCAGCGAGTCCAGGCCGGCTTGCATCTCCACCTTCGTCGGCAGGCGGCCCAGGAACGCGAGGTAGATCTCCTCGACGACCTTGCCGTTGTCCTTCTCGGTCGCGACCAGCTTGGAGAGGCGGTTGTTGGGATCCTCGATGGCGGTGGCGACGACGGGGCCGTTCACGAGGTTGAGAACCGGACCGAGCATCATCGTGGCGCTCCGCTCGCACTCGCAGGCGCTTTCGCGCGCCGGCTTGCCGAACAGCACGAAGAAGCCGCCCGGCACGTCGTCGCGCGAATCGAGCATCTGCGCCGCCCGCGCTCCCGGCGGCAGACCCGGCAGACGGCTCAGCGAGCCGGTGGAGCGGTGGATCGTGTCGTACAGCACCTCCGCCGGTAGGCGGCGGACCAGGGCGTGCGAATAGTTGATGTCGTCGTCGCGGTTGAAAGCGTTGGTTTGCACCGACTGCTGATAGACGCGCGATTTGCAAATCAACGCCAGCATGTGCCGGACGTTGAACCCGCTCTTGACGAAATCGTCGGTCAGGGCGTCGAGCAGCGCCGGGTTGGTCGGCGGATTGCCGGCGCGGATGTCATCGACCGGCTCGATGATGCCGACGCCCAGCAGATAGCTCCACAGGCGATTGACGTAGCTCTTGGCGAAGTAGGGGTTCTCTTTCGTCGCGATCCAGCGGGCCAACTGCTCGCGGCGGCTGGCGGTCGTCGGCGGCATGTCCGTGTGAACATAGGGGAACGTCGGCTTCGCCACCTGGCCGGTGCGGATGTGCTTCTCCTCGCCGGATTTCATGTCGGCGACGATCTCGACGAGCGGCGTCGCGCCCTCGACCGCCGTGCCGCCGACGCGCTGGCCCTTGAACTTGGGATCCTCCTTGCGTTCCACCTGCGCGAAGAAAGCGGCCGTCTGATAGTACTGGTCCTGCGTCCAGCGCTCGAACGGATGATCGTGGCACTTGTTGCAGTTGAAGCGCACGGCCAGGAACAGCTGTGTCGTGTTCTCCATCGCCGCGTCGGCGTCGCGCAGGATCTTGAAATAGCTGGCGGCCGGGTTGTCGAGGTTCGAGCCGCTCGCCGTCAGGATGTCGTAAACGAACTTATCGTACGGCTTATTGGCGGCGACAGCGTCGCGGATGTATTTGCGGAAAGCGGACGCCCCTTGATCGCCGAGGAACTTTCGATTGACTTGCAGCAGATCGGCCCATTTGTTCGTCCAATGCTCGATGAACTCGGGGCTGCCGATGAGTTTGTCAACGAGCGCATCGCGCTTGACGCGCGCCGGCCGGTTGTCGGCGAGGAAGGCGCGGATGTCTGCCGGTTCCGGCGGCAGGCCGGTCAGATCGAGATAAACGCGGCGGATGAACTCGGCGTCGGTACAGATGTCGCTGGGCAGGATCTTCATCTGTTTCAGCTTGGCATCGACCAGCTTGTCGATGTAGCCGTATTCCGGCACGTCGTGCCATTGATAGCCCTTGCGGTCGCCCATGATGACAATCACGGCGGCGGCGTAGGCGCCCTCGTAGCGGGCCAGGATGGTCGTCTCGCCGCGGCGCACGGCGGTTACGGTGCCGGCGCGGTTGACCGTCGCCACCTCGGTATTGCTGCTCTCCAGGAACGCCTCGGCGCTGACATCGCGGCTGCTGCCGTCGGTGTAGACGGCGCGCACGGCGATTTGCTGCTTCATGCCCGGCAGCGGAATGATGGAGTTTTTCGGCAGCACTTCGATGCTCTGGACGCGCGGAGCGTTCAGGTCGAGCTTGACGCCGTCGGCGATCCAGCCGCGCAGCAGTTCATAATACGGCTCGCCCGGCTGCGTCAGCACGCCGCCGACGTGGGCGACGGTGCCGGTGCATTTCAGGAGCATCAGGCTGGTATCGGGAGCCGCCCGGTTGAAGCGACGGCCCTTCAGGTCGTCGGTCAGGGCGCGGTGGTCGAAGATCGGATCGTAGCCGCGCAGCGATAGTTTGAAGCCGTTCTTGCCTTTCTGTGCTCCGTGGCACGTCCCGGCATTGCACCCCATGCGCGACAGGGTCGGCATCACGTCGCGCACGAAGCTGACGTTGTACTTCTCCTTCTGCCCCTTCACCTCGATCGGCAGCGTCAGCGTCTGATCTTGCAGACTGATCTTGAGAGCGCCGCTTCCGTCGGCGACCGGACGAACGATGGCGGTGGTGTTGACGCGCGCCACCTGCGCCGGCGGTTCGATCTTCGCCAGGCGGGTCACATCAAGCCGTTCGCCCGTGGCCAGCTGCGCGGTCAGCAGAAGCTGGCTGTATTCGAAGGGAGTTTTCAACTCGATGCGCGGCGGATGCGCTTCGAGTTTGACGATCTTGGCACCGGACGGCAGCGCCTCGGCCGGCTCGGCGTTCGCCGTCGCGGCGAGCAGACCCAGCGTCAACGCGGCAATGACATATCGAATCATGGCGGTCCTCATGGGGTGTGATCGCTAACAAATACTTTCGCAACTTGAGGTTTAGCGGGCGGAACGCCCGCGCTCCGGAGCGCGGGCGTCCCGCCCGCTACGCCGAAAGCGGCTCACCGCGCCTGCGCCGTTTTGGTCAGCGGCACGGGGATGAATTCCTTGACGACCTTGCCCGTCTTGGCGTCGCTGAGTCGCACCACGCCGTCAAAGCCCGCCGAGGCGATCACCTGGCCGTCCGGCCGAAACGACACCGAGTAAATCGGCCCGATGCCCGTCAGTTTCGACACGACTTTGCCGTCGGCGGTCTGGTAGACACGCAGCTCGCCCTTGCCGTCGAGACTGCTGCCCGCGGCGAAGGTGCTGCCGTCAGCGCTGAAGCCTAACGCGTAAACCAGACCGGGCATCTTCTCGTACTCGCGGACCTTGTTGGCGTCGTCGCCGATGACGCGCTTGGTGGTGCGGTGCATCTTGTACATCCGCGGCATGCCGTCGTCGCCGCCGATAAGCAACTCATCGTACCACTTCTCCGTCTGATCGGTGCCGGCGGCGGTGTTCTTGACCTTGACGTCGCTCTTCTTGGGATTGCGGGCCACGGCCAGCAGGCCGCCCTTGAGCGCTCCCGGCGTGATGCTGGTGATGTTGTCGATGAAGCGCTGCGTCGCCACTTCCGTAAGTTTCATCGAGCGGTCCCGGCTGACGGAAACCAGATACGTCGAATCCTTGGAGAAAACGGTGCCCAGCACCCAATCGTCGTGGGCGCCTTGATACAGGATCTGCTTGCCGGTGTTGCTCTCGATGGCACGGACGGTGTTGTCGGCGCAACCGAACGCGAGCTTGCTGCCGTCGTGCGACCAGCTGACGCCGTACACCGTATCGAACGTGACGGACACGGATAGTTTCAGTTTGCGTTTGGCCACGTCCCACACCTGGATCTCACCGAAGCGTCCCGGCGAGCCGCCGGCAACGGCCAGCAATTTGCCGTCCGGCGAAAAGGCGATCGACTCGATGCGCTCCGACTCGCCGACGAGCCGGGCGACAAGACCGGAGCCGTCGCCGTTGTGCAGCAGCACTTCGTGATAGCCGGAGACGGCCAACAGCTTCCCGTCGGGCGAGAAGGTGACGCAGCTGAGGTCCGGCGACAAGTTGTAGACCGGCGGATGCGCGGCGTCAACGACGTGTACTTGCGTCTTGGGCGTATCGTTCTTCGCCCCGGCGGCGATCCATTTTTTGATGAGTTCGACATCGGCGGCCGACAGCGTATCCTTGCCGCGCGGCATGGCCGGCTTCTTGCCGTCCTTGGGCACGATCTGATCGACGACCATGCTCTTTTCGGGATGTCCCGGCACAACGCCGGGTTGCTCGTGCTCGCCCTTTTTGAGCAGGTCGGCGTAGCCGGTCATGACGTAACCGCCCTGCGGCTTGGCCGGCTGATGGCAGCCCTGGCAGTGCTGTTGAAAAATGCGGCGAACGTCCTTGTAGTAGCTGATTTCGCTCGGCTCCTTTTTCTCGGCAGGTTCGGCGGCAACTGCAAGACAGGGAAACCAGCAGGCGAGCAGACCAGCGGACAAAAGGAGACGAGGGAATGACAAGCAAATCCCGGTCATAAAAGCGTACCTCGATCGGTGTGAAACGGCGGCAATCCGCCCTGGGCGCGGGCGCGGAGGGTTGGTCGCGTTGGCGAACAGCGCGGCGGGCGGGTCATGGTTGACAGGACTTATCTTGGCACAATGGCGGGCGGGGTTCAAGGATTTTATCTTCGGAACGAAGGTTTTCGGGACCGGCAGGGCGCACAACATGGCTTGTGATCCACCGGTCCGGCGGTAACGGCGTCGTCCCGTTGACGGAAGTCCGCTAACGGGACGCCGTCACTCCCGTGATCCGCACGGAACTGTAACACGGCCTCGCTACCCGCCTCCGACCAGAACTTCTCACTCCCCTTAGTTTGCGGCAAAGACACGAACGGACCTCTCCATCGGTCAGGGTGGAACGATCCGAAGCAGCTGCGAACCGTGTCGTGTTCCCCAGATGAGCCGCCGGCTCCTACCGACATTGAACGGATTTTCCGCCTTATGGTACTCTAACCCTCCAAACAAAAGGGCGGAGATGTGAGGACTCACGAGGAACCAAGGATGCAGATCGGCACAACTTCAACCCAGGAAGCCCCAGCGGCGGATCGGATGGAGACTCCCGGTCTTCCACACTGTCCGGTGTGCAGCGGTTCGCTGGTTCCGCTGCACAACTCCTATCGCTGCTCCCGATGTTCGTACCACCTGTGCATCGGCTGCGAAGCGATCGAAACCGGCTCGGTGGGAGACGACTAACCGAGTTAGGGCCGGCTTCCCGCCGGAGCGCCGATGTCGCGGCGAATCCGGGCGAGGGTTGCCTCAGCTGCCTGTATTCGTGTCCGATCTCGGCACCGGTCGGCGATGGTCCTCTCGATCATCCAGGCATCCGCCTCCAGGATGCGCATGGAGTGCTGGCCGGCGAGATCGAGAGCGGTGCGGTTGACGCTCTCGGCCTGATCCATGCGATCGTGGACCAACAACCAGGCCGCATAACTCAGACGGGTCAGGGCGCGCTCGAAGGGCAACCCGCCGCGATCGTAGGCTTCGAGCAGTTCGCGATACTCCGATCCCAGGTCGATGCCGTCACCATCACCGACGATGCGAAGATAGTCGGCGCGCATGCGGCGGCGGGCGAGATCGGCCCAGCGATGCTCGCCGTTGTGCGGCGGACGAAAGAGAATGCTGCGCACGTCAAGGGCCGTCAACTGACCGGCCCGCAAGAGGCACTCGAAGACATGCACCCATTCGTACACATCCACGGGCACCAACGATTTCGCCAAGGCGACAGCCTCGTCGCTTCGCCCCACCAGGCAAAGGGCGTGGCAGCGATACGCTTTCCACAGCGTTTGCCACGGCGGCGGCACCAACAGCTGATCGAGAAGCGGAGCGAGCCGGCCCAGCGCGATCAGGGCGTCGCCGCGCAGGGCGGCATCGCTCTCACGGTAGGCGGCGAGGGCGTCGTCGAACTGGCCCAGCAACTCGAAACAAATGGCCAAACTGCGGAAGCGGCCGAAACCATTCCAGCGCGGCGGGCGTCGCCAGTCTCCCGACGGAAAGAAGCGCAGGAGCAGATCGCGTTCCAGGACCGGAGCGAGGAAGCGATGCTTGGGATTGTCGAGGGCGACGAAGGTGCTGTCCGCTTCCTGCCACAACCCCGCATCGGCGTAGGCGTGGAACATCTCAACTTCCTCGCGCGCCTCCTCCAGCGTCTCGGACCGGCGGCGATCGGGCCGGCCGCGAAGGAAGCCGGCGCGTGTGCGGGCGCTCTGACGCTGTTCACCGCTACCCAGCGCGTGATCGAAGGCACGGCGAACGAGCGGATGGGCGTCGATGACGGCGGCCAAGGCGCCCGACGGCGGACCACCTCGGCCGACGCGCTCCAGCAGTCGCAGGTCGATCAATTGCTGGATCTGGGACGCCAACCAGCCCGGGGACCGCCCGGCAAAGGGCGGATACGTGCGCCGCCAGGTATCGTGCAACAGCGTGTGGACCGGCTCGCTGGCAAGGTATTCGAGCAGCCGCCCCTCGGTCGGCGGATCGCGGAAGGCGGTGGCCAGCGCGATCAAATCTTGCGTCTCCTGCGGCAGCGCCTTCTGATACGCGGCCAGCACCCGCGCGACGCGATGCTCTTCCTCGCTGGCCCCTTCGACGCGCGGCAATTCCGCTAAGTCCCGATGACAACGCGCATCTCCGTCGCGATAACGGACAAGAAACGTGCCAAGCAACTCGACCGCCTTGGCATGATGTCCGCCAGCCGTTGCCACCTCATCGAGGATCGCCCCCTCGCCGCGCACGCCGAGACTGGTCAGCAAGGCACGAGCGCTCTCGTCATCGAGTCCGCTGAGCGAGATCAATCGCGCATGACGACGCGATGTCAGCGTCGGCAGAGGAAAGCGCGTCGTTAGTACCACGACGCCGGGCATCGGGTCGGACGCCAATTCTTCCAGTAACCGTCCCAACTCAGGATGGATAAACCGTCCCTGCCACGATCCACCGTCGTACTGAGCCACCTCGGTGCCGTCCAGCACGATCGCCCAGCGCTCCCGCCGCAGCAGCGGCAGCAGATGATCGACACAATAACTGGCGGACAATTCGGGCGGATGGTCCATCCCTTCGGCATAGGCGTACAGCGAACGCAAACACAAGTCGGCGTCCTTGCCGCGATAGAAACTCCAGAGAAACACGCCATCGGGACGATCCGGAGCGATCAGAAGGCGTTCGAGCCAGTGTTGAACGATGGCCGTCTTGCCTTGCCCGCCGGGACCGATCAGCGCGACGACGCTTTCGGGACCGCCGATCAGCGCGGCGTCGAGCAGCGCCAACTCGGCGGAACGACCGAAGAAGCGATACGGCTCGGAAGTACAGTGATGGATACTGGGAGCACGCCCCATAACGGTGAGAAGAAGAGCTAACCACAGAGTCACAGAGAGCACAGAGAAGAAAAGAAGAGAGACAAAAGAAAAAGTGAAAGCAAATCGCTCCTTCTCTTTTCTTCTCTTTTTATTGTTTTTTCTGTGTCTTTCTCTGTGTTCTCTGTGACGCTGTGGTTAGTTGTTCTTTTATCCCTTCGACTTGGCGGCGCGTTCGGGGCGCAGCGAACGGACCACGGTGCCGGCCTGCCACATCTCGCTTTCCGCCACTTCCTTCAATTCCTTTTCGAGTTGTTGGCGGTAGTCGGCTCGGCTGTTGGACTCCAGCACGCGGCGCGTCTCGTCGCCCTCCGCGACCTTGCGATACAGCTCCTCGAACACCGGCCGGGCGGCGTCGCGGAAATGACGAAACCAGTCCAGCGCTCCGCGCTGCGCCGTCGTCGAGCAGTTGGCGTACATCCAATCCATGCCGTTCTCGGCGATCAGCGGATACAGGCTCTGGGTCGCCTCCTCGACCGTCTCGTTGAACGCCTCCGATGGCGAATGGCCGTGCTCGCGCAGCACTTCATACTGCGCCAACCACAAACCGTAAATCGCGCCCATCAGCACGCCGCGCTCGCCGGTCAGATCGCTGAAGACTTCCTTCTGGAAAGTCGTCTCGAACAGATAGCCGGACCCGATGGCGATGCCCAGCGCCAGCGCCCGCTCGCGCGCCTTGCCGGTCGCGTCCTGATGGATGGCGAAGCTGGCGTTGATGCCCTTGCCTTCCAGGAACAGACGGCGCACCGTCGTGCCCGATCCCTTCGGAGCGACGAGGATCACGTCGATGTCCTTGGGAGGCACGACGCCGGTTTGATCGCTGTAGACGATGCTGAATCCGTGCGAGAAATACAGCGCCTTGCCCTTCGTCATCAGCGGTTTGAGAGTCGGCCAGAACTCCTTTTGGCCGGCGTCGGAGAGCAGATACTGCACGATCGTCCCGCGCTTGGCCGCTTCCTCCAACGGAAACAGCGTCTCGCCCGGCTTCCAGCCGTCCTGCACGGCGAGATCCCAGCTTTTGGTTTTCTCGCGCTGGCCGACGATGACCTTGACGCCGTGGTCCTTCATGTTGAGCGATTGACCGCGCCCCTGCACGCCGTAACCGAGGACGGCCACGGTTTCCGGGCCGAGAATCGCCTGCAATCGCTCCGGTGGATAATCGGCGCGCTCCACTACGGTTTCCGTCACGTTGCCAATCTGAATCTGCCGCATAGGTGGTTGGGTGGTTAGGTGGTTAGATGGTTGACAAAATCCTGTCCCATGTTACTCAATCACTGTATAGTAGGAGCCGGACGTTGACCACCGAACCACCCACCCAACTACCTATCTACCTATGTTGATCTTCGACGCGCATTTGGACCTGGCCTGGAACGCCCTGGACTGGAACCGCGATCTGCTGCTGCCGGCCGCCGACATTCGCCAGCGCGAGCGCGAGCTGGGCATGACCGGCAAGGGACGCGGTGAGGGCACCGTATCGTTCCCGGAGCTGCGACGCGGCGGCGTCGGCCTGTTCATCGCCACGCTGCTCGCTCGTCTGCTGCGGGCCAACCTGATGCCCGCCATTCAGCGCTATGAGCGCATGGAGTCGGCGTATGCGGCCGCACACGGACAGATGGCCTACTATCGCGTCCTCGAACAGCAGGGCGTGCTGCGCTGGATCAAGGACGCGCCGACTCTGGAAAAGCACGTTCGCGCCTGGCAGGGCAACGCGGACAAGGAGCCGCTCGGCTTCATTCTCAGCATGGAAGGGGCCGATCCGGTGCTGTCGCCGGAGCAGGTCGAGGAGTGGTATCAAGCGGGGTTGCGCATCATCGGCCCGGCTCACTACGGCGTCAGTCCCTACGCGCACGGCACCGGCA
>DATBGU010000311.1:0-7973 GCA_036557825.1 Gemmataceae bacterium
GAAGGCGTCGATGCTCGCGGCCGGCATCTCGCGTTTTTCCAACTCCTCAAGGAATAAGAGAGTTGGGGGGGGGGGTAATGTCTCTTTTTCGATTTGTGCGGATGCGGGACGAGTGGTTCTTCAGCCAGGCGAACATGGACGCCTCCTTCGCGGCAGTTCAAGGGAGTAGGTCCACGCCTCGACGTTGAGACGCAGCGTGAGCAAAACGGTTCAACGCGGAGAATCGGAAGGATTCCCCCCGAATCGCCCTTTTGTACCATCGGCTGAAACCACCCACAAGCAAAAAATTACGGAATGTGAAGAAATGGCCGTCTTGGCGGTTTATCCGAAAGGCCGCGCGGCTCACGTTTGCAGCGTACCGACAACTTCACGGACGCTGCTTGCGCCGAGTTGCCCCAGCGCCGCAGGCAGTTCCTCAACCACGCGCATCGACGCGGTCGGATCGTAGAAATTCACCGTGCCCAACTGCACGGCGCTGGCCCCGGCGATCAGAAACTCCATCACGTCCTCAATCGTGGCGATGCCGCCGATGCCAACGATCGGCACGCGCACTTGCTTCGCCACCTGCCAGACGAGGCGCAGGGCCAGCGGCTTGATCGCCGGCCCACTCAGGCCGCCGGTGACGTTGCCGAGGACCGGCCGGCGGCGACGCCAATCGACGGCCATTCCCACGAAGGTATTGATCAGCGACAGCGCATCCGCCCCTGCCTCGGCGGCGGCGCGGGCGATGGGCGCGATGTTCGTCACGTTGGGCGTCAGCTTGGCCACGATCGGCAGCGGACAGACTTCGCGCACGCGCCGCACCACGCGATGCGTGATCTCCGGGTCGATGGCGAAGTCGATGCCGCCGGCCACGTTCGGACACGACAGGTTCAATTCGACCCCGGCCAATCCTTCTTCGCGGCCGAGCATCGTCGCCATTTCGACGAAATCGTCCTCGTTTTCGCCGGCGATGTTGGCGAGGACCGCGGTCGGCAGCGTGCGCAGATACGGCAGATGATGGTGCAAAAAATGGTCGATGCCGTCGTTGTCGAGTCCGATTGCGTTGAGCATGCCGCAAGGCGTCTCGATGGTGCGCGGCGGCGTGTTGCCGGCGCGCGGATGGCGCGTGACTGTCTTGGGCACGACGCCGCCCAGCCGGGCGAAGTCCACGACGCCGGCCATCTCGCGCGCGTAGCCGAACGTGCCCGAGGCGACGAGGACCGGGTTCTTCAGATGCAGACGGCCCAGAGTGACGGAGAGATCAATCATGGGTGAAATTCTACAGGGTCAGTTTCTCGCCGGCGCGCACCTTGCGAACATTTTCCACGATCTCATCGCCGCCGCCGTTGTAGACGAGTTGGCCGAGAGCGCGAAGTTTCACCAGATCGATGCCGGGGTTGGAATCGACGATGTACATGAAATCACGAGCATCCTGAAACTTGTCCCGATCGGCGCGTGTCAGACTAATCATGGCTGCGAACTTGGTAGTCAGGGCCAACTCCAGGGAAGGGATCGAGTAGGTCTGGCCACCGGATTGGACCGTGTGCCTGTACTTGAGAGCGTCACGGTACAGAGGTTGATTCGGTTTCATCACGTCGATGACGATGGTTCCCGTCTCCGGATCGCGCAGCCTAGTCACGACTTCATGGTCTTCCGCTTGCAGATGGGGGAACGCCGCCAGCAAAGCACTCACTGCTTTCTTATGTCCGCGCGTTCCGACGAGCACATCCACGTCCTCGGTGGCGCGCGGCTTTCCCATCCAACCGCCCAAGCCGTGCGCACCCAGTAGCATGAATTTCACGCGCACGGCGTTGAGAACGCGGATCACTTCCAGCGGGGTGATAAGGTTGGGCATGTAATACTCCGACAAGGCCGACGAAGTCGCCAGGCTCCGAACGTGAATGTCGCGTGCTTCGATAGGCATGGCCGGCCTCCAAATAAAATCATGCGAGCTGCTTGAACAGCACTAGCGAGCGTCGGCCGCTGCGCTCGTAGCGTTCGCGGCGCGTCGGCGGCAGGCCGTCGGCCGCGCCGGGCGTGAAGCCGCCCTTTTGCTGAAAATAGTTGAACGCCTGCGTGGACAGACAGAAGAGTTGCGCCACGCCGCCGGCGCGGGCCTGCGTCTCGGCGTACTGCATGAGCTTGCCGCCGATGCCCTGGTTCTCATAACGCGCGTTGACGCACACGCACGCCAGCTCGGCCTGCTTCTGCGCCGGATACAGGTGCAAGGCGGCGCAGGCCACCGGATTGCGATCGACCTCGAAGACGAAGAAATCGTCGATGGCGCGCTCGATGTCGGCGAGGCTGCGCCGGGCCAACTCGTCGCTCTCGATGCTGGCCTGGATGAGCGCGTGAATGGCGCGCGCGTCGCGGCGATGGGCGCGGCGGATGGCCTGGTACTCGTTGGCGTGGATCAGCGTGCCGATGCCCTCGTTGGAAAAGACCTCGGCGAGCAACCCCTCCTCGACGCGGCCGTCGATGATGTGGACGCGCGGCACGCCGCCGCGCGCCGCCCGCACGGCGTGCTCCAGTTTGGACAGATGCGCCGGCGGCACCTCGGCGCGCTGCTTCTTGAGGATCACCTCCGCTTCCTCGACGGACAACTGCCGCAGCAGTTCGAGCGGTCCGCCCGTCTCGCTGGGCGCCTGGATGCCCTCGAAGATGGTCAGGTAAATCAGCTTGACCGCTTGCAGGGCGCGGGCCACCTCGACGGCGACGCTGTCGGAGTTGAGCCGATACGATTGGCCTTCGCCGTCGCAGCCCAGCGGCGGAATGACCGGCACGATGTCCTGATCGAGCAGGGCGCGCAGCAGCGCAATATCGACGCGCTCGACGCGTCCGGTGTGCAGGTGATCGACGCCTTGCAGGATGCCGGCCGGATGCGCCACCAAGGCGTTGCCGCAGGCACCGCGCAGGTCGTTGGCGGACAGTCCTTCGAGCGTCTCATGGGTGACGCGGTTGGCGGCCGACAGAGCGAGCTGCAACGTGGCGGCGTCGGTGATGCCGGTGCCGTCGAGGTTGGAGGGTGTCTGTCCAGTCTGCTCGGCGAGGCGGCGGATCTGATGTCCCGCCCCGTGGACCAGGGCGACGCCGATGCGTAAGCTGCGCAGCAGGGCGATGTCGAGCAGCAGATTGCGGAAGTTCTCATGCTCGACGATGGCGCCGTCCAGGGCGATGACGAACACCTTATCGCGGAAGCGCGGTACGTAGCGCAAAATCTCGCGCAAATCCGTCAGACGAAGCATCGGCTCGGCTCTCCTCTCCCCAATCCGGCTTTGTTGCAAAAGTCCAGACAGTGGTACTCTGGGGAAGCCAGGCAACTACCCAGCTTTGCCAACTTGTCTTTTTGAGGAGTTTTGCAACAAAGCCCCCCAATCCTCCGGCGTTGACCGCCTTGTCAGCCACCCTACAATGTGGACACTACAGAAGTGTACCGTCAAGCATCGCCGCCGGGGAGAGAAGCTGTCCGTTGGCGAGCCGGGAGCGTCAGCGACCGGAGGAATTTAAGGAGCAATCATGCCGGAGAAGGTTGTCATCATCGGTTCGGGTCCGGCGGGCTGGACGGCGGCGATTTACGCGGCCCGCGCCAATCTGGAACCGCTCGTCTACGAAGGGGCCGTCATCGAGGAGAACCGCCTGCAAGGCACGCTGCCGCTGGGACAGTTGAACCTGACAACCGAGGTGGAAAACTTCCCCTCTTGGCCGTTCGTCGATGCTGCGGTGATGGAGCAGTTCTCGCGTTCGGCCCTGCCCGCCGATCAGTTCGCCATGCTGGAAGGCTATTACCTGGGCAAGCACGCCTCGGGCAGACGCTCGGCGTTCGGTCCGGAAATCATGGCGTACATGCGCCAGCAAGCCGTCAATTTCGGCACGCGCATCGTCACCGATGACATCGTGAAAGTGGACTTCAAGCGCCTCCCGTTCGTGCTGACGGCGCGCGAGGGGCAAACCATTGAGACGCTGAGCGTCATCATCGCCACCGGAGCGCGGGCGAACTATCTGGGACTGCCCTCGGAGGACAAATACAAGAACAACGGCGTGTCGGCCTGCGCCGTGTGCGACGGAGCGCTGCCGCGCTTCCGCAACAAGCCGCTGGTCGTGGTCGGCGGCGGCGATTCGGCCGTCGAGGAGGGCACCTACCTGAGCAAGTTCGCCAGCACTGTGTACCTGGTGCATCGCCGCGATCAGCTGCGGGCCAGCAAGATCATGCAGGCGCGAGCGCTGGAGAACCCGAAGATCACCATGAAATGGAACCGCACTCTCGACGAGGTGCTCGGCACGGACAAGGACGGCGTCACCGGCGTTCGTCTGAAAAGCACGGTGGACAAGCAAGCGGAAACGCTGGATGTCAGCGGCGTCTTCCTCGCCATCGGCCATACGCCGAACACGAAGTTCCTCGACGGCCAATTGAAACTCGACGACAAGGGTTACATCCTGTGGACGAAGCCGGCGCGGACGAACACGAGCATTGAGGGCGTGTTCGCGGCCGGCGACGTGGCGGATAGTTATTATCGTCAAGCGGTGACGGCGGCCGGCACCGGCTGCATGGCGGCGCTGGACGCCGAGCGCTGGCTGGCGGAACACGGACATTTGTGAGATCGAAAGCGCTTCCGGGCCAGCCCTCAGCGCCAGCAAGGGTAGTCCCTTGCTGGCGCTGAGGGCTGGTTGTTTTATCGTTGCTGACGTTCCTTCGCGGGGGTAGAGTCGGCCAATAGAGTCGAAGCGGTGCGATCGGCATTCCAACGCTGTCTCAGGAGGTCGAGCCATGAAAGTACGTGCGGTGCTGATGGCGGCCGTGGGGCTGCTGGGGTTGGCGGTGGCGGCGCGGGCGGAGGACACACGGGCCGGTGACTATCGCATCTCCGCGCCCGTCACGCAGGGCAACCTGACCATCTTTCTCATCCACGGCAAGGACGCCATTCCGGGGAAACACTACCTCACCTTGTCCGAGGCCCTGGAACAGAAAAAGGCCGTCGTCCACGAGACGAAAGAGGTCAACAAGGTCCACGTCGAGAACCTGTCCACGGACGCGGATCTGTTCCTCGAAGCGGGCGACATCATCAAGGGCGGCCAGCAGGACCGCATCCTGGCGATGGACATGATCGTCAAGCCGAAGTCGGGGAAGGTGCCCCTTCCCTGCTACTGCGTCGAGCAGTCGCGCTGGAGCCAGCGCGGTGCGGAGGACGTTGCTCGCTTCGGCTCACCCGGCAAGGCGGCCGGCAAGGGCGTGCAACTCGCCGCCCAGTACAACCGAGATCAGGGGCGGGTCTGGAAGGAAGTGGCCGACGCGCAGATGCGGCTCAGCCGGAGTGTCGGCAAGTCCGTCAAACAGGAGGCATCGCCCAGCAGTCTTCAGCTATCGCAGGAAGACAAGAAGCTCCTGGAGATGGTCGAGCGCTACGTGAAGGAGATGAGCGACGCGCCGAAGGGTCAGAAGGACGCGATCGGCTACGCCGCGGCCATCAATGGCAAGGTCGAGAATTTCGATGTGTACGGCTCGGCGGAGTTGTTCGCCAAGCTGTGGCCGCGCCTGCTGCGGGCCAGCGCCATCGAGGCCGTGGCCGCGCTGCCGAAGGACAAGAAGAAGTTCGAGCCGGCCACTGCCGCGGCCGTGACGAAGATGCTCACGGATGCGGAGAAGGGCAAAAAGAAAGAGGAAAAGGTCATCGATGGCCGCGTTCACCTGGTCACGCGCAAGTCGGAGAACAACGTCTTTTTCGAGACGTACGACAGCAAGAAATCCCAGCCGGTTCACAAGAGCGGCAAATAGAATGCGGCGCGTTGCGATCCTTCCTCTGTGGTAGTTGCCACGAGCCGAGCGGCAACATGAGGGCCAGCTCGGATCGCGGCAACTACTCCGGCAAGTGCCTGCTTTCGAGAAGAGGAGCAGGTGTGCGGCTGGCTCCGTTTGGTCGGCTACTGCCATCTTTTGACATCGCAGCCGCGTAGGGAGGCGTGGACATGGCAGTTCATCTCTGGTACAATTCATCATTATTTGTCAGTCAAGTCAATCGAAAGGCTCCGCAGCGATCCGAATCAGTGCGCGTTCGTCTGCGGTGATTAGTGGCCAACGGAGGCCCGCATGAGCCAACAGGTAGACCAACCGCAGCCGGAAACGAGCCATTTTGACGCAGCCAAGTCAATCGTCGAAGCGCTGAAAGGACTCGATAAAACATCGCAGACGCTCGCTTTGCGATTCGCAAGCGAAACCTTGGGCTTGCAATTGGCGGCTACGGCGCAGATGCCTAACGCACCTGTAACCGCGGCGTCGCCCTCTGTGCCCCAACACGGCATAGGGGGAGCCACTCACTCGACAGACATCAAACAGTTCGCTGCTGCGAAGGCACCCAAGAGTGATCAGCAGTTTGCGGCAGTCGTCGCTTATTTCTACCGTTTTGAAGCGCCGGAAGCACAACGAAAGGACGCCATTGATGCTGACGCGCTTCAGGAAGCCGCACGGCTAGCCGGCCGAAGGCGACCGCCGAAGCCCGGTATGACACTCACCAATGCAAAGAATGCGGGTTATCTTGACGCTGCTGGTAACGGACTGTTTCGGATCAACTCCGTGGGCGAAAACCTCGTCGCGATGGCACTTCCGGGGAACGGTTCCGAAGACTCACCCCGGCGACGCCCTCGGAAGCGGAACATTGCGAAAAAAAAGACGCAGACCGAGAAGATCACAAAGAAGACGCAGACCGCGAGACCTGGTGGGTGACGCGATGCTCTCGACTATTGAAGGGAGTGCGCGCATATGCCCACTGCTTCCGATGCTATCGATGCAGCCATCCGAGAGGTTTCGACCGCGCGATCATTGGTCTCGAAGATCAGGACTAAGCAGGTCCGTGGAGTGGATGCTATCGCGTCGCTGAAGGCCACGGCACTAGCATGGTTTAATACCCATCGGCCAGCCGTTATCGCGGGCAATTCCAACCTCGACCTTGTTACTGCTGACAGTCACTACACAAATATCTTGAACTCCACGGCCAAGTACGCCGCACGTCAAACTTACCTCCATGCTTTGAGGGACACCAAGACAGCCCTCGTCACCATGCGCGTCGCGGCACTAACTGCGCCTGCGACCCCTGTTATCGTCAGTACGGACGATCTTGCGCCCGACTTCTCGCCCTTGGCTGGGAATCAGGAAATGCGTGACATTCTGACGCGAAGATGGCAGGAGTGCTGCAAATGCGTCAAAGGGGAAGCGCACTTGGCTGCAATCGTCATGATGGGTGGTCTCCTCGAAGCCCTATTCGTGGCACGGGCCAACAAAATGCCTGTGAAGAATCCGCTTGTCAACGCCGCGTCGGCTCCGAAGGATAAGATCACTGGAAAAACCTTGAATTATCAGGAATGGATGCTGGACTCATACATCAAGGTTGCTCACGAACTGAAGTGGATCACTGAATCCGCGAAGCATGTGGCAGATGTGTTAAAGGAATATCGCAACTATATTCATCCGGAGAAGGAACGACGACATGGCATTGTGTTGGCGTTGAATGATTCATCGATGTTCTGGCAGGTTACCAAAGAACTTGTGCGGCAGCTTCTGATGAGCGCAGCAGTTCCCTGAATGAACTGCGGTGTTCCGCGTTCGCGAACGGGCGATGGTCGAACGCTACAAGCCGGCTCATCTCGCCGCGCGCCGCAGCAACGACAGCTTCTTCCCTCTCATCGTTGACACGGGTGCGCGGTCAGAGGTGCATGGCAGTTCGGCTGACTGAGTGGGACGCCGAGAATACGTCTTACGATCGAGAGCTAGCACGCGCTCGGCGACGAGACGGCTGCCCAGGACACAAGCAACCGTACCCAGACCAGGCCAGGTGGTATCGCCGGCGAGCCAAAAACCGGGCACGCCGAGGTCGTGCGGGATGGCGTGCTGATTGCTGTTGTCGAGGTTCAACCGCACGCCGCCGACCGCGCCGCCGGGCCGGTGCGTGAAACGCTCATACGTTCGCGGCGTCGCCGCCTCGCGGACGACGGCACGCGCTCCC
>DATBGU010000312.1:0-43553 GCA_036557825.1 Gemmataceae bacterium
AAACCCGTGGCCCGCTCGCGCGCCGACACCTTCAGCATCCCATCGAGATTCAGCTCCAACTGCACGAGGATCGGGTTGCCGGACGGCACGCGCGACAACCCCTGCACCATGAAACGACCGACGCGATGATTGCGGCGAACGTCGGCGTTTTCGCCCTGGTAAACGTCGATCTCGACCTCGGTCTGATCGTCGTGGAAGGTGTAGAAAACCTCGCTGCGCGAGGCCGGCAGTGCCGTGTTGCGATGGATGATCGGCGCAAAGTGGAACTCGAAGGGGAAGCCGCGCTGACTGTCCACACACTTGATGCCCAGCGAATGCGGCGTGATGTCCACCAGCACCGCGCCGACGTCGGTGCCGGCGATGATCGCCGACTGGATGGCCGCCCCCAGCGCCACGCACAGATCGGGGTTGACCTCCTGATGCGCCGGTTGGCCCAGGCGCTCCTCCAGCATCTGAGTGATGAGCGGCGTCCGCGTGCTGCCTCCGACCAACACCACCTTGTCGATCGACGAGGCGATCAGGTTGGCGTCGTCGAGCGCCCGCTGCACGCAATCCATCGTGCGGTCCAGAAGCGGCTGGATCAGCGTCTCGTACTCGTCGCGCGTCAGCTCCATCGTCAGGTGCAGCGCCTGCCCATCCTTCTCGGCGATGAACTCTTCCTCAATGCGCGTGAAGGGGTGGAACGACAGATGACGCTTGGCCGTCTCGACGGCGCGGAGAACGCGCGAGCGCGACACGAGGTCGGCCCGCAGATCGACGCCGTGCTCCTGCTGGAAGCGATCGCAGACGAGCGTGAGCAGCAGTTCGTCGAAGTCGTCGCCGCCGAGTTGCGTGTCACCGTGGCTGGACAAGACCTCGACGACGCCCTGCTGGGCCTGCACGATGGACACATCGAAGGTGCCGCCGCCGAGATCGTACACCAACATGCGGCGCAGCTCGTGCTGGCCGGGATCGTAGGTCAGCGAGGCGGCCGTCGGCTCGTTGAGGATGCGCACCACTTCCAGCCCGGCCAGTTCGCCGGCCTCGCGTGTCGCCTGGCGCTGCGCGTCGTTGAAGTAGGCCGGCACCGTGATGACCGCCTTGTTGACCGGCACGCCCAGCTGTGCCGACGCGCGATCGCGCAGCGCCTTGAGGATCATCGCCGAGATTTCCTGCGGCCGATATTCCTGCTCGCCGAGCCGCACCTTCACGTCCTGGCCCATCTTGCGCTTGATGGATTTGATGGTGCGCTCGGGCGCCAGCACCCACTGATTTTTCGCCGCCGCGCCGACCAGCAATCGGCCGTCCTCGGACAGACCGACGAACGAGGGCAGAAGAGGATCGCCGCCGGCCTCGAAGACGAACGGTTGGCCGTCGCGCACCAGGGCGACCTCGCTGTTGGTGGTGCCCAGATCGATGCCGACAATGGGTTCCATGCTCGCATCCCCTATCCTCACCAGCCCGAAGCGCCAGCGAGGGCTGGTATCCCGCCCTCGCTGGCGCTTCGGGCTGGTAAGCGCTTCTATTCTGTCAGGACTTGGCTACCCGAACCTGTGCGTAACGGAAGACGCGGCCATTCCACAAATAGCCGCGGCGCACTTCCTCGATCACTTCGCCGGAGGGTTGGCCGCTGTCCAGAACGGCCTCCACCACCTCCATTCGCTCCGGATCGAAACGCGCTCCCCTCGTCGGGATCGCTTCCAGTCCATGCTGGCGCAGCGCCCGCTCGACGCGCTGCAAGCTCATTGTATAGCCCGTCACCAGCGACGCGAGCATCTGCCGCACGTGCTCGCCGCTCGCGCGCGCCAGCTGTTCGCGCTCGTGACGCCGTTCCATCTCCGCCGCATCCGGGGCCGCCGTGCGAAACAGGCTCGCCCAGAAGGAGCGCGGCGCGGCGGGAACGAGGGGCGCTTCCGCCTCGGTGAGTTGTGCCAGGCCGGATTGCACCGTCTCGCGCAGGCGTTGGACCTCGCGGCCAGCGAGGGCCAGCGCGTCGTACAGATCGAGCAGTGTTTTCACCAGAGGTCGAGTCGCCTCCTCGACGGCCTGCTGCTGTGCCTGTTCGCCGCGCGTCTGGCTCTGCCGCAGGGCGTCGAGCGCCGCCGTGAGTTGGCGCAGCGTCTCGTTGTTCTGTTCCTGCTGCGCCCGCACCGCGCGCGTTTGCAGATTGACTTCCTGCCGTACTGCTAAAAACTGTCCTAACAGGGTGTGCAAGTCGATCTCGACCGGCGAGACGCCGGTCCCACCTTTGACTGGTGGGACCGGCGTCTCGCCGGTCTCTTCGATTGCCGTCAGGGCCATCAGCCACTTTTGAAAGTCGGCGAGCACGGCGGACACGGCGTCGGGCGTCAAGGCTTGCGTTGCAGGGACAGGAGCGTCTTGAGCGACATCCGGCGACGAGGACTCCGACATGCGATCTCCTCCACGATGGCATCCACGGTCTCTTTCTTGCCCACCTCGAACAGCCGATAGCGCACACGGGCGTTGCGGTCGCGCAAGCGCTCGTAGGCGGCGCGGATGGCGGCGAACTTCGCCGGATGATGCTCCGGCGAGAACTGCCGCACCAGTTCCAAATAACGGCGGCGGATCGCCTCGTCCTCGCAGTCCGGCGGCAAACCCAGCACGACATGCGGATCGTCCATCTCTCAGCCCTCACCATTCGTCGTCGCCGTCGTCAAAATCCTCGTCCGGGCCGCCGCCGATGGTCTCGATGATGCCCCGCAGGAAATCGAGATCGAACGGGTTCAGTTCGCGTAGATGCTTGTCGATGTCTTCGAGCATGCGGTCGCGCCGTTCGTTCGGCGGCTGTCCCTGCAGCAGTCCCCTGGCCCTTTGCAGCAACGGCACCACCTGATAGGGACCGGCGCGGCGTCCCTCAGCCCGAATCCAACCCAGGGCGTGCAGGTAGGGGAATACCGGATTATTGTGATAACGAAACTCTCCCATGTCGGCGAAGCGCCGCGCCTTGGGGTAGTCCTCCAGGTCGAGCAGGTTCCGGCACAGTTCCTCCAGCTGCGACTCGTTGAAATCCAGGTCGCGGGCCTTGTGGATGTACGATTTCACCTTCTGGGCGTGGCCCTTCTGACCGATGTACTTGACACCGCCCGTATGCAACTCGGCCAGAACGCGGGCCAGGAACACGGCGCCCGCCGGGGTCGGTTCGGCCAAGCCGCGCTTGAGATCCTCCTCGAAGCGCGTCTTCAGTGTGCGATCGAGCTTCAGGCGGCCGACTTCCGCGGCCAGAAGGTAGGCGACGCCCACGGCGGCGGGCGCCTGCGCCAGCGCTTGCCGCACCAACTCCTCCGCCTGCGCCGCGTCGCCGGACTTGAACTCGCAGGCCGCCCAGTGCGCCACGATCACGCCGCCGTCGGCGCCGTTGCTCAGATCCAGGGCGGCCTGAAACTGCTGCCGGGCTTCGTCGAATCGTCCGCTCTCGACGTGCGAACGGGCCAGCAGCAGATGCCCCTCGCTCACCTTGCGGCGCAGCCGGCGGTCCAGCGCGTTGCCCCGCATCGCCTGCTGCATCAGTTCCATCGCCTGTTCGTGGTCGCCGCGCTGGCGGCGCAGATCGCCAAGCAATTCCAGGGTCGGCACATGATCGGGGAATTGTTCGAGCAACTCGCGCGCCGCCTTCTCGGCCTTGGCCTCGCGCTTGCCCTCCCGGTGGTAGCGAATCAGCGCCTCGTGCGTTTCGAGCAGATCCCCAGCCAGTTGCAGGCTCTTTTGCAAACACTTCTCGGCGGGCGGATGCAGCGGCCTAGGCGGTTCGTCCAGGCCGAACAGGCTGAATTGTCGCCGTTGTGCCCTGCGTGTCTCCGGCACGCTGGCGGCATTCTGGCCCATGCGCAGCCAGATGAGGGCGCGGGCGTGGTCGGCCTGATCGCCGGGCCAGTTTTGCGGATGGGCGGCGATCTCCTTTTCGTACTCGTGCCAGTGCTGGTGGGCCTCGGCGAGATCGTCGCCCTTTTCGTAGCCCAGCGCTTGTAGGCGGTGGAAGTTCGGATCGTCGGCCGGCTTGCCGAAGACGCGCTGATAACGCAGCAGATCGTCCGGTCCGGTTTCGAGGACGGCCCAGTAAAAGCAGCGAGCCAGCCGCGGCACCAACTGCGGCGCTTCCTGACGCAGGACCGGCAGCAGCGCCTCGGCCTGCCGGAACGCCGAGGCCAACTTGTTCTTGTCGGCCATCGTCGCTTGCAGAGTGCGCAGGTGCGTCAACAACGGAGAACCCTGTAGTCGATCACTCTGTTTTTGCAGCACGGCCTGCACGGCCGGCGGCTGGGCGCCGCGAAAGGCGGAGTCGATGTGAAAGCGAAACGGCGCGGCCAATCGCGCCGGCAGGCGCTCCGGCGTCAGACGTTGCCAGTTCTCCAGAGCGCGCACGTCGTCGTTCTGCCAGTACGCTTGCAGGCCGCGCAGCAGCAGTTTCCATTCGAGAAACGGCGAACGCAGTCCAATGCCCTGCAAGGTCGCGCGGGCCGCCTCGTCCTGACCGGACTCGGTTTGCTGGAAGGCGAGGACGACGCGATCGAAGTCCTCGCGCAGCGACGGTGGCAGGGCGGCGCGTCCGGCGGCTTCCTGCTGCATGGCGGCGTCGGCGGCGAACATGAGAAGGCGAGCGGCCGACGCCTCGGGCAATTTCTCGATCAGGGCCAGCGTGCGTGCGACCTCGCCGCACAGGGCCATCTCCTCGGCCAATCGCTCCAACCATTCCGGCGTCGTCGCATCCAAACGCGAGGCCGCGTCGAGCACGGTCAGCGCGTCGCGCGGCTGCCCCTGTGTGCGCAACTGCCGGGCGCGGCCGAGATAGACTTCCTTGAGCAATTCGACGTGCTCGGGCGTCGATTCGTACTTGTGCAGTTGCTTGGCCAGCTCAAGCGCTTGTTGAAAGCGTCCCTCCCGTCGCGCCCGTTCGATGCGCGGCCGCAGTTCCGCCGGGGTGAAGGCGGCTGTCTGGTGATGTTGGTGTTTCTTCGCCACGGCGGCCCCCGCAACGCTCGTCCCGAAATGGCTTCCTGGATTACTATACGGATGGTGAGTCGCTTCTACCACGGAAGAGGGACGCCCTGTCTTTCGCGCCGGCGTCACGGCCTCATCTCTTTTGAACCCATCGCCCTTCTCGTTTGCCTACGCTGTTTGCGATCTGTATACTCGCGGATCATGGCCGACGTCACGCAGATCCTGAAGGACATCGAGGCGGGTGATCCGCGCGCGGCGGAGCAACTGCTGCCGTTGGTCTACGACGAGTTGCGGCGGCTGGCGGCCGAGAAGATGGCACAAGAGAAGCCGGGCCAAACCCTGCAAGCCACCGCCCTGGTGCATGAGGTCTACCTCCGCCTGGCGGACGGTGAAAACGCCCCGCACTGGAGGAGTCGCGGTCATTTCTTGGCCGTTGCCGCCGAGGCCATGCGGCGCATTTTGGTGGACCGCGCCCGTCGCAAGCGCCGCCGCAAACGCGGCGGCGACCGAGTTCGCGTGGAATTGAACGAGGCCAATCTGGCCGCCGGCGAGAACGCCGAGGAAGTGGTGGCGGTGGACGAGGCGCTGGCCGGACTGGCTGCGGCGGATGCCCAGGCGGCGGAACTGGTCAAGCTCCGCTACTTCGCCGGCCTATCGATCCCGGAAGTAGCCGCGGTGCTGAACATTTCTCCCCGCTCGGCCGACCGCCTGTGGGTCTACGCCCGCGCCTGGCTGCGGCGGGCCATCGGCGAGCCGTAAACCTGTCCCGCCTCGCCGCCAGCGCAGAAGCAAGACCGAAAAAATGGCGCGATTCAAGCGTGAACGGCGCTTGAAGAGATGACGGCCCGGCGCGCGGCCGTCGGGAGGTTCCGGCCATGAACGAGCGTTCCCTGTTTCTGGCGGCGCTGGACATCGACGACCCGGCGCAGCGATCAACATATCTGGATCGCGCCTGCGCGGGCGACGGGAGCCTGCGTGAGCGGCTGGAGCAACTTCTGCAAGCTCATCAGCAGTCCGGCGGCTTCATGGAACGCCCCGCCGCCGCTCTGGTGGCCACCGTCGATGAGTCGCCGGTCCGCGAACGTGTCGGCACGGTGGTCGGCGCGTACAAGCTGCTGGAACAGATCGGCGAGGGCGGCTTTGGCATTGTCTTCATGGCCGAGCAGACGCAGCCTGTCCGACGCAAAGTCGCCCTCAAGGTGCTCAAGCCGGGCATGGACACGCGGCAGGTGGTGGCCCGCTTTGAGGCCGAGCGGCAGGCGCTGGCGCTGATGGACCACCCCAATATCGCCCACGTCTTCGATGGCGGACAGACCGCCTCGGGCCGACCCTACTTCGCGATGGAGTTGATCCGCGGCATTCCCCTGACCGACTTCTGCGACCAGAGCCATTTGAACGTTCGCGAGCGGCTTGAACTCTTCCTCAGCGTCTGTCAGGCGGTGCAGCACGCCCATCAGAAGGGCATCATCCACCGCGACCTCAAGCCGTCCAATGTGCTGGTGACGCTGCACGACGACCGGCCGGTGGTCAAGGTCATCGACTTCGGCATCGCCAAGGCGACCGGCCAGCAACTGACCGAGAAGACCCTCTTCACCAACTTCGCGCAGATGATCGGTACGCCGTTGTACATGAGTCCGGAGCAGGCGCAGATGAGCGGACTGGACGTGGATACGCGCAGCGACATTTATTCGCTGGGTGTGCTGCTCTATGAGCTGCTGACGGGCACGACCCCGTTTGACAAGGAGCGACTGCGGACAGTGGGGTACGACGAGATCCGCCGCATCATCCGCGAAGAGGAACCGGCCCGGCCGAGCACCCGCATCAGCACGCTCGGGCAGGCCGCGACTACGATCTCCGCCAACCGCAGGACCGATCCGCAGGAGCTCCGGCGACTGATCCGTGGCGAGTTGGACTGGATCGTGATGAAGTGCCTGGAGAAGGACCGCAACCGCCGCTACGAGACGGTCAGCGCCTTGGCGGCGGACGTGCAGCGCTCCCTTTACGACGAGCCGGTGCAGGCGTGTCCGCCGTCCGCACGGTATCGGTTCCGCAAGTTCGCCCGGCGGAACAAAAGGGCGCTGGCCACCGTCTCGGTGGTGGCCATGGCGATGGTGCTGGCCGTGGGAGCGTTGGCGACGAGCACGATCCTGATCGCGCGGGAACAGAGGGCCACGGGAAACGCCCTCCAGGCGGAGATCCGGGCCAAGGACGACCTGCGACGCGACTCCTACTTCCACCGCATTGCCCTGGCCCACCGGGAACTGTCCGTGAACAACCTGAAACGCGCTCTTCAACTCCTCCACGAGTGTCCCGAAGACCTGCGCCAGTGGGAGTGGCACTACCTCATGCGGCTCTGCTGGGAGGAACCGATGATCCTTCTCGACAAGACCGAGGTCCACAGCCTCGCGTTCAGCCCCGATGGCGGATTCCTCGCCACCGCGGGCGGGGACGGGGCCATCAAGGTCTGGAACCTCGCGACGGGCAGGGTGATCCAGACTCTCGAGAAAGCGCATAGCGGCTTCGCGTGCTGCGTCGCATTCCACCCCGATGGCAAGCACCTGGCCTCCGTCGGCGCGGAGAAGCAAGTGAAGGTCTGGGACTGGACGACCTGCCAGGAGGTGTTCGCCCGTCCGTGCGATGGCGTTTACTTCGCCATGAATGCCGCGGCGTTCAGTCCCCTCGACGGCCGACTGCTCGCTGTGGGAAGTGAGGGGGATGTGACGGTCTGGGATTGGAGGAACGGTCAGCTCTTGCACACCTTCGCCGGACACGAAAAGCATCGGATCAGCGTGGCGTTCCGTCGCGACGGGCGGCGCCTGGCGTCGGGGAACTGGGCGGGAAGCGTAAAGCTGTGGGATTCGGAGGCCGGGAGCGAGCTGCTACACATCTTCCCCGAAACTCGCCATCCCGTCGGCGCGCTGGCGTTCGACAAGGACGGCGGGCTGCTGGCGACGGCCAGCTTCAACCGCCGCGTGGACGTGTGGGATACCACGACCGGCAGGCTCGTTCACACGCTTCCGCATACCAACGGACTCGTTTTGGGCGTCGCCTTTAGCCCGGATGGCCGGCGCGTCGTCTCGGCTGGCGAAGACAAGATCGTGCGCGTCTGGGATGCGACGACCGGCCGGGAGGTGCTCAGCCTCCGTGGACACACCCGCTGGTGTGGGGGCCTGGCATTCAGCCCGGACGGCCGGCGCGTCGCCTCTGCCAGCCAGGATAAGACCATCCGCGTCTGGGATGCGACCCCGCTCCAGGGCCATGAGGTCCGGGGAGTCCAGACCTTGCAAAGCAGCAACGAAATCTGGAGCTTGGCGGTCAGCGCCGACGGCCGGAAGATTGCTTCGGCCGGCTGGAACATGCCTGTCAATGTCCGCGACGCGCGGACTGGACGGGACCGCGTCGAGTTCCCCGGCCACGGGACCATCGTCTTCTGCGTGGCCTGGCAAGGCGAGCGGATCGCCGCCGCCGGCGGGAACGGTGCTCTGTTTAGCGTCAAGGTCTGGGACGCACAGACCAAACGCGAAGTCGTCACGCTCCCGGACACACCAAGCGGGACGGAGCTCTTTGCCGTGGCCTTCAGCCCCGATGGGCAATACCTGGTCACGGGAAGTAAGGACGGAACCGTGCAAGTCTGGGACGCGCGGAACGGTCAGACGCTCGGCACGCTCGGCACCCACAACCGGGAGGTCCAGGGGGTGGTGTTCAGCCGCGACGGCTCGCACCTGGCTTCGGCCGGCGGGGATGGGAAGGTCAAGGTGTGGGCGTGGGCTCCGACCCGCCTCGGTCAGGTGCGGAAGCCGGAGTTTGAACGTCAAGCCCGGAGCCCCGGGGTGTATTTGAACATGGCGTTCAGCCCGGACGGCCGGCACCTGGCGACCGGGGGCGAGGAGTACACGGTCAAGATCTGGGACGTGGAAAGCGGCCGGGAGGCGCATCCTCCGCTCCGGGGGCACAACGGGGACATTTGCACTGTGGCCTTCAGTCCCGACGGCCGGTGGCTCGCCTCGGCGGGCGAGGACAGCACCGTGAAGGTGTGGGACCGCCACGCCGGATACGTGCGGGCCCGCACCCTTCGCGGCCACATCGGGCTTATCAGCAGCCTGGCGTTCAGCCCGGACGGCAGGTGGCTGTTCTCGGGGGGGCGCGACCACCTCGTCAAAGTCTGGGACGCGACCCAATGGGGCGAAGGGGCCGCGCGCTAGAGAACACAACGTCGAGGTACAGCCATGCGCCCATTGTCAAGGACCAAGCGGCGAGCGTTCACGCTGATCGAGCTTTTGGTGGTGATCGCCATCCTCGCCATCCTCATCGGCCTGCTGCTCCCGGCGGTTCAGAAGGTCCGCGAAGCGGCCAACCGGACCCAATGCGGCAACCACCTCAAGCAACTGGGGCTGGCCGCCCACAACTACCATGATGTGCATCAGCACCTGCCGCCGGGCATCGGGTACTACCCGACCGCCACGAACGGCGTGTTCGGCACCTACCACTTCCACCTGCTGCCGTACCTGGAGCAGGACAACCTCTACCGCCTTGCCCTGGGCAGTGTGCCGTTTCCGCCGCCGGCCGGACCGACCACGGTGTATTATCCAGGCAACAACGGCGTCCACCGCCAGCCGGTGCGAATCTTCCTGTGTCCTTCGGACCCGAGCGTCGGTCCGGGGGGGACCGTGGCGATCGACGGCGAAACGTTCGGCGCGTCCTGTTACGTGCCCAACGGGCTGGTGTCGGGGATGGGCCCGCCCAGCCCTGGCCCGCAGGGCCGGACCGCCTTCGCCACTATCACCGACGGCACCTCGAACACCATTCTCCACGCGGAGAAGTACGCCCGCTGCACCAACACGGCCATGCCGCCCGCGTTCCAGGACGGCGGCACCGCGTGGTCGTACAGCACGGCCCTTATCTTCGCCTGGCAGCCACAGCCCATGACACCGCCGGCCAAGGCATTTCAGCCGGGGTTCGCGATCGCCGCCCTGGCGAACCTCGGTGCCCCAGATGCCATCGGGCCCGGTTCGAGATTTCAGGTCAGGCCCAGGGAGGGCAGCTGCGATCCGACCCGGGCCTCGACTGCTCACACCGGCGGCATCCTGGTCGGCCTGGTCGATGGCAGTATCCGCACCCTGGCTCCGGGTATGAGCGGCCCCACCTGGTGGGCCGCCGTGACGCCGTCGGGGAACGAGGTGCTGGGTTCGGACTGGTGATCGCCGATCCGTTGAAGCAACGCGGCCGGTGAGTCCCAACCGCGAAGAAGGACACTCACCGGCCCGGCGCCGCCCCGGCGCTCGGTCTGCGCGCCGGAATGGACGCCGTCGCCGTTACAGAGCAGACCACTGCCACAAGACAGAGACACATGGAGATCCCATGACCGTGGTTGAAATCGATAGGACGCCAGGGACCGTGGATGCCGAGGCCGCGCCGCTGGAAAAGACCAGCACCCCGGCCGCGCACGAAACACGTCACGAATACACCCCCACGTTGCCCATGCTGCTGAGCCAGCTCGGCGTTTCCCTGCTGGTGTCCACCTATCAGGCCGGCGCAGTTTCGTGCCGCGCTGGCGATCTTCCTTCTCGTTTGCCTACGCTGTTTCCGATCTGTATACTCGCGGATCATGGCCGACGTCACGCAGATCCTGAAGGACATCGAGCAGGGCGATCCGCATGCGGCGGAACAACTGCTGCCGTTGGTCTACGACGAACTGCGCAAGCTCGCGGCCGAGAAGATGGCCCAAGAGAAGCCGGGTCAAACGCTGCAAGCCACCGCCCTGGTCCACGAAGCCTATCTGCGCCTGGTGGATGTCGAAAGGGCCCAGCACTGGAACAGCCGGGGACACTTCTTCGCCGCGGCCGCCGAGTCCATGCGCCGCATCCTGGTGGAAGGCGCACGCCGCAAGGGCCGGGACAAGCACGGCGGCGGCCGGCAGCGCGTTCCCCTGGACGGCCTGGAGTTGGTGGTCGAGCTGCCCGTCGAAAACCTGCTCGCCCTCGATGAGGCGCTGACGGCCCTCGCCGCGCGCGAGCCGCAGGTGGGCCAACTGGTCCAGTTGCACTGCTTCGCCGGCCTGTCCATCGAGCGAGCGGCCGAGATCCTCAACGTCTCGGCGCGCACGGCGTACCGCGACTGGGCCTTCGCCCGCGCCTGGCTCTACCGCGCCCTCCACGGCGCGGAACCGCCGGTGAAAGGCTGACCGTCTCGGAATTTTTCCCTTCGTTGGCAGTCGCGGGCTGCCGCCGTCGCACTGATATATAGAGGCATTTGGGGAGGGCGTACTCATGGGCGCCGACAGGCCGGACATCAAGAGCATCTTCGGCAAGGCGATGGCCCTGTCCTCGACCGGGGAGCGTGCCGCGTATTTGCAGCAGATCTGCGACGGCGACACCGAGTTGCGCGCCGAAGTCGAATCCCTGCTCGAAGCGCACGGCGACGCCGGCTCCTTCCTGGACGAGCGCGAGCCTTGCCCCGGCGCCACCGTCGATGACCCCATCCGCGAACGTCCGGGCATGGTAATCGGCGCGTACAAGCTGATGGAGCAAATCGGCGAAGGCGGCATGGGTCTGGTCTTCGTGGCCGAGCAGCAGCAGCCGGTTCGCCGCCGTGTGGCCCTGAAGCTGATCAAGCCCGGCATGGACACCCGCGAAGTGATCGCGCGCTTCGAGGCTGAGCGGCAGGCGCTGGCGTTGATGGACCATCCCAACATCGCCAAGGTTCTCGACGCCGGCGCCACCGACAGCGGCCGGCCCTTCTTCGTCATGGAGTTGGTCAAGGGCGTTCCCATCACCCAGTTCTGCGACAACAACCGGCTGGTGCCCCGCGAACGGCTGGAACTGTTCGTGTCGGTCTGCCAGGCGGTGCAGCACGCCCACCAGAAGGGAATCATCCATCGCGACGTCAAGCCGTCCAACGTCCTGGTCGCGCTGCACGACACGACGCCGGTGGTCAAGGTGATCGACTTCGGCGTCGCCAAGGCGGTCGGCCGGCACCTGACCGAGAAAACGGTCTACACGGGTTGGGCCCAGATGGTCGGCACGCCGTTGTACATGAGTCCGGAGCAGGCGGGGCAGAGTGGGCTGGACATCGACACCCGCACCGACATCTACGCGCTGGGCGTGCTGCTCTACGAACTGTTGACCGGCACGACGCCGTTCGAGGGGTCGCGGCTGCGGCAGGCGAATTACGACGAGATCCGCCGCATCATCCGCGAGGAGGAACCGCCTCGGCCGAGCACGCGCATCAGCACCTTGGGGCAGGCCGCGGCCACCGTCTCCGCCAACCGCCAGAGCGATCCGAAGAAGCTCGGCCAACTCATGCGCGGCGAACTGGACTGGATCGTCATGAAGGCGCTGGAGAAGGACCGGACGCGGCGCTACGAGACGGCCAGCGCTTTCGCCGCCGACGTACAACATTACCTCCACGACGAGCCGGTGCAGGCGTGTCCGCCGTCGGCGTGGTATCGCTTCCGCAAGTTCGTCCGGCGGAACAAGCGGGCGGCCGTCATGGCCGGCTTCCTGTCGGCCCTGCTGATCGTCGCGGTCGCGGTCCTGGCGATGAGCTACTTCCAGGTCCAGGAGGCGTTACACGACAAGACCGAGGCCCTGGACCGCGAGAAGGAGACCGGGTACTTGCAGCGGATCGCCCTGGCGGAGCGCGAGTTGGCGACCGGCAACGTCGGCCGCGCCGAGGAACTGCTCGACGAATGCCCGGAGCACCTGCGCGGCTGGGAGTGGCACTTCCTCAAGCGGCAGCGCTACGACGGCGAGCCGACTCCCCTCCCGCACTCGGCGACGGTCACGCGCGTGGCCCTTAGCCCGGACGGCCGGCAACTCGCCTCGGCTTGCTACGACGGAACGTTCCAAATCTGGGATGCTCACACGCGCCGGAAGTTGCATACCCTGGAGCAACAGATGGCCCGCGGCCGCGCCGTCCTCGTCCGCGGCATGGCCTACAGTCCGGATAGCCGCTACCTGGCCCTGGCGCGACACGATGGCAGCGTTCGCGTCTGGGACGCTCTCCGTGAGCAACCGCTGCACATCCTCGAAGGCCATAAGGGGCCAGCCTGGCAGGTGGCGTTCAGCCCGGACAGTCGAACGCTGGCTTCCGCCGGCTCGGATAAAAGTGTGCGCCTATGGGATCTGACTAGCGGAACAGCCATCCGCGTGTTCTCCGAGCATCCGGCGGCGGTGAAAGGGGTGGCTTTCCGTCCCGACGGCCGGTCCGTGCTGGCGGCCTGCGAGGACGGCACGGTCAAGGTCTGGGACCGGGACACGGGGCGCCAGACGTTTTCCTTCCGCAGCGAACTCCGTTATCCGTTCTACGCCTGGTTCAGTCCGGATGCGCGACGCCTGGCCTGGTCCTCCATGGACGGGGTCATAAACGTTTGGGACACGACCACGGGGCGACTCGAGATCACCAAGCGGACCAACAGCTGGCAGTTACGCTCCGTCGCCTTCCATCCGGATGGCAAACGGATGGCCGTGGCCGCCTTCGACGGCACCGTGCGGCTCCTGGACGCGGCCACCGGCCGGGAGATGCTCACGATCTTCGCTCATCCCAGCGTTGTCTCCCACGCCGTGTTCAGTCACGACGGCAACAAGATCGTCTCCGGCGGCTACGATCACACGGTTCGCATCTGGGACGCCACCCCGCTGGGAGACGACTCCCAGGCCGATCGCTGTGTCACGCTCTCGGGACACAAGGCCCTGGTCTCTGCGGTGGCCTTCAGCCCGGACAGCCGCTGGCTCGCCTCCTCCAGCTGGGACAGCACCGTGAAAGTCTGGGAAGTTTCCAGAGTAGAACCCGCGCGCCGAGCGGAGCCTGAACCAGAAGGGCCGCTCGGCTCGGGGCACCTACCAGCGCTTGCGCTCCGCTATACCCTGCGCGGCCACAGCGGCAATGTCAGTGGCGTTGCCTTTTCCCCCGACAAGCGGACGCTCGCTTCCGGCAGCTGGGACAAGACCGTCAAGCTCTGGAACCTCCAGGCCCCGGCGGGAGACTCCTTGAGCGAGCTGCGAACGATTTCCTGCACCGAGCGGGTGGCCGCTGTCGCGTTCAGTCCGGACGGCCGGCTCCTCGCCATCGGCCAGACAGATGGGATCAGGCTCTACGACCCGGCCTCCGGCGAGCGAGTCGCTCCCTTCAAGCGGACGCCGGCGCCGGTGCCGGCTTTGGCCTTCAGCCCGGACAGCCGGCACCTGGTTTCAGCCGGCGCCTCCTATCCGGCCCTCATGTTTTGGCACGTGGCCGGAGAGGAGACGACCTTTGAGATCCGCCACTATTCAAACCCCAACGTGGCCGTCAGCCCCGACGGACGGCTGATCGCGGCACCCAGCCGTCTCCAGGCGGCAGCCAGCCCGACGGTGAAGATCTGGGAAGTGTTGGACTGGGACGCCAAGACGAGCAAGACCCCCTACGAAGAACTGCACACCCTGAGCGGTCATGCGGCGCGCGTCTGGAAAGTGGCCTTCAGCCCCGACGGCCGCTACCTCGCCTCCGGCAGTTGGGACTCGACCATCAAGGTTTGGGACCTGAAGGCGCTGGCGAAGAACCCGAAGGCTGAGCCGGTCACGCTGCGCGGCCACGCGAGCTTCATCTACGGGCTGGCGTTCAGCCCCGACGGCCGGTACCTCGCCTCGGGCAGCGGCTACGCCCGCCACGGCGAGGTCAAGGTTTGGGACGCGACCCTGTGGGAACCCAAAGCGAACGGAGGAGAGCGTTAGATCGTTTCAACCACATGCCAACGAAGGTGAGGTACGCCCATGACTCGATCCCTCCATTCAAAGACGCGGCGCGGCTTCACGTTAATCGAGCTGTTGGTGGTGATCGCCATCATCGCCGTGCTGATCGGTCTGCTCTTGCCCGCCGTGCAAAAAGTCCGCGAAAGCGCCAGTCGCATCGCCTGCGCCAACAACCTGAAGAACCTTGGCCTGGCGTTACACAACTACCACGGGGACCACGGAACATTCCCGCCCGGCGCGGTAGGGCCCGTGAACGGCATGTTTCTCCAACTGAAGCACCACGCGCTCGGCACTTATCTGCTGCCCTACCTGGAGCAGCAGGCGCTGGCCGGCCGGTATCGCTGGGACGTCTCCTGGTTCGACCCGCCCAACCAGCCGGCCGTGAACGCGCAATTGAAAATCTGGCAATGTCCGTCGGCGCAGGCCAACCGGATTCAGGACGGCTCGCTCCTCACCATTACGCCGCCGCCAGGCATTCTTTTCAACGGCACCGCCGCCTGCGGGGACTATGCGGGCCTGCTCCGGGCCGACGTCGAACTGGCGCGCCGCGGCCTCATCGACCCGGCGAATTGTTACGACGGCGTCTTCCCGATCAACGGCACGGTGCGCCTGACGGACATCCTCGACGGCACCTCCAACACGATCGCGATGGCCGAATGCGCCGGTCGGCCGCAGCTGTGGCAGGGACGCCGGCCGGTCGCGAACGTCTGGCTGACCGGCGGCCCGTGGGCCTCGCGAAACTTGTTGTGGGGCGAAGGCGCCACGCCGGACGGAACGGCCAAGTACGGACCTTGCGCTCTCAATTGCACCAACGACCGGGAGGTCTACAGCTTCCATAGCGGCGGGGCCAACGCCGTGTTCGCGGACGGCTCGGTGCGTTTCCTGCAAGCGGGCCTTTCTATCCGGGTCTTCGCGCGACTGGCCACGCGTGCCGGTGGCGAAGTTGTCTCGGGATGTGATTTCTGACAGCGGCCCGAAGGAAAGGAAGATACGCCCATGTCTCGATTTCCCAATTCCAGGACGCGGCGCGGCTTCACGTTAATTGAGCTTTTGGTGGTGATCGCCATCATCGCCGTGCTAATCGGCCTGCTGCTGCCGGCCGTGCAAAAAGTGCGCGAAGCGGCCAACCGCGCCCAGTGCCTCAACAACCTCAAGCAGATCGCCCTAGCTGCACACAACTTCCACAACGATCGCGGGAAGTTCCCCACCGGGACGCGTCCTCCCGTCTATGTCGGCGACCGTCCGACCAGGGGCACCAACCTGTGGGTCGAGTTGCTGCCCTACTTCGAACAGGACAATCTGTACAAGATGTGGGACCACTACGATAACCGCAACAACGGCACGGGCGGCAGAAATGCCACCCAGGCCCAGGTCATCAAAGTCCTGTTCTGCCCTTCGGACCCGCTGCCGGAACCCATTTCGGAACTCGCGGTGGCGGCCGCCCCCCGTTGGACCTGGGGGTTCTATGGACTGAGCAGTTACGGCGGCAACGCCGGTAAGCGGTCGTTTCTCGCGGGCGATCCACCGTCCTATCCCCGCCTGACCCGGGACGGCATCTTCTGGGTTCACAGCTGCGTTCCCCTGACGGACATTACCGACGGCAGCAGCAACACGCTGCTCTTCGGCGAGCGCTTCCATTACGACCCGGAATGGGACCGCCGCAGTCCGTGGTCGGCGTCGATTGCCTACGTGGGAAGGTGGGGTTACGTCGCGAACCCGGTGGGAGTCATGGGGCAGATCACGCTCCACACAGCCGCGCCGATCAACTATCGTGTGCCGCCTGGGGGCGATATTTCCACCCTGGAGAATCGGGCCTGTTCCTTCGGCAGCGGCCATCCCGGCGGCGCCAACTTCGCCTTCGCCGACGGCTCGGTGCGCTTCCTCAGCGACCGCATCCCGCTCCAAACGCTGCAAGACCTGAGCACGCGCGCCGGCGGCGAGGTGGTTTCGGGCGGCGATTTCTGACGGCGCTCCGGCCACTCAGCTCGGACGCGCGTGCGAAGGCGGATCATCCCGCGAGCGAGGACTGCTCCCATGCTACCGACAAAAAAACCATCCGCGAGTGGTACTGGACGTGGCGCGACCGGATGGCGGCTCAACATGGTGTGAGTGCTTCCAAGCCGCAAACGGCTTTCATGGAGCCGCTCCGGCGAAGGGCCATTTGCCGCCGCGCCGCGACCACAGCAGAAAGACCGCGCCGCCGACCGCGAGCGTCAGCACGCCCAGCCCCGCGAACCGCCAACCCGACGCGGCATAGACGTACAGCCAGCCGGCCAGTGCCAAACCGCACGGCAGCGGCGCCAGCCAGATACGGAACGGTCGCGCGCGGTCCGGCTGCGTCCGCCGCAGCACAAGCACGCCGACGATCTGACCGAGGAACTGAATGAGGATGCGCGTCGTGATGAGCGCCTTGATGACGTTTTCCAGATCGAAAAAGCTCCACAGCAGCGTCAGCCCGCCAACGAGAAGCAGCGAAACGTGTGGAATGCGATGCCGGGGATGAACGTGGGCGACCGCCTCGAAGAAATGGCCGGCGCGGGCCGCCCCGTAAGGGATGCGCGAATAGCCCAGCAGTCCGGCGAAGGCCGAGCCAAAACAACTCCCCATCAGCAGCACCGTGATGAGCCGCACCGCCCACGGCCCATGAATGCGCCCCATGAAGTCGGCCGGCAAACTGTACTCGTCTCGAAGCTGCTTCCGGCTCGCCAGCGCCTCTTGCCACGGCACGGCGCCCAGCATCGCTAGGTGGACGGCGACGAACAGCACGCACACCAGCGCGGCACTGAGCAGGATCGCTCGCGGGATCGTTCGTCCCGGCTCGCGGACCTCTTCGCCGACATAACAGATGTTGTAATAACCCAAATACGAGTACAGCGCCAGGATCATCGCGCCGCCGACGGCCGCGCCCAGGTTCTCCGGCGTCCCTTCGCCGGCGTCGAACGCCCGCGCCGCGTCGAAATGCAGCGCTCCCTCGACGCAGATCCAGGCGATCGCGCCCAGCACGCCCAGCCACAACAGCACCGTCAACCGGCCCAGCACCGTGACGCGGCGATACAGCAGCACGAGGATGACGACGCCGATCGCCATGCAGCCCAGCCGAGCGGGGCTGACGGTCAGGGCCATTTGCTCGCTCGGCTCTTGCCCGCTCCACAGGACGACTTTCAGCGTGTGGTCGCGGTTGTATTTCTGAAAGGCCGGGCTAAGCGATTGCGAAAACGAGTCCATGGCGATGAGGCCGGAAGCGATTTCGAGCGGCCCGCTGAGGAGGAACTGCCAGATGAACAGAAAGGCCATCAGCCGGCCCCAGCGCTGGCGGCCGTAGCACTCCAGCAGATACAGATACGATCCGCCCGATCCCGGCAGCGCCGCGCCCAGTTCGCTCCAGACGAGGCTGTCGAGAAGGATCAGCAGGCCGGCGGCGAGCCAGCCGAGCAGGGCGTACGGTCCCGGCAGGATGGCGAGCATCAGCGGGATGGTGATGAACACGCCCGCGCCGACGATCATGGTCACGTTCAGGGCCGTCGCCTGCAACAGACCGAAGTGCCGCTGCAACCCGCCGTCGCCGTCGCCCACGACGAATCTCCCAGTCCTTAATCCTTTTCTCACTTGCATTGCGCCGCCGAGCGGCGATGATGGCAAGCATCGTACCACCCTATTCGCCGTATCGCCCGTGTGCAAGGAGAAGACCTCATGAGTTGTGCGCGATTCCGCCTCGCTCCGCTGGCGCTGGCCGCCTTGCTGCTGGCCGGCTCGCTTCAGGCCGCCGGACCTCGGGACAGTCTGAAAAAAGGCACGCCGGAACTGCAATCCATCAGCGCCCTGGCGTTCGGACCGGAAGGCATCCTGTTCCTCGGCGATGCCCGCACCTCGGCCGTCGTGGCCCTGGATACGCAGGATCGCACCGCCGCCGCCAGCACCGATCGGCCGAAGGTTGAGGCGCTGGACGAGAAAATGGCCTCGCTGCTGGGCATTGAGGCCGGGCAACTGGCGGTCAACGCCCTGGCCGTCAATCCGATCTCCGGCAATACCTATCTCGGCGTTGCGCGCGGCAAGGGCGCCGACGCCGCGGCCGTGTTGCTGCGCGTCGATCGAGCCGGCAAGGTCGCCGAAGTGCCGCTCAAGGATGTGTCCTTCGTCCGCGTGACCCTGCCGAACCCGGCCGAGGGCAGGGGCCGCCAGGACGCGATCACGCACCTGGCCTACGCCAAGGGCCGTCTGTTCATCGCCTGCCTGTCCAACGAGGAGTTCGCCTCGCAGTTCCGCGTCATCCCCTTCCCCTTCAAGGAAGCGGACAAGGGCGCCGGCGTCGAGATCTACCACGGCTCACATCGCCGGGTTGAAACCAAGTCGCCCATCCGCACGTTCGTGCCCTACGAGGTCAACGGTGAGACGAACTTGCTGGCGGCCTACACCTGCACGCCGCTGGTGCAGATCCCCATCTCCGAGCTGAAGCCGGGCGCGAAGGTCAAGGGCAAGACCATCGCCGAGCTGGGCAATCGCAATCGCCCGCTGGACATGATCGTCTATCAGAAGGGCGGCAAGGATTACCTGCTGTTGGCCAACAGCAGCCGCGGCGTCATGAAGATCCCCACCCAGGACATCGACAAGGCGGCGGCGATCACCGCACCCGTTTCCGGCACGGCCGGACTCAAGTACGACACCATCAAGGATCTGCAAGGCACCGAGCACCTCGACGCCTTCGACAAGGACCATGCTCTCGTGCTGATTCGCACGGGCGATAAGAAGCTCAATCTGCAAACGGTTGAGCTGCCGTGATCGACAGCGTTTTGCAACCTACTAGCCCGGAGCGCCAGCGACGGGCCGAGCAGCCCGTCGCTGGCGCTCCGGGCTAGTAGGCAAACCGCTTCTTGGCACGAAGCCGCAAGTAGCCGAAAATCCCCATGCGGTCGGCCGCCCCAAAGGGCAGTATCTTACGGATCAGCCCCCGACCTCGTGGAGACCGATCATGACCGCCACCGTCGCGCGTGTCTTCTGCCAGGTGCAGCGCTGGGCCTCCGTCTCGCGCGGCGGCGATGCCTCCGACGCCGTGCTCCTGGATCGCTTCATCCGGCATCGCGACGAAACCGCGTTCACCGCCCTGGTCGCTCGTCACGGCCCGATGGTGCTGCACGTGTGCCACCGCGTCCTGGGCGACGCCCACGAGGCCGAGGACGCTTTCCAGGCCGCCTTCCTTCTCCTGGCCCGCAAGGCTCATTCCCTGAAACGACCCGAAGCGCTGTCCGGTTGGTTGTACGGCGTCGCCCGCCGCGTCGCCCTCAAAGCTCGCACGAAATCCGCCGGACGCTCCGCCTCCCCAACGGCGCTCGACGAGGCGCTCCTCGATCCGCGTCCCGATCCGCTGGCGCGATTGACCGCGCGGGAGTTGCTGGATCTTCTCGATGAGGAAGTACAGCGTTTGCCGGAAACGCAGCGATCGCCGGTGGTCTTGTGCTGCCTGGAAGGACGCACGCAAGAAGAGGCGGCGCGTATCCTCGGCGCAACGCCCGGCGCGATCAAGGGCCGTCTGGAGCGCGGACGGCAGCGGTTGCACGCCCGCCTGGCGCGGCGCGGCATCGCCCTGCCGGCGGCGCTGGCGGTCGTCGCGGTCGCGCACGGTCCGGCGCTCAGCGTGCCGGCCATGTTGCAGCGGAACGCGGTTCGCGCGGTCCTTGGCGGCGCGGTCAACGCGAACGCGGCGACGCTGGCGGACAGCGTCCTTCAGGGCATGGCCGCGAGCAAGCTCCTCGGCGTCGCGACCGTGGTGTTGACGATGGCGCTGACCGCCTCCGCCGTCGCGTTGATGTATCGCGCTCCGGCGGCGGAGCGTGCCGACAACAATCCGCCGGCGGCTCCCGTCGCGGCGGAGGACAACGTGCTGGGACTGCCCAAGCCGCGCGACGCGCGCCGGCCCGGTGCCGTCGTCCTGCACGGCGGCGGACGCATCACCGACAGCGCCTTCGATCGCTTCGTCGCGCTGGCCGGCGGCCAGCGGGCGCGCCTGGTGCTTGTACCGTCGGCCGGCTTCCGGCCGCGCGATTACGACAACAACGAGCAATTCCTCGCGGTCATGCGGCGTCGCTTCAGTTCGTGGGTACGCCTGGCATCGACGGGGCAGGTGGCCCGTTTCGAGTTCCTGTGTACCGACGACCCCGACGATGCCGACGATGCGGCGTTCGTCCGGCCGCTGGAGACGGCTACAGGCGTGTGGTTCAGTGGCGGCTTCCAGACGCGGCTGAACTACCGTTTCGTGGGCAGCTTCCCGCGCCAGACCAAGTTCCAGGCGGCGCTGCGTGGAGTGCTCGAACGCGGCGGCGTCGTGGGCGGCACGTCGGCCGGCATGGCGGCGCTGCCGCAGATCATGACCTTGAGGCAGGACCAACGCCGGACGGACGGTCCGCTGAGCGCGGTGGCCGGCCACGGACTCGGCCTGCTCACCGGCGCGATCGTCGAGCAGCATTTCGACGGCCGCAACGGACGCCTGGAGCGTTTCACCGATCTTCTCCGCGACGGCCCGCAACTGGATAAGCTGTCCGGTCGCGGCGGAGCCGGGGCCAATATGCTTGGGCTGGCGGTGGAGGAGGGCACGGCGCTCGTCGCGCGGGCGGACCGGCTGGAGGTAGTGGGCGATCGCGCCGCGCATGTGTTCCTCAAATCACCGGGCGACGTCACGATCGTATGGCATACGCTTGGGTCGGGCGGCAAGGCGGCGTTGAAGCGGAACCGGCGCGGCGAGGTGACGCTGACACGCGAGGCACCGCCGCACTGAATTCCACACCAGCCCGCGGCGCCAGCAAGGATTGCCCTTGCTGGCGCCGCGGGCTGGCAAACCAAGCGGTGCGACGGTCGCGGCTCAGTTATTTCCGTTCGTTCTTACTTTCGGCTCAGGAGTTTCACGGCCCCGTCCTTCTCCTCGACGATCGAGCTTGCGTCGATGAAACCCTTCGCATCCTCCTGGAACTTGGTCCCACCTCGGCAACCAACGACAAGCGTTTTGCCATCCGGAGCAAAGGCCGCGGATCGGACGACGCTTTGCACGTAGAATGTCTCCCGCACTTTCCCCGTCGCCACGTTCCAGGTGCGGAACATGGTCCGGCGCTGGACGATCCAGTCCCCTTTTTTCTCCTGTAGGAAGATGTGCGCGGCCACCGTCTTGCCGTCGGGAGAAAAGAACACCTCAAGCCAGCAGTTCGACAGATTTTTTTCCAGTTCGCCGCGCTGCTCGCCGGTTGCGACTTCGTAAAGCCGGACCTTGGCATCGGTGGTGACGGCCAGCAGTTTGCCGTCGGGCGACAGGGTCGTGCTGTAGATAAAACCCGACTTGTCCGCCTGAAACGAGGCGCGTTCCTTCAACCGGTCCTTGCCGTCCCAGTCCGAGATGGTGAAGCGATTGCCGCTGCTGATAATCAGCGTCTTGCCGTCCGGCGCGATCAGGACGTTTAAAATTCCCGTCGAGGGGAGATTGCTGACAGTTTTTCGTTCCTTGCCCGTGGCCGGATCCCACAAGCGCAACTCCGCCCGTCCGCCTCCGTCCGCTCCGTCCGGGTGGTGGATACCGCCCCAGGCGATCAGCGTCTTGCCGTCCGGCGTGAAGGCCGCGCCGCGAAGCGGATCATTGTGGATCATCCGCTGTATCTCGCACTTTCGAGCCACATCCCAGATCCGCACGGTCTTGTCGTCGCCCACCGTCACCAGGGTTTTTCCGTCCGGCGCGAAGGCCGCCTTGGGAACGCCGCCTTCATGCCCTTCCAACGTGGCAAGAGTCTTGCCGGTCGCCAACTCGAACAGCCGCACGGTCCCATCGTTACTGGTCGTCGCCAGAATTTTGCCATCGGGAGAGAACGTCACGGACCATACCGTGTCCTTGTGCCCCTCCAAGGTGGCCCGGACATCCCATTTCGGGATGTGCGGGGCGCGCTTCTTCTCGGCGAGGGGTTTGTTGACCTTCTTCGGGAGCGATTGCTGGCCAACCGCCGCCGGGCCAAGGAGATAGCCGACGCCGAGAGGCGTCAGCGTTGCCGCCGCGAGCAAAACCAGGGCCATTTTCAATTTGCCAAGCAACATGATTTTGAGAACTCCTTCGGCTAGGGCCGTAACCGTGGTTGAGGCGCCCGCTCCCGCATCGGCCAAGGCCCGGACTGTGGAATCCGCCAGCGACCTCGGCACGCGGGCCGGCGCGGCGCCTTGCGAGAGGACCGTTGCCAAGGTTCCACCGGAAAGAGCGACGCCGTGACGGGAGAGTCGCTTGGCGAGCGTGCGGCGTGCCGTTGTCAACCGCCCCGACAAGGTTCCTTCGGGAACGCCGAGTTGCCGGGCTGCTTCCTTGCGGGTCTTGCCCTGGAGGTCGCAGAGAACGACCGCTTCCCGGTATTTGTCCGGCAGCCGATCCAACTCGCGGTCAAGCAGGGGCCGCAGGTCGCTCCAGATGTCCGCCTCAGGGACCGCTTCGGGTTCGGGCATCGCGTTCACCTCCCTGTGGCACGATCGCCGCCGAGCGCCCTTCGCTTCGAGCGCGACGCGGAAGGCGATCCGGTGCAGCCAACTCGACAGCGACGCGCGTTTCCGGATCGCGGCGGCCTTGCGGAAGAAGATGAGGAAGGCAGCCTGGAAGGCGTCCTCGGCATCGTGGCTGTTGCGCAGCACACGGCGACACACGCCCAGCACCATCGGCCCGTGACGCCGCAGAAGCGCCTCGAAGGCGGACTCGTCCCGTCGGGCGAGGAAGCCCTCCAGCAGTTGTTCGTCTGTCATCCCGCCCTCGTCCGGTAGGAGGGCTGCCCTCCGCAAGTGGCGGACGACGCCGCTGAGTGGGCCGGTCGTCATGTCGCTCGCTCCCTTGCCTGACAACGCCTGTCCCTATTGACCTAGAGGGCGAAACGGGGTGTGCGCGCCGATGTTTTTGAGTGGCTCCGCCGGGATTTATCCATAATACTCGGATAATAAAGCCATTGTGAAAAGCGCCCCCATTTTCGGGCAGGTCCGGCGAGCCGAGTCGGACTCGAAGCGCCGCCGAAAAAACTTGTGCGGTCCGTGCCTTGGCCGGGCAGTTTCTTCATAGAACACTCCCCGACCTCCCGGAGATCGGTCATGGCCGCTTCCGTCGCGCAGGTTTTGGCGCAGGTGCAGCACTGGATCTCCTCGCCGCGCGCCGCCGATGCCGCGGACGCCGTGCTGCTGGAACGCTTTGTCCAAGGGCGCGAGGAGGCGGCGTTCGCCGAACTGGTGGCGCGACACGGCGCGATGGTGCTGCGCTCGTGTCGCCGCGTGCTGGGCGATGTGCAAGCATCCGAGGATGCCTTTCAGGCGACGTTTCTGGTGCTGGCCCGCAAGGCCCACACCCTGCGACGGCCCGAAGCCCTGTCCGGTTGGCTGCACGGCGTCGCCCGCCGTGTCGCCCTCAAGGCGCGAACGCGATCTGCCGTCCGCGCTTCGCCAAGTCCACTTCCAGAAACCTTGTCCGATCCGGGCGGCGATCCGCTGGCGCGTTTGACGGCGCGCGAACTGCTGACGGTACTCGATGAGGAAGTACAGCGTTTGCCAGCGGCGCAGCGTTCGGCGGTCGTGTTGTGCTGTTTGGAGGGACATGGGCACGAAGAGGCGGCGCGGCTGTTGGGATGGACGGCGGGATCGCTGAAAGGTCATCTGGAGCGCGGCCGGCGACGCCTGCATGCGAGGCTCACCCGGCGCGGCATTGCGTTATCGGCGGCGTTGGCGGTCGTGGCGGTGTCGCGCGGCGAGACCGCCTCGATGCTTTTGCAGCAGAGCGCCGTTCGTGCCGCGCTGGGCGGCGCGATCGGCACTCCGGCGACGGCCTTGGCGGAAAGCGTCCTCAAGGGGATGGCCACGAGCAGGCTCGCCAGCATCGGCGCCCTTGGAATGATGATGGCGCTCACCGCCTCCGCCCTCGCGCTGATGTATCGCCCTCCGGCGGAGCCTCCCGATAAAAACATCTCCGTCGCGCTGAAAGAGGCCGACGCAGGCAAACCGGAACCGCGCGTGGACGCGCTGGGCGATCCGCTGCCGGCCGGGGCGATCGCGCGCTTGGGCACCGTGCGATTTCGTCATGCCGATCGGATTACGTTCGCATCCTTCACGCCGGACGGCAAACGTCTGGTCTCGCGAGGAGACGACGGCGTGCGCGTATGGGATGTCGCCACGGGAAAGGAGTTGCGGCATTTCGCGGCCGATGCGGGGAGAGTTTCCTTTTCAATCGATACCGATGTGTCTCCCGACGGCAAACGGGTGGCCGTGGCCTCCTCTGGAGCGGACGGGGCCATCCAATTCTGGGACGCGGACAGCGGTAAGAAAATCGGTTCGTTGGGCGCCAAGCTGCGGCCGCTCGTCCGTTTCTCGCCCGATGGCAAACTGCTGGCGACCTCCGCCGCGCCCACTAACATCGAATTGTGGGACGTGGCCGGACTAAAAAAGCTGCGCTCGTGGAAAGTCAGCCCCATGGAAGTCTCGTTCATCGCCTTCTCCGCCGATTCTCGCAAGTTGCTCACGACCAGTGTTCACACGGATGAGATCCGTCTGTGGGAGGCGGCGACCGGCCGACTGCTCCAGGAATTCAAGCCGCCGGATCGGAACAACCGGGGCTACCTCCGCGCTCTCTCCCCGATGGCCCTCTCTCCAGACGGCAATCTTCTCGCCCTCGTCGGAGAGACAGAAAGACACGAACCGGCTCCGGGCAAGGTCGAATGGAAGACGCGCGTCAACTTGCGCGATTCGGCGACCGGCAAGACCGTGCGGCTGCTGACCTGTCCCACCGGCGAAGACGGTCTCGGAAGAATCCCTGGTATCCGCGCGGTGACGTTCACTCCGGACGGCAAGAGACTTGTCACCGGCGGGCCGGATCGCTTTGTCCGTATTTGGGACGTGAAGACAGGGGAAGAGCTGCGCCGGTTCGCCCTGGAGAGCGGTCCCGCCGCGTCTTTGACTCTATCCCGAGACGGCAAGAAATTGGCCGTGGTGGTGAACCAGGACGGCAATGCCATCCGTGTGCTCGACCTGACAAGCGGCGAGACGGGCGCGACCGCGGACGGACATTTCGGCCCGATTGTCCAGGCGGCCCTGACGCCGGATGGACGAACCGCCGTCACCAGCGGCCCGGATGGGCGAAGACACGGAACCATCGGTCCCCTCAACTATGTGCATGTCTGGGACGCAGAGACCGGGCGAATACGGCGTCGCCTGGACGGACGCGGCACTCCTTTTCTCTGGATGCAGCTGAGCGCGGACGGACGCACGCTGTTCAGCAGCGGCGCGGATCGGACGCTGCGCGTCTGGGATGTCGCATCGGGACAAGAGCGGCGACGGCTGGCGGTGCCAAGCGAGCCCCGGAACCATGTGGCGCCGGATCTATTGGCCCTGACGCCCGACGGCAAGACGTTGGCCGTCATGGATGCCGCCCAAACGATCCACATCCTCGACGTCGCCAAAGGCGTGGAACGGCAACGGTTCCATTGGCCGAATGAGGTTCTGGGAATGAAGCTGACTCCCGACGGCGGTTTGCTGACCATGTGGTCCTACGATCGGAAGGTGCGCGTCCGGGACGTGAGGGCCGGTCGGAAATTGCACGAACACTCCCTGCCGCAAGCGGCCGACCAACGATTCCCAGCCGCCTTGTCGCCGGACGGCCGGCTCCTGGCGGTGATGGCGACCCGGTCGTGGGCCGTTCAACCCCTGGAACACTCCCTGATGCTTATGGATTTGGCGACAGGGCAGGTCGTCCACCGCCTCAATTCGCCGTTGCATACGGGAGTGCTCGCCTTTTCGCCGGATGGGAGCATGTTGGCCTGGACCAGCGCCGCGGACACCACCATCCGTTTGCTGGAAGTGGCCAGCGGTCGCGAACGCCGTCGTCTCACGGGCCACCGCGGCCAGATCACCGCCCTGGCCTTCTCCGCCGATTGCCGAAGACTGCTCTCCGGCTGCCACGATACGACCGCCCTGGTTTGGGATCTCCACCCCGCGCGTCCGGCGACGGCTGTGGAGATGGAAACACTGTGGGCCGATCTCGCCAGCGACGATGCCGCCCGCGCGTATCAGGCCATCCACAGGCTCGCCGCCGCGCCGGACGCTTCGGTCTCCTTCCTGCGCAAACGTCTGCACCCTGTTCCGGCCGTGGATGAAAAGCGCGTGGCGCGTTTGATCGCGGATCTCGACCGCGATGATTTCGCCGTCCGCCGTAGGGCAGCTGCGGAGCTTGCGAAGCTCGGCGATCAACCGCTCGCGGCGTACCGCAAGACGTTCGAAGGCAAGCCGTCTCTGGAAACGCGCCGCCGACTTGAGGAATTGGTGGAAAAAGCCCGTCTCGCCTGGTGGGATGTGTCCGGCGAGCGTCTGCGTTCGCTGCGGGCCGTCGAAGCGCTGGAACTGGCCGGCACCAAGGAAGCGCGGGAGCTGCTGGAGTCGCTCGCCGGAGGCGCTTTGGGAACACGCCTCACAGAGCAGGCGAAGGCGGCACTCGGACGACTGCGAGTTTTGAACTAACCCGAAGCGTCAGCGAGGGCTGCCCTCGCTGACGCTTCGGGCTGGTGGGGAAGAGTTTGGGAACGGCTTCCAAACCACCTACGGCCCCATCATCGTGAGGACTTCCCACCAATCCGCGCTCTGCTCGCCGGCGTCTAGTCCAGTCAGCTCGGACAGGGCGAACCGCACCGCGTCGCGCTGCGGGTAGGGGGCGAACGGCGACGGTCGCGGCTTCTTGCGATGAACGGCCACCTCGTCAGCCGTCAGTTCGCGCGAGCGGACGAGGTAATCGAAGCGCTGCCACTCCGGCCAGCGATCGGGCTTGGCGACGCGCTGCATCACCGAAAAATCCTGGCGCAGATACGTCACGTCGGCACGCACGAATTCGCCCCTGCGGCCACTGTAATAAGCCTGCGGCAGCGGTTGGCCCGGCGTCGGCACAATGCCGCGCAGCGGGTCGTTCTTAGCCGTCGAGGGGGCGTGACAGAGCAGGCAGTTCCGCAGATGGTTGACGCGCACCACCTCGCGCACCACCCATTTCCCGTCGCTGTTGCACACCGGCTCACACGGCTCCGGCTCATCGAGCAGGGCCGCCAAGCGGAACGTCGCCGCCCGATCGTTCAGTGCCACCAACGCCTCGGCGGCGTGCGCAGCCACCGGCGGCCACGGATAACGGAGCCCGCCCAATAGCACCCGCCGATACTGTTCGCGCGGCCGATCTTTCAGCCCGTTGATGGCCTGTTCGCGCACCTCGGCAGAGAGATCGAACAGAGCCGTTTGGGCGAGAATCACACTCGCACGGGGGCTTGAAACGGTCGCGATCCGCTTGGCCAACTCGCGCCGCAACAGCGGATCTTCTACCTGCACCATTTGCACCAGCGTGGAAAGACCATCGTCCTTCAGCCAGTCGTCCCGCTTCGCCAGAAACCCCTCGACGGTGCGGGGACTGTGAAGATCCATACTTCGGGAAACACGCACGCCGAAACCCAACTCCCGCCGCAATGTCAGCGAGATCGTCTGCATCTTCTTCACGTCTTCCGCCCTGGCCCGGCAATCCTCCTCACCGATCATGGGCAGTCCCTTCAGATCGGCGCGCTTTGTCCGCAAGGCCAGGATCGCGGAGGAACTTTTCTTGTCCGCCTTGGTTTCGCGCGCCTCGGCCAGCAACTTGTCGCGCGTTCCCTTGGCGCTCTCCAAATCCACCTCCTTGGCCTCCTTCGCCAGCAGTTCACTCAGAACATACTCGGACAGCTCATTGAGGCGTTTGATCGACGGCGGCTCCTTCACGTCCGGAAGTTGCAGCACCGGGTCCAGCGGGGGCGGCGCGGCCGCGACGGGAGCGGGCGGCGGCGCAGGAGAGAATTTGATCGGCGGACGGTCCGCTTGCTTGTAAATCGGCAGCGGTGTCGCGACTTCCTTCGGCTCGTAGCTGGCGATCGGGCGCGCGGGTGCGGCCACCGGCGCGACGTGTACCGGCGCCAGCGCCGGCGGCGCGGAGCGGACGGCCGTCTCGTCTTTGACGGCATTGCCTTTCAGGGCCGCGATGCAGGCCAGCACCACCGGCACCGCCAGCAGCAGGAAACCCAGTCCCGCTGCGGCGTACAGCATCGGCCAGCGTACCACGGTTTCCAACTCGGTCTTCACGGGGACGGACGGGGACGCGGAGCGCATCGACATGGGGCAGCCTCCTCGAACGAAAGGGGCGAGCGAATCGCCGAAACAATGAGACTCTTCCCCGACAGGATTTTCTCCTTCGTCCAGGGTATCCGCGGCGGCGCGAGAAAGATAGAAAAAAGACCATCGCGATTTCGTCCGGGACTTGCAGGCTCCCGCCGGGGTTCAATACACTTTGGCAGAAATGTCCGCCGTGGCTGTGCAAGGAAGAACGACCATGTCGTTTACACCGCATCACTTGTTCTTCGATGACGTGGAGGTCGGACAGGAGTGGGAATCGCTCGGCCGGACCATCACGGAAACCGACATCGTCAACTTCGCCGGACTCAGCGGCGATTTCAATCCCATCCACATCGATCACGAGTTCGCGCGCGGCACGCCGTTCCGCCGGCCGATCGCGCACGGTCTGCTGGTGTTCTCGATCGCCAGCGGCCTGGGGTTGTACAGTCCGCCCATGCGGACGCTGGCGTTTCTGGCCATCCGCGAATGGCACTTCCGCGACCCGGTGTTCGTCGGCGATACGCTGCGAGTGCGGAGCAAGGTACTGAACAAGGAAATTCGCGGCCGCGGCCGGCGCGGCGAGATCACCTGGCAGCGGCAGATCATCAATCAAGAACGCAAGGTCGCGCAGGAAGGCGTCACCGTGACCCTGGTCGAGGGCCGCGGCGCCGCCCGCGCGGTCGCCGACGCCGATAAGGAAAAACCGGCACAAGCCTCTGGAGACCCCGCATGAGGACATTCCAGCTTTACGGTCTCGGCAACGCCCTGGTGGACATCTTCGTCGAACTGTCCGACGAGGAGTTCGCCTCTCTCGCCTTCGAGCGCGGCTCGATGCGCCTAGTGGAGTCGGCCGAGCAGAAGGCTCTGCTGGAGCGCTTTGAGGAGCGCCAACCGCGCCTGGTCAGCGGCGGCTCCGTGGCCAACTCGACCATCGCCTTCGCGCAGCTGAGCGGGCAGGCGGCCTTTCTCGGCTGTGTCGGCGACGACCGCTATGGCCTGTTCTACAAGACTGAGTTCGACGAGTTGGGCGTCGATATCGATAATCCGATTGTCGTCGGTCAGACCACGGGAACTTGCGTCTGCCTAATCACCCCCGACGCCGAGCGCACCATGCGCACCTGTCTGGGCGTGAGCAGTCACCTGGCGGCGCAGCATGTGGACGAGGGGCGGCTAAAGGAAGCGGATTGGCTGTTTGTGGAAGGCTACGTCCTGGCCAATCCGCAAACCGGACAGGGGGCGGTACGGGAGGCGCTGCGCCTGGCGCGCCGGCATGGCGTGCGTGTCGCCCTCACCTGCTCGGAAGCGTTCATCGTCAGCGGGTTCGGCGACGCCTTCCGCGAGACGCTGAGTCAGACGGATCTGCTGTTCTGCAATGCCGCCGAAGCCCGTGCCGTGACCGGGGCGGACGACGCCGCGAAGGCGTTCGCCGCTCTCGCGGGGCGGGTTCCTTCGGCGCTGGTGACGGACGGACCCAACGGCGCCTATGTCCGCCACGGCGGCGTCGAGGTCCATGTGCCGGCGTTTCGGTGCCAGCCTGTGGACCTGACCGGGGCCGGCGACATGCTCGCGGGAGCGTTCCTCTACGGGATCACGCATGGCGTCTCCGCCGATCGGGCCGCGCGGGCCGCTTGCTATCTGGCCATGAAAGTCATCACGCAAGTCGGTGCCCGTTTGCACCACGGAACCCGGCGCTTCTGGGACGAGTGCCTGGGCGCTCCCTGATACAAGTTGAAGGTCATACCATGGCACGCTTGCGCACCTTCCTGGCGATTGATGTGGGCAAGGCGATCCGCGATCGCTGTCTCGCCTTGCAGGACGCGCTGGCGCGCCACGGCGCCGAGCTGAAATGGGTCGAGGAAGAGAACATTCACTTGACTCTGCTGTTTCTCGGCGAGGTCGAGGACCGCGAGCTGCCGCCGCTGTGCCGGGCCGTCGCCGACTGCTGCGCCGAACGCGACGCCTTCACGTTGGGCGTCGAGTCGGTGGGTTGTTTCCCCAATCCGCGCCGGCCGCGCATCGTCTGGGTCGGCGTGGGCGCGGGCGCGATTGAGGTTTGCAACCTACACGACGCGCTGGAATCGCCGTTGATGAAGCTGGGTTGCTATCGCCGTGAGGACCGTTCCTATACGCCGCACATCACGTTGGGCCGTCTCCGAGGTGATCGCGGCTCCGGCGCGCTGGCCGCGGCGCTGGCGCGGCAGGCGAAGTGGCGCGGCGGCGATACGGCGGTGCGCGAAGTGTGCGTCTTCAGCAGCGAATTGCGACCGGAAGGACCGATCTACACCGTGCTGAGCCGGGCGAAACTGCGGACTTAGGGCCGCGGCTCGACCGGCTCTTGCGGCGGCAGATCGGCGACGCGGGGTGGACGGCGCGGCAGATCGTCCGGCCCTTCGAGCTGCAACTTCAGATCGAGGAATCGCAACAGATCCTTCAGGCTGACGATGCCGACCAGATGGCCGTCTTCCACGACGAGCAGGCGGCTGGCGCCGGCGGAGCGCATCTTCGCCAGGGCGTGCAAGGCATCCATTTGCGGCGGGATGCTCCGCGCCGCGACATCGCGACGCATCGCCTCGGCGACCGTGTGTTCGCCCCATTGCTCGCGCGGAAAGTCGGCCAGATCCCGCGTGCTAAGGACGCCTTCCAGCCGGCCGTCGGCGACCACGGGGAACATCTTGCGGTGATGGCGGTAGACGTATTCCTCCACCCACTCGCGCAGGTTCATCCACGGCGGCACCACGATGGGATCGCGGGTCATGAAGCGCGACACCGGCTCGCCCGTCAGCGCCTGGCGGATCAGCACGGATTCATAGCTGGACCGCGCCGCGTTGTTCAGGAACAGACCGATCAACCCCAGCCACATGCCGGCAATTATCTCTCCCGCGAACATCTCCAGTACGCCGAGGCCGATCAGAAACCAGGCGAAGCCTTGGCCGATCAGCGCCGCCCCGCGCGTGGCCCGCCGCAGATTGCCCGTCACCCCCCATAGAATCGAGCGTAGCACTCGGCCGCCGTCGAGAGGAAAGGCGGGCACGAGGTTGAAAATCAGCACGCCGAGGTTGATGAGGGCGAGGTTCAGACACACCAGCTGCGCCGATTTCGCCCATCCCTGGGAGCCGCCCAGCCAGGCCAGCGCCCAGAACAGCCCAGCCAACACGGCGCTGACAATCGGTCCGGCGACGGCCATGAGGAACTCGTGCAGCGGTGTGGCCGGCTCCTCTTCCATCTCGGCGACGCCGCCGAACAGGAACAACGTGATACCGTTGATCGGCATGCCCAGTTTGCGAGCCACCACGGCGTGTCCCAACTCGTGCAGCACAATGCACGCGAAAAAGCCCAGGGCCGTCGCCAACCCCAGGAGCCAGAGGATCGACCGCTCCATCTCCGGCAACTTCTGATGGAACTGCTCGGCCAGCGTCCAAGTTATCAGGGCGAGGATAACCAGCCAGCTGGGATTGACGCGGATGGGAATTCCCAGCAGACGAAACAGATCCCAGCGTGTTCGGAACATCGCGCATCTCTCCTCATCAAGAGGGTTTGGGGAGGAGCTTTTCCTCCAAAGGAATAGGTTCTGCTTGATTTTGTCGCAAAGGACGTGCCATGCGGCCGCGGCTCACTCGAAGAGAAGTTTCTGTGTTCCGCCGGGACGACGGAACGCGGCCGTGGACAGCGTCGGGAATTGCGTGTCCAGTCCGGCGCGGCGGCAACCCAACCGAAACAGGGCGGCGATCTGCTCGGCCAGCACTCCCTGCCCCCTCATGCGCGAGCCGAAGCGAGCATCGGAGATCGCGCCGCCGCGCATCTCGCGCAGCCGCGACAACACCTTGTCGCGCCGATCAGGGTAGTGCTGTCCCAGCCACTCCTCGAACAACGGTCCGACGCCATGCGGCAGACGCAGCAGCACGTAGGCCGCGCAGCACGCTCCCGCCTTCGCCGCCGCCGCGAGGATGGCCGGCAGTTCGTGATCGGTCAGCCCCGGAATGACGGGCGCCGTCAGCACACCGACCGGCACGCCGGCGCGCGTCAGCTCCTCGATGGCGGCGAGCCGGCCGCTCGGCGAACTGGCGCGCGGCTCCATCCGCCGCGCCAGCTCGGCGTCGAGCGTCGTGATCGACAGAAACGCCGCCGCCGCCCGATGCCGCGCCAACTCCGCCAGCAGATCGACATCGCGGCCGATGAGGTGGTTCTTGGTGACGACGCCGACCGGATTGCGGAACTCGGCGAACACTTCCAGGCAGCGCCGCGTCAGTCCCAGCCGCCGCTCGACGGGTTGATACGGATCGGTCACGCCGCTGATCGCTACGAGTCGCGGCCGCCACTTCGCCGACGCCAACTCCTTTCGCAGCAGGACCGGCGCGTCTTCCTTGACCATGATCTTGGTCTCGAAGTCCAGCCCCGCCGAGAAGCCGAGGTATTCGTGCGTCGGACGGGCGTAGCAGTATGCGCACGCATGTTCACATCCGCGATACGGATTGACGCTCGTCTCGAAACCGACATCGGGGCTGTCATTGTGCGCCAGGATGGATCGGGAACGATCGCGGTAGAAGCGCGTGGCGGGGGCGGGAGAATCCTCCTCCGGCGCGGTCGCGTCGCGCTCGTAATGGATCAATTCAAAGCGGTTGGTGGGATTGCTCGCCGCGCCGCGACCGCGAATCGGTTGCCGTTCGTGTGGCACACTGTTTCTCCAGAACTGCTCAACTTGTGCGATCTTGCCACACTTTCCCCACCGCTTCCACCCTGGTAGCCGGTAAAATCGCCATTTTTCGACCGCGGCACATCATTTGCAAGTATTTCCATGGCCTGCAGGCCGACCGGATGAGGATCGCCGCCCACCGATCCGGAGGATGATTCCAGGGACTCTTTTCAGGAAGAAGGACACGCCATGCTCGTTCTCACCCGTCGTATCGGCGAACGCATCGTCATTGACAATCAAATTGTTCTGGAAGTCCTCGAAGTCAAAGGCAACCGCATCCGCCTGGGCATTCAAGCTCCCGCTGGGGTCTCCATTCTCCGTCAGGAACTCGTCACCCGCCCGCTCGAGGTGGAGGTCGAGCAAGACTGCCTGGGCGTTGACATGCCGTTCGCCAAGGGTTGACACACTCGTCATCCGGCGAGCCGGGAGCGTCCGCGAGGAGTTCACTCCTCCGGTAACCGTTCACGCGCCGACAGCGATAACGGTATAGCGCCGAGATCGAACCCTGTGCCGCGCCTCACATCCGCTGTGGAAATGCCGGTCGGTGAGGCCAACCACGGTGTCGGATGGCGAAGTTATCCCGAAAGAACCCGCAAGCACCGCGGCACCACGAGTGCCAGCGGATACCTCGGTCGATAAGACCTCCGCGCCTTTCCCGATGACACGAACCTACGCAGGTGTGTTCGACCGAAGCACGCAACGAACATCGTCTTTTCCGCGCTTGCCGATGTGACCGACGCGCGCAGCGCTCCGGCCCGGCTTTGTTGCAAAAGTCCAGACAGTGGTACTCTGGGGAAGCCAGGCAACTACCCAGCTTTGCCAACTTGTCTTTTTGAGGAGTTTTGCAACAAAGCCCTCCGGCCCTCGGAACCCCTGCACCAATGACAGCCAACTTGGCTTTGCGATGGGTCGGTAAACGGCTGATCCTCCAGCCTAGCGAGGTGAGAAACGTCATGATTCATGAGATGACAAGGCTGCAAGAGGCGAGGGAGAAAAAAGCGGTTGAAGAAATGGGGCCCCTACCTAAGATTGTCGTTGATTCGGAGAGGAAGCAGGCACGCTCGCGTCGAAATCCCACTGGCGCCATGTCGATGAAAGAGAGCCTGCTATGGCCATCCTTGTTACCTGCAAATGCGGCAAGCAGACGCGCGTCCCCGCGGATAGGGTCGGCCAACCAATGCGTTGCCTCAGTTGCTCGCAGAGGCCGGCGACCAGCTCCGCTTCACCAGCACCGAAGAAGGCTCCTGCATGCGGCCCCCGGCGGCTCTCGGGACAGGCCATCCTGGTCGGAGGCCTTCTCGCCTTGCTCCTGTTTGGGGCGGTCCTGCTGCTGTTCCGGAAATCCACGGAGGACGCGCTGGTTGGGTCGTGGACCATCGACCCGGAGTCGGCGCAGGAGTCCTATCCGCTCCAGGTAGCGCAAACCGGGATGGCCCTCGATTTCCACAGAGATGGCACCTTCCTGCTGCACTTCGCTGACGAGACGACAACCGGCAAATGGCGGATCACCCGGAAGGAAGGCGACAAGGTGACGGTAACACTCGCCATCCCCGGACAGCCGCCCGGGGAATGTTCGCTGCAAGACAGCAACGGCATGCGCTCGACTTTGCCGGGACTGGGCACGTTCGCGCTCACGCGCTACGACCCGGGCGACTCGGGCCAGAACCCCCGCCTGGCTGGGGCCAACTTCGGGAACGGCAATCGCCCCGTTGGAGAGCTTGGCGGGAGCAGAAACGTGGTCGTTCCCGGGATTCAGTCACCGGTCCGTCCCTCCGTTGCCCCGAACACCGCAGCCCCATTGATCGGCTCCAACTCGGCGAACTACTCGCTGATCGTAGAGCACCTATACATGGGTGGCGCTGTGTCGCAGCCCCCGCCAGCTACCAGGGCCACGCTCAACCTGAGCCAGGCCTACGATTCCTGGCGCACCGAGGTCTACAACTGGAAACCAATCCCCGACGCCGCTCCCGCCCCAAGTCTGGACTGGTTACAGCAACAGGTCGACTTCGTCTCCTCCAACCGAGGTTCCGGAAAGGTGACCTATGTCCACTGCGCAGGCGGGAAAAGCCGCAGCGGCCTGGTCACCGTAGCCTACGTGATGGCGGAGTACCACTGGTCCCGCGACGGGGCGCTGTCCTACGTGCGATCGAGGCGGCCGCAAACTAACCCCAACGCTGCCTTCCTGGACCTGCTCAGCAAGTGGGAACAACACCTGGGGACAAGGTGGAACGGCGCTGGTAATGCCGGCCGTCCCGACTTCGCGCTGGATGATGACGACGATGACGAGGACGATGTCTTGTTCGCACAAGCCGACTTGCGCGATTTCCTGGCGAGCAACCTGGCTGGCATGGAACCATGACCGGAGCTCTTCCTCTGGGTCTTGGTTTACTGCAGCACCCATTCGATGGTACAGGATTCCATCCCACTTGCCACCGAGGTTCAACCCATCCTCTATCTCGCCGGACACCTTCTCCGGCCCATTCCCCGGAACCGCCATCGCCGCCGTCAGGATCATCGCCAGCGCTGAAGACATCGTGTCCACCTCCTCACTTCATGGGCTGGGGATCGGTGCGGGCCAGCCACTCGGCTTGCGAACGCTCGTGCAGCCGCGTAGGTCAGTTTTGTCGAGGCGGCCAGATCAACTCTGACGTTGCCGCACCTTCTTCGTAGATGAACGGTCGTCACCTTCGGCCCGCGAACGCATACCTCCTCCGGTCGTGGACGCTGCCGGCACGCCATCGCGCGCTTGTTCTCTTTTTGCTCCCTCCCATCTCAGACAACTTGACTGGCCGCGCCGCTGTGCGATAATCGGCCCAGGCAGTTCTCCTCCGCAATTCAAGGAGTGCTCACATGTCGCAGAAAGCGATCTGCCCGCGCGGCCACATTTGGGATCCCTCAACCCTCGCCGGCCTGCCGCCCACCGACAGGCCGCGCTGTCCCATCTGCGGCGAGGCGGAACCGCCGCGCGCGCGGCACCTCGTTGCCGGCCTGGGACGCTGGTGCCGCAACAATCCGCTCCTCACCGGCCTATCGCTGTTGTCTCTGCTTCTCGCCGTCGCCGTGGTCGTGGCAAACATCCGCGCGCGGGCCGTGGAGCGGGCCGCGCGCGAGGAGGCCGAGAGCGCCCGGCAAGAGGCCGAGAAGGCTCTCCGCGACGCCCAGAAGGCGAAACATGCCCTGGTGGAAGGCGATGACAACCAGCGACGAGCGCGGGAAGTGGAGATGGAGGCGGCGAAATGGCGCGGCAAGCTCGACGAACTCCGCAAGGAAGCCCGCGAGGCCAAGGAGTGGAGCGCGGCCGCCGTGAAGCAACGCGATGAGCAGGCCCGCGCCCGCAAGGACGCCGAGGAACTCGCCAAGAGCGCCGATCTGCAACGACAGGAAGCGCTCGCCGGCCGCGAGACGGCGGCCCGCCAACTCATCGCCATGCACGTCGCCAACGGCACGCGGCTGATGGAAAGCGGCGACCTGGCCTTGTCGCTCTTGTGGTTCGCCGAGGCGCTGCGGCTGGCCCAGAAGGAGAGACTGCCGGAAGAGACGCATCGTCAGCGCCTGGCCGCGGTGCTGGCCCAGTGTCCGCGTCCGGTGCAGCTGTGGACGCACGAGAGGAAGATCAACGCGGTGCAACTCAGCTCGGACGGCAAGCGCGTCCTCACGGCCGGCTCCGACGGCGCGGCGGTGGTGCGCGACGCGGCGACGGGCAAGCGCATCGGCGAGCCGCTGGCGCACCCGGCGGCCGTCCTTCACGCCGCACTCAGCCCCGACGGCAAGCGCGTGCTGACGGCCACGTCGGACATGACGGTTCACGTCTGGGATCTCGACGCGGGCAAGGAAGCGTTTCCGATGGTGCAATTCATGGGTCCGATCGTGGGAATGTCGTTCAGCCCCGATGGCCGGCACTTCTTGACGGTCGCTCAGAAGCCGGCGACGGACGCGGCGGCGGCGCCGACCGATGCGGAGCTGCGCGTATGGAACGCGGCGACCGGCGAGGCGCTGGGCGAGCAGGCGCTGGGCAGCGACATCAGTCCCCACCCGGCCGCGTTCAGTCCCGACGGCAAGCGCGTGTTGACGATCTGTCAGGACCGCCGCGTGCGGATGTGGGACATCACGACGGAGAAGCAGGTCGGCCCGGAGTTCACGCACGCAGCGGCGGTGGTGTCGGCGTCGTTCAGCCCCGACGGCGAGCGCGTGCTGACCGCCAGCGCCGACGGCACGGCCCGCGTCTGGCAGGTGAACACCGGCGAGCCGGTTAGCCCGTCGCTCAAACACGGAGCGACCATCCTCAGCGCGAGCTTCGACCCGAACGGCCGTTACGTGCTGACTGCGGGCGATGACCACGGCGTCCGTGTCTGGGACGCGAAGACCGGCGAATCGGCGGGACCGACGCTGCGGCACTCCGACACGGTGAGCCGGGCCGTCTTCAGCACCGATGGCCGCTATGTCCTGACCGCCTGCGCCGACGGCGCGGCGCGCCTGTGGGATTACACGATCGGCGAGGAAGTGCTGCCCGCGCTGGAGCACGGCCGGCCGCTCACCGAGGCGGCGTTCACTCCGGCGAGTGACGGCGTCTTGACACTGGCGGGGCAGGTCGTGCGCTTGTGGGATCTGACGGCGGCCGAGCCGCCGCGCTCGCCGGCCGCGCAAGTCGAGGCGAGACGAAGGATATTCAGCCCCGACGGCAAACTCGAACTGCGCATCACGGAGTCGGCGGTTCGCGTCTACGACACGCAAAAGAACCAGATCATCGGTGGGACGTTGCCGCACAAGAACAAGATCGCGTCCGCGGCCTTCAGCCGCGACGGCAAGTACGTGCTGACCGTCAGCCATCAGCGCAACGGCGATGAGCTGGAGGGGAACGTCGTCGTATGGGAGACGGCGACCGGACGGACGGTCGGCGAGCCGCTTGTCCATGCTCGCTCCGTTTTGGAAGCGACCTTCAGCGCCGACGGCAAACAGGTGCTGACCGCCTGTCAGGACCGCAAGGCGCGTTTGTGGGACGTGAAGAAAAGCATCGTCCTCGGCGAGCCGATGGAGCACAAGGAGGATCTCCGCCGCGCGCTGTTCCTTCCCGACGGCAGCCGCATCCTCACCGTCGATGTCGAGGGCGGGCTGCGCTTGTGGGACGCGGCCACGGCCGAGGCGGTCGGCCCGACCTGGGGCCACCAGAAGCCGATCCATCACCTCGCGTTCAGTCCCGACGGTCGGCAGCTCGTTACGGCGTGCGAGGACGGCACGGCCACCGTGTGGGAGGCGGCGACGGGGCGCGAGACGGCGGCGACGGCGGCGCACGGCGCGCCGGTCCTTTACGCCGCCTTCAGCGCGGATGGCAAACGCCTCGTCACTGTCAGCGACGACCGCCGGGCGCGCGTCTGGGACGCCGCCAGCGGCAAGCCGGTGACGCGACCGCTGCGACACCGCGCCGCCGTTTCGCTCGGCGCATTCAGCGCCGACGGCCGACGATTGATTACCGTCGCCGCCGACGGTGTGCGTCTGTGGGACGCAGCGAGCGGCGACCCGCTCAGTCCCGTGTTGAAGCACGGCAAGGAACAGCCGGCCATTCAGGAGGTCACGCTGGGCAAGGATGGCCGGCTCGTGCTGACCGCCGGCGCGCCCGGTGATCCCTCGGCCCGCTCGACGCGCGACGTTCGGACCGATGACCGGCCGGCGAGCGATCTGCTGCTCGTGGCCGAGTTGATCGACGGGCAACGGCTGGTGGGCGTCGCCGAGACGGCGCCCTTCGAGGGCGCGGATCTGGACAAGACGTGGAAGGCGATCCAGAAGAAATACGGCAAGGACTTCGCCGCTGCCGCAGATCGCGCGGCGGCGTGGCATCGTCGCGGCGCGGTGGAGTGCGAGCATCGTCAGCTGTGGGTTGGGTCCGTGCGGCACCTCGACCGTCTGATTGCCTGCGGCGAATCGACCGACCTGTTCGCGCGCCGCGCCCGCGCTCACGCCGCGCTGCGGCACTGGCAGCCGGCGAAGGCCGATTACACCAAGGCGCTGGCCGGCGACGCCGAGCGCTGGGATCTGTGGGCCGGCCGCGCCGCGGTCGAAACGGCGCTGGAACACTGGGAGCAGGCGACGGCGGATTACTCCAAGGCCATCGAGCGCAAGGGCGATCGGGCGGAGCTGTGGGCCGGTCGCGGCCGCGCCGAGGCGGAGCGCGGCGACTGGAAGAAGGCCGCCGCCGATCTCGATAAGGCCGTCCATCTCGGCGATTCCAATGTGTCGATCTGGCGCCAGCACGCCCTGGCATTGCTGGCTGGCGGAGACGAGGCCGAGTATCGCCGCGTGTGCGGCCGTCTCGTTCAGCGCTTCGGCCGCAGTGACGACGAGTCCGTGGCGCGGGTCGTCGCCTGGACGTGCGCCCTCGCCGAGGGGTCGGTGCGCGATCTGAAGCCGTTGGTGCAGCGGGCCGAGCGCGCGCTGAAAGCGAATCCGCAGTCGGCCGACGAGCGGCGGCGGCTGGCCGTTTTGCTCTATCGCTCCGGTCAGTTCGACGCCGCCCTGAAGCACCTGGAGGAACTGACGCGCACGTCCGGCCAGGATGCGGAGGCGCGCGATTGGCTGCTGCTGGCGATGGCCGCTCAGCGTCTCGGACGCGGCGACGATGCGAAGAAAGGGCTTGCCAAGGCCGATGAAATCCACGGCGCGAAGAAGAAAACCGCGGAATCGTGGGACGATCGTCTCGCCTACCAGACGCTGCGCCGCGAGGCCGAGACGCTGGTGAAGGGGACGAAAAAGTGATCGGCGACCGGCGGAAAATCGCGTGAACCCGCCGTGCGGCCTGATGCTCTTCCTCCATACGGGCGCGGAGACTTCGCGTCCCGATCGCCCGACCGGAAAGGAAGAGCATCATGGCCGCCCACGTCAACGGTATTCCTCACGACATCAAGGATTTGGCGGATCGTCTTTCGACCTTGACGCTGGCCCAAACGGCCGCGCTCCGCGTTTACCTCGAAGAGGTCCACGGCATTCGCCCGTCCTCCGTCCGGCAGACGATGAACGAGCGCAAGGAGGAAGCGCCGCTCCCGGAGCCGACGCATTTCACGGTGGTCCTCGAAGGACTCGCGGACGCCGACAAGAAAATCCGCGTCTTCAAGGCCGTGCGCGAAGTCACCGGACTCGGTCTCAAGGAGACGCGAGAACTGATCGAGTCCGCCCCGGCGACCGTCAAGGCGAGCGTGCCGAAGGACGAGGCGTCCGTCTTGCGCGACAAACTCGAAGCCGCCGGTGCGCGCATCACCCTCGTGCCGGTGCTGGAAGGCTAACCCACTCCGTCCGCCGTCGAATTTCGCTTGACAGGGGAGCGCCGGAGAATTGCAGTGGTGGTGTTCGAGCGCGCCGCGCGCCCTAATCACCTGCTTAGGGCGCGCGGCGCGCTCGAAGAACAAATAGCTTCCTTGAACGATGCTTGAAATCAACGAGACTGAGCTGGTCTTTTCCTTTCCCGATGTGGACGAGGAGGCCATGCTGCGGATCCATTTCTGCCCGGCAGATTCGCCCGAACAACGCACTCGCATCGAGACTGGTCTGGGAGCAACTGTTCGACTTGCGGCGGTAGGCCCATTTGTAATCTACTTGCAACCTAACCTCGCTCGTCGGGATTGCCTCTACCGTGCGCTCCGCTACCCGTTTGCCCTACTGGTATCTGTAGGTGGCAAGAATGCCATCACAGGCGTACCCTGTCTGACGCTGGCCCGTAGTCCCCAGAATTACTTCACTTCCCCTCCTCAAGGTGGAATTGACGGGTACTTTCGCGACGGACGAGTCCATGCATTCCGCGCAGTCAGTGAATCCTCTTTGAACCAAACGCGCCTTGAGATCAGAGTGTTTCCGATGAAGAGCAAGGCGATGGCGTATTTCAGGTTTCAAACGGGGTTGATTCCTGGTCCGGACCCATCGGCACTGCGTGGCATCACACTGCTTCATGGGGGTGAGCGCCACTGCGAACCGATATACGAGGACATCTGTAATCTCGGAAGTTGGGACATAGATCACGAGGAGCGGGCTTTTCTTTGGGTTGGCGGCGGAAGCTAACCAACGGCTAAAGCTGACCGGGGTCGCCATCCAGGGTTGGTCGAGCTTCAATGCTCCTCCCCCGCAAGCCGGCTGCTGAGCCAGGTCGCTTGGTCTCTTGGACCTCTCATCCAGTTCGAGTATCATTTCCCGATAGATGCAGACGCAGAGGAGGACCAGCAATGGTGATTACCCTCGGGCCCGATCTGGAGGCCGCGTTGATCGAGTTGGCCCGCAAACAGGGCGTTGCCCCCGAGGTTCTCGCCCTCAAAGCTCTACAGGAGCGTTTTCTCGACCCTACCCGGCGCGTCCAACCGCGCGATGAATGGGAGCGACGCTTATTGGAAGCGGCAACGGACTGCGGCGTGGCCCTCTCGCATGAGGCGGTCAGCAGCGAAGGGCTATACGAGTAATGGCCCATTTGGTCGATACCAGTGTACTGGCTCGACTGGCAAACACGGCGGATCCTTTTCACTTGGTCGCCGCCCAAGCCGTATTTGAGTTGCACCGACGCGGAGAAGTGTTGCACGTCGCTCCTCAGAACCTCGTCGAGTTCCGCAACATGGCCACCCGCCCCAAGGCAGTAAACGGGCTGGGATTATCGGCGAGCGAGGCGGAGGCGAAAGCAGGGACATTCGAGGCGACGTTCTCGCTCCTGATTGAGACAGCGGACATCTATCCGGCGTGGAAAACTCTCGTCGGTGGGCTGGGAATTATCGGCAAGCAGGTTCATGACGCCCGCCTCGTCGCTGTTTGTCATGTCCACTCGGTGACGCACCTACTGACGTTCAACGTCTCGCACTTCGCGCGCATGGCGGGATTCGGGCCGGGTATTGCCGTGGTCGATCCTGCAACCGTGTGAATCGAACACCGAACCAGTCCGGCAGCAGACCGACCTCGTCAAGGAAGTTTTGCCGAGCTTCCATGATCCTCTCCGCGTGAGTCGGCTTCCGAACTGTGGCATTCGGTGACTCCACTTGGGTTCGGGGAAGACCTTCGGTATAAAGCCGAGGGTGCGTCCAACAGGAGGGATTGCCGTGACGACAATGTCGCTTCCGTCCTCGCAAGCCGCGCCGGCCGGACCGCAGCCGGTGCGCTGGACGTGCGCCGAGTTCCACCGCTTCGGTGACATGGGCGTGTTCGAGGGCCGGCGGGCGATGCTCATCGACGGCGTCATCCTGGCCGAGGGGCCGATGAACCCGCCCCACGCGATCACGCTTGAGTTGGTCGAGGCGGCGCTGCGAACGGCTTTCGGAAGTGGCTGGCGAATCCGCGGTCAGTCCCCGCTGGTTCTCGGCCAGGATCTCGACCCGGAACCCGACTTCGCGGTGATTGCCGGTACACCGCGCGGCAGCTCCGGACATCCCACGACGGCGGATCTGGTGGTCGAGGTGGCGGACTCGTCTCTCGATTTCGATACGAACGAGAAGCGACTGCGATACGCCAAGGCCGGCATACGCGAATACTGGGTGGTGGACATCAACGGGCGCAGGTTGCTCATCTACCGCGACCCCCAAGCCGGCGATTACGCCACCCAACAGGCGCTCGGCCCGACGGACGCCGTCTCGCCGCTGGCGGCGCCGGCGGCGCCGGTGCGGGTAGTGGATCTCCTCCTATGACACCGCCGAACAAGTCGATGCCGAGCGTGCGGGTGACAGGTTCGGCGGCTGCTTCCTCAAGGTAGTCATGTATCACGGGGCCGGCGATCCGCGCAGTGCGCAGCGAGCGCTCGATACCCTCGCCGGATTCAGCCCGGAGGCGACGGCGCGCGTCGTCCTCACGCGCGTTCGCAAGCTGCTCGACGCCTACACGCCGGGAATGCCGGTCGAATGCATGCGGCTGCCGGACATCCTCTCGACCACGCTCGACGATCCCATCCTGGAGCGCGAACGCCTTTTCATCCTCGGCTGGCTGCACTGGCTCAAGGATGAGCCGGCCGCGGCGGAGCCGTTGCTGGCTCAAGCGATGAGCCGCGGCCGCGAAGACAATGCGATCGAGGCACTGGCCGAGTCGGCGTACTGGTGTGCGCGGGTGCGTCTGCT
>DATBGU010000313.1:0-52033 GCA_036557825.1 Gemmataceae bacterium
TGCGTCGTCGTCGGAGGGTTCCGCAGGTGCGGCATGTCAGCGAGGTCATTGGCTACCACCAGCGGCGGAACGAGCAAGCAACAAAATCCCACAAGAAACGGCGGCGTAGATGCGTCATCTAAAGCCGCGCTGTACTGCTAATTCGACCCTTGCGCGACCTATCGCGCCTGTCTTTAACTGACCCCGACCTTGCGCAGCCGTCAAGCAAAAAGCCCGCGCCGCAACGAACTCTCGGGATAGGCTCCGCACGCTCGGACGGGTAAAATGACGAGGGAGACATACCCATCGGGAGCATGCCATGATCCTGCCGGACTTTCTCACCCGCGACGCCGACGATGAAATCCGTCTGACCGGGCATCGCATCGGCCTGTACACCGTGGTGCGCCTGTACCGCGAGGGTACAACGGCCGAACAGATCGCCGAGGAGTTGGAATCGCTGGGGCGGGCCCTGGTTTACAAGGTGCTGGCCTTCTACCTGGAAAACCAGGTGGAAGTGGACGCCTACGCGGATGCATACAGCGGAGTTGGACCGCCAATACGCGCTATACAGCGATAGCCCGGTAGCGCGGAAGATGAGGCGTCTTCGGGAACTGCTGCGCCAAGCCGATGAACGCTTCGGAACTGAGCCCGGCTGGGCTGCCATTCCAATTCCAGAGAAGATTCGGCGAATCGACGTCATTCGGAGCATCCCCTTCTGATCGAGTTGGGCGATCCGGTCACGAATTGTAACAACCCGCCGCGCCGGCAAACTTTTGCCTTCCGCCAACGTCTTATGTGGTAGACAATGACAACTGCACGCTCGGATGCGTCCGGGCGGCGATTCCGGCCCTCTTCGGGTTGATTATCGGGGAGAGGTTGGCAAACTCCGAGAAGGAGGGAAAGCGTTATGCGTCGTCTTCTCTTCCGCGTCGCCGGGCTGTGCCTGGCTCCGCTGATGGGATTGGCTCTCGTTCACGGCTCCGAACTGGAGAGCAAACCCGCCGTGCCCGGACCCGTCGCCCGGCCGGTCAAGCCCGTCAAGCCGGTCAAGCCGGTCGCTCCGCCGGACAAGGCCGAGGCGACGTGCGGCTCGCACGGCACGCGCATCGACTTCGTCGATACGCCCAGCCAGGCCGCCAAGATCGCCAAGAAGGAACAGAAGCTCGTCTTCGTGCTGCACGTTTCCGGCAACTTTGAAGACCCCCGCTTCACCTGAAACAACGCTGAGGCGCTCCGTGTGAACGCCCTGGCCAATCCCGAGGTCGGCAAGTACCTCAACGAATACTTCGTCTCCTCCTTCCAGAAGGTCGCCACCTTCAAAATCGTCAACGGACAGAAGCAGGGCGGCAACGTCGCCAGCTACTTCTGCGCCCCCGACGGCCGAGTGCTGCACTGCATCGCCGGGCCGATCAACGCCGACACCATGCTGCGCGAGTCCAAATGGGTCGTCGAGACCACCAAGAAGGCGATGGAAGACGCCAAAAACGACGGCGGCAAGTTCAAGGCGTTCTTCCGCAAGGCCCACGCCGAACGTCTGAAAAACGAGCACGGCCTGACCGTCGAGCCGGTCACGTTCGATCCGCCGGCCGACTCGGACCAGAAAGGCGCCCTGACGTACAACGATCCGAGCGGCCGGCCGTTGGCCCCGAAGCTGACGACGCCGCCGGTGGACGGTCCCGATGTCACCATCAAGGCGGCGCGCGCCCTGCAAACCGCCGAGGCCGCGGCGCCCGGCGCACGGCTGATGCTGGATCGCCGCGGCGGTCGCTGGGTGCTCGGCAATCAGGGCCGCGTCCACATGCTGATGGCCGCTCACTGCATGAACAAGATCGAGACGCTGTACGCCACCATCTTCGAGGGCATCCTCGGCGAGAAGATTTCAACCAAGCCGGTCGAGGTCGTCTCGCCCTTCCCGTGGGTCAACGCGCGGGGCAAGGGCGGATAAATCGCCAACGTGAAGAACTCCTACCAGCCCGAAGCGCCAGCGAGGACAGCCCTCGCTGGCGCTTCGGGCTGGTTTGTTTCATCTTGTCCGAATCCCCCCTATTTGCTAGACCTTACCACGTTCACGGAGGCGAGGAACCGAACAGGACACGCTGCCGGCGCGAGTAATTGTATGATCCCCATCGATCTGAGCGGAAAAACGGCCCTCGTCACCGGCGTGGGCGATAACGACAGCTTCGCCTGGCACATCGCCAAGGGACTGCAAGCGGCCGGGGCGCGCCTGGTGTTCGCCGTCCATCCGCGCATGATTCGCATCGTCGAGGGCTTTCTGACGGGCGACGCGCCCGCCGACGTGGCCAGCCGCGCCCTGCCGCACGGCGGCGGCAGCCTGACCGTCGAGAAGGTGCTGCCCTGCGACGTCAGCTACGACACGATGGCCGACGTGCCCGAAGCGACGCGCACCGATCGCCGTTACAAGCGCGTCGAGGACCAGTACGGCGATTACTCCATCGAAGGATTGATGAAGGCGGTGAAGGCGTCGCACGGGGCCATCGACATCCTTATCCACAGCGTCGCGTTCAGCCCCGAGATCAAGAACCTGGCCGTCAACACCAGCCGAGCAGCGTACCTGACCGCCCTGAGCGTCAGCGCCTATTCGCTGACGGCCCTGGTTCACGCGGCCCTTCCGCTGATGGAGAATCGGCCCGACGGCGCCAGCGTGGTCAGCCTGACGTATCTCGGCGGCGAGCGCGTGGTGCCGCACTACGGCGGCGGCATGTCCACGGCCAAGGCGTCGCTGCAAATCGACACCAAGCAGCTCGCCCACAACGTCGGCTCCAAGAAAATCCGCGTCAACACCATCTCGGCGGGTCCGTATGCTTCGCGGGCGGCGCGCTCGATCGGCGACATCGACAAAATGATCGCCTACGCCGCCGAGCGCTCGCCGCTGCCACGCGGCATCAAGCCGGAAGAGGTGGCCGACGCCACCGTCTTTTTGTGCAGCCCGCTGGCCTCCGCGATCACGGCGCACGTCCTCTACGTCGATTGCGGTTACAACGCGATGGGTGGATGAGACGCGGCCAGCCCGCAGCGCCAGCGAGGGCGCAAGACCGCCCTCGCTGGCGCTGCGGGCTGGTCGAACGATTTCGCTTCAACTACTTTCCTTGGGGATTTCCAAGCGGCAGCAGCCGAGGTCGAGACGCTCGCCGGAGCGGAAAATGTCCGGGTGCAGTCGATAGACGACGAAGCGGCCTTGCTTCTCGTCGAGGACCAGTCCGGCATTGCGCAGGACGCCGAGATGGTGCGAAACATTGACGACCTCGGCATCCAGCGCGGCAGAGAGGTCGCCGACGTTGCGCGGCCCCTGACGCAGACAGTCGATGATGCGCAGCCGCTCCGGGTCGGCCAGGGCCTTGAGCAGACGGGCGCAGCGATCCGGTTGCAGAGATTCCGCCATGAGCGCTCCTTCCGTCCGCTAAGACTTGAAATCGGACGGCTGTCCACATTATACCGATTCTCACAATCCATATCCGCGCCAATTGCCCTTTTATCGCGCCAATCAAAATCATTCGCTCGGCTTGCCAATCCGTGCATCTCATGCCAAACTTTAGATAGTGAATCGCCCATTTCTCCCCGTCGTCTTTCTTCTCCCCAACGCGCCGAACGGTAGAGCCAATGCCCGCGCCGGCAACTGTCGCTGATTTTCTCGGACTCGTCAGCAAGAGCGGCCTGCTCGAAGCGCGGACGTTGGACGAATATCTCAGCCAGTTGCGGCAAGAGCGAACGCTGCCGGAGTTGCCGGGCGCGCTGGCCGCCCGGCTGGTGCGCGATGGGCTGCTGACCAACTTCCAGGCGGAGCAGCTGCTCGTCGGCCGCTGCAAGGGGTTCGTGCTGGGCAACTATCGGCTGCTGGATCGTCTCGGCGCCGGCGGCATGGGCACGGTGTACTTGGCCGAGCATCTGCGGATGCAACGCCCGGTGGCCTTGAAAGTGCTTCCCAAGGAGCGCGCCGACGATCCGGCGTGTCGCGGCCGATTTCTCCGCGAGGCGCAGGCCGCCGCCGCCCTCGATCATCCCAACATCGTCCGCGCCTACGACATCGAAGCGGAGGGGCCGATCTGCTTTTTGGTGATGGAGTACATCGAGGGCGTCAACCTGCAAGAGCTGGTCAATCGCCGCGGCCGGCTCGATCCGGCGCGGGCGGCGCACTATATCCGCCAGGCCGCCCTCGGCTTGCAGCACGCCCACGAGGCCGGACTCGTCCACCGCGACATCAAGCCGGCCAACCTGCTGCTCAGCCGGGCCGGCGTCGTCAAGATCCTCGACATGGGCCTGGCGCGCTTCTTTCAGGACGAGAGCGACATGCTCACCAAGGAGCACGAGGGCAAGGCCATCCTCGGCACGGCGGACTATCTCGCGCCGGAGCAGGGACGCGATAGTCACGACGTCGATATCCGCGCCGACATTTACAGCTTGGGGGCGACGTTCTTTTATCTGCTGGCGGGCCGGCCGCCTTTCGACGGCGGCACGCTCAACCAGAAATTGATCTGGCATCAGATGAAGCCGCCGCCGGACTTGCACGCCGTGCGTCGCGAGGTGCCGCGTGAGATGGCGGCGCTGGTGTCGCGCCTGTTGGCCAAGGGCGAGGAACAGCGGCCGCAGACGCCCGCTGAGGTGGCGGCGGCGCTGACGCCGTGGACGCGAACGCCGATTGCGCCGCCGTCGCCGGAGGAACTTCCCGAACCCAGCTCCGCCCTGCGCGGACCGCGCTCCGGCCGCATCGTCGAACCCTCCTCGTCGCTGATGCTGCAAGAGAATCAGGAGTTGGCCATCGGCGACTCGTCGCGAACGACCAATCTCGACCTCGCATCGTCCTCGAAGCGGACTTCCGAGGTGCCGACTGTGACGCCGCCGCCCGCCGCCCCGGAGACGCCGAGAGCGCCGTCGCAAGCCGTGCCAGCCCGGCCGCGCCGGCGTATCGGATGGTGGTGCGCGGCCGGGGCGTTGCTGTTGGCGCTGACTGGCGGCGGGGTCTTCTTGTTCTTCCTGCTTTCCGCTAATCCCCCCGCGCCCACCGTGCCGCACGCGCCCGCGCGTCTGCGAGCGTCCCACCGTGAGGCCGGCGGAATGGAATTGCAGTGGGAGGCGCCCGCCGGAGAGAATCTGTCGTACCGAATCGAGCGGGCCGAGAATCGCGCCTTCACGCAGGGGCAAAGCACGTTGGCGACGGTGACGGACGGCGCCACCCGCTGGGACGACCCGACGGCCGCCAAGGGCAAGCCGTACCACTATCGCGTCTTCGCCGTCGGCGCGGCGGGCGAATCGCCGCCCTCGAACGTGGCCTGGCTGCCGCCCTCGTATGCCAACGGCTTCACGGCCGACGGCCTGGTCCTCAACGGCGGCGCGGCGATCGCCGACAAGGTCTTGCGGCTGACCGACGGCGGCGGCAACGAGGCCCGCAGCGCCTTCTATCATCTGCCGGTGGACGTGCGCTCGTTCACGACGCGTTTTCGCTTTCAGATCAGCGCCGGCAACACCGCCGACGGGTTCACGTTCTGCATCCAGGGCATCAACGCCAAACGCGTCGGCGTCGGCGCGGGCGGACTCGGCTACCAGGGCATCCCCCTGAGCGTGGCCCTCAAGTTCGACCTGTTCAACAACGAGAGCGAGGGGCCGAATTCGACCGGACTGTTCACCGGCGGCGCGAATCCGGGCAACGCCAACTCCCTCGATCTGACGCCCAGCGGCATCGATCTGCACAGCGGCCGGCCGTGCGATGTCGAACTGGTTTACGGCCGGGGCGTCCTCAAGATGACGATCCGCGACGCCGCCGAGCCGAAGAAAACCTTTCAGCGCCGCTTCAATGTGGACATTCCGGCGGAGGTGCAGGAGACGACGGCCTACGTCGGCTTCACGGCCGGCACCGGCGGCGTCGCGGCGGTTCAGGACATCGTGAACTGGACGTGGGAATAGCGCTCCCATCCGCACCGAGAGCGCACGGATTAACAAGCCCGGAGCGCCAGCGACGGGCGCATGCGCCCGTCGCTGGCGCTCCGGGCTTGTCTAACTCCTCCCCCTCGCAGGCTCCATTCGATACAATCACCTTCATGGATCGTCTCAATAAATATCTGGCTCACGCCGGCGTCGGGTCGCGCCGGCACTGCGAGGAACTGATCCTCCGCGGCCGTGTCACCGTGGACGGCCGCGTCGTCCGCGAACTGGGCACGCGCGTCGAGTCCGACGCCGCCGTGTGCGTGGACGGCCAACCGCTGCACAGTGAAAAGCTCGTTTACTGGTTGGTCAACAAGCCGCGCGGCTACCTTTGCACCAACGACGATCCCGCCGGCCGGCCGCGCGCCATCGACCTCGTGCCGCACGTCAGCCAGCGCGTCTACACGGTCGGCCGACTCGACGAGGACAGCGAAGGCTTGCTGCTGTTGACCAACGACGGCGATCTGGCCAATCGGCTCATGCACCCGCGCTTCGGCGTCGAGAAAACGTATCTGGTGCAGGTGGCCGGCCATCCCGACCGTGAGGACTTGGAGCAACTGCTCAAGGGCGTCTGGCTCAGCGACGGCCACGTCCGCGCCCGCCGCGTCAAACGTCTGAAAGCGCAGGGCGAAAGCACCTGGGTCGAGATCGTCCTCAACGAGGGCAAGAACCGCGAGATTCGCCGCCTGTTGGCGCGGCTGGGTCACAAGGTCATGGTGCTGCGCCGCATCGCCATCGGTCCGGTTCGCCTCGACAAGCTGCGCCGCGGCAAGTCGCGCCGCCTCAAGGTCGAGGAACTGGAACGACTCCGCTTGGCGGCTATCGGCCGTCGGCCGTCGGCCGTCGGCCCGAAGGCGGGAGGGGAGAGCCGAAAGCCGATAGCCGATAGCCGAAAGCCGTGACATGATGCCGCTGGTCCACGCTTCCGTCCCGGTGCGCGAGAACGTCCTTCTGGCCCGTCAGACTTATCGCATTCGTCTGCACAGCCCGGAACTGGCCCGCGCCATCCGTCCCGGCCAGTTCCTCATGATCCGCCTACCCGGCCACAGCGACCCGCTGCTCGGCCGGCCCTTCGCTCTGTACGACACCGTTCTCGATGACGCGGGCGAGCCGATCGCCGTCGATGTGGTTTATCTGATCGTCGGCAAATTGACCGGCCTGTTGGCGGCGCTGCGGCCGGACGACCGCGTCGAAGTGTGGGGACCGCTGGGCAACGGCTTCCCCGATTTTCACAATCTCGATCATATCGCCCTGGTAGCCGGCGGCATCGGTCAAACGCCGTTCCTCGCTCACGTCCGCGATCTGCTCGGCACGCGCGGCTACGGCGGCCGATCGCCGCGCCGCGCCGCGCAGCGTGTCTCGCTCTATTACGGCGTCCGCACCGCCGACCTCGCCGCCGGAGTCGAGGACTTCCGCGCCGCCGGCGCGGCGGTCCACCTCGCCAGCGACGACGGCACACTCGGCTTCCGCGGTTTCGTGACGCAGCTGCTCGAACAGCACGCGCCGCCGCGGCACCTCGTCGGCTGCGGTCCCGAACCGATGCTGCGGTCGCTGGCGCAAGTGGCGCAGCGTTGGAGCGTGCCGTGTCATCTATCGCTAGAAACGCCGATGGCGTGCGGCGTCGGTATCTGCTTCAGCTGCGTGACGCGCGTCCGCACCGCCGACGGTTGGGACTATCGCCGCGTTTGCATGGACGGACCTATTTTCGATGCCGCCAGCCTGATGTTCTCACCCTGACGCGCCGCTGGACCCTTCGCAATTCTCCTGTCTTCGTTATTGTGCGCCCAATCGTTAAATCCTGCATTTTTCATCGAGTCCGCCCCGTCCGCCGTCGATAAACATTTACGACTCTCGATACCGGAGCGCTCATGGTCCACCATCTTTCCAGGAGATGGAAAATCGCCGCGCAGATAGGCCGTCCGCGTTGCGTCTCGTCCGTCGGCCTCGCTCTGTTGCTTCTCGCGAGCGGTTGCTCCTTCGGACCGAAGGTGCTGGAACGCACTCATGGCCGGTATTACGAATCGGTTCGCCTGGTGAATGAAGAGGAGCTGCTCCGCAACCTGATTCACATGCGCTATAACGAATTTCCTTTGTCCCTCAATGTTTCGTCCATCGCGGCGCAGTACGAACTGTCCGGCCAGGCCGAGGCCCGGCCGTTCTTCGGATCGCCCAACCCCGTCGCCGTCGGCAACAACGCGGTATTCCGAATATTCCCCATGATTTTGCCGGACTTCCTGGCGACCGGAGCGAACCGCCCAACCATCACCCTCATGCCGGGCAGTGAATCCGAGCAAATCCGGGAGTTCCTGACCCCCATCCCCGCCGAAACCCTGGCATTCCTCGCCGAGACCAGTTGGCCGCCGTCCACCCTCGCGCGGCTGTGGATAGAACGCATGAATGGGGTGCCCAACGCCGTGTCGGCCAGTGGTCCCCAGAGGGGCGTCATCTCGGACTTCGCCCGCTTCCTGCGCATTGCCGAGTTGCTCCAGATCGGCCAGGACAGCGAGTTGGCCTTCACGCATACCGAGGAGCGTTTCAAAAACCTGGGCGAACCTCTGCCGGCGGCAGCCATCACCCCTGCGGTGGAGGTGGAAGCGGCCAAGAACGGCATGGAATATCGAGCCAGCGAAGACGGCAAGTCGCGCGTGCTGGTCCGCCGGCATCGCCAGCTGGTCCTGGAAGTCAACCCGGGCGCCGAGAGCAGCCCGGTAATCGTGGAGTTGATGGCATTGCTCAACCTGGTTCCCGGCCTGCGCCGTTATGACATGATTGTCGGCGAAGTCCCTGACCCACTTCGATATCCCCGCGAGCCGACGACCACCATTCGCGTCTTTCCACGCTCCACGGCGCAGGTGTACTTCTACCTTGCCAACGGCGTGGAAGTGCCGCTCGAACACCTCAACTGCGGCCTCGTCCAACCCCAGGTGGATGCCGAGGGGAATGTGCTCGATAGCCGCGAGTTGATGCGCGGGCTGTTCGAGGTCCACGTGTGCAAAGGACACAAGCCGCCGGCGTCGGCCTACGTCGCCGTGCAATACCGCGGCTACTGGTACTACATCGACGATGCGGATCAAGCGAGCAAGACGACAATGGCCCTGATGATCCAGTTGAGCCGCCTCGACTTCACCCGCCGGCAGCGGACGGCGGGCGGACCCTTCTTGACTCTGCCGGTCGGGAGATGATCCGGCCGCCAAAGGAATGGAGAGATCTCTTACGGAGGAGAAAGGCATGTTTTCAGGTACGTTTCGAGGGCGCGTCCTGTTGCTCGCCCTACTCCTCGCGGGCGCCGAGATTGTCGCGCACGCCACGCTTTCGCCGGCGCAAGAGACGCTTCCCGCCCCGGCGTCCGTGTCGCCGTCCGTCCCGGCGCCGCCGGTGCCGCCCGCTCGGCGACTGACGCTGGAGGAGGCCAAGCAGCTGGCCCTGGCCGATAACAAGTCGCTCGCCCTGGCTCACCTTAGCATCGAGGAGAAGCGCCACATCAAGGCCGCCGCCTGGAAGGATTATTTCCCCAAGTTCCTCGGCAACGTAACGTACTTGCGCTTCAACGACAACCTGGGAAGCGTTCTCACCGTTCCCAGTCATGGGCTTGGAATCTTGCCGGTGGGAGGCTTGTCCGTCAGCACGGCCGTGTTTCAGCAGAACTCCACGTTCTCCACAGCCCTGGTGGCGCAGCCCATTACCAAACTCATCGCCGTCCACGCCGCCGTCCAGATCGCCCGCGCCGACGAGGATGCGGCCCGCGCTCAGCTCGACAAGGGCACGCGCGACCTACTGTCCGGCGTCGCCCAGGCGTATTACGCCCTGCTGGGCGCGCAGCGAATCGAGGCGGCCCTGGTGCTTCAAGTTCAGATGTTGGAAGATCTGGTGAAGAAGACCCCGCTGCCCGCGCTGCGGGTGGGCCTGCTGGAGGCCCAGCAAGGACTGTCCCAGGTGCGCGGCCAAATGCGCGACTTGACCGACCAGCTCAACAATCTGCTGGAGCTGCCGCCCTGCACTCGGCTGGAGCTGGTGGACCCGGTTCCCGTGGAGCCGCCGGTGCGCTGCGCGGACGACGCGGCCCAGTTCGCCCTGGCGAACAATCCCGAAGTCATCGCCGCCCAGCAGACCGTCGTCAAGGCCCGCGCCGCTCTCCGGGTGGCGCGCCTGGATTACGTGCCGGATGTGCTGCTGTTCGGCGGCTACCAAAATCAGACGGCCGTGCAAGCCATTCAGCCCAACATCAGCTTCCTCGGCGTCACGGCCAACTACACGTTCTGGGAATGGGGCAAGCGCAAGAACATCACCAATCAGCGGAAAACGGAGATCGCCTTGGCCGAACAAAATGTGCAAGTGGTGATGGACAAGGTCCAGCTGGACGCGCGAAAAGCGTACAACAGCTTCGAGCAGGCGCGGGAAGCTTATCAGCTGGCGGGCGCGATGGTGCAGGCACGCAAGGAAGCGGAAAAGGAGGCCGTCGGGCCGGCGATCGTTCAGGCCAAGGCGGACACCGCGCGAGCCGAGTTGGACCAGATGAAGGCCGAAATCGCCTTCCGCGTCGCCCACGCCCAGCTAATGGGTCTGCTCGGCATGGAGTGACTGAGACGCCGAGAGAGCAAGAGACGAACGCGGTTTGGAAGCGATTTCTCCACCAGCCCGCAGCGCAAGCAAGGGACACCCTTGCTTGCGCTGCGGGCTGGTAAAAAGCGGTTTCACTAGCGACGCCGGTAGACGCCGGCCCCGGACCGTCCGGTCCAAGGGTTGTGGAAGGAGCCGGAGCCGCCCGACCTTCCCGTGTAGGGGTTGTACCACTGGCGTCCGCCCGAATAGCCGCCGGTCCAGGGGTTGTACGTGCCACCCTGGCGGACGACGCGGCCCGTGTAGGGGTTGTACCCCGCCGCGCCGGAGGAGGCGCGGCCCGTCCACGGATTGTAGCCGCCGCCGGCGATGACCTGCGCCGCCGCCTTCGATGACGACAGAGCCAGAACCAGCAAGGCCAGCCCGGCGAGCCGTCTCAGATGTCGATTCATGGCTGTTCTCCCGAAATGCAAAGTGAACCTTCGCTGGATTGTGGATTAACGGCTCGGCCGTTTCGGCGTGAGAGTCGGCTTGCCCACGTCCTTCAGATTCAGGCTCCCGCGCAACTTCAGATCAGCTCCCGGCTTCTCTTCCTTGTCCACCGTGTAGAAGTAAAGGACGTTCTCCTGATTATCGGTGACGATCAGGTTCGTGCCTTCGGTGTCCACCACCGTGTAACGCGGGAAGCCGTTCGCCGCCTTCGCCTCATCACCCTGGACTTTCCCAGAGCGATTTATCAACAACAGGCCGGCGGCGACCACGAGCACCAGCGTCAACGCCAACGCACTCCCTCTCCAATTCGCGCGCATCGCACGTCTCCTTTACTCCAGTTGGGTTCTCCGCGATGACAACAACTCGGACGAGTCCGCATCGGATTGAGAAATGGAACTCCAGAAAGTTCTTCCGAAGGCACTCGTTAGGAATAGGCAGGCCGTGCCCCCATGTCAAGCCGCCCCGCTTTCCCCGTCCATCAACTCCCCGGAGTCCACGCGACGCGATCTCTCGCTATTTTCCGCAATTCCGGCCATCGCGTCACTTTGAGAGAAACGAATTCCACCGGCGTTATCACTTCCGGCGTCGGGATCGGTCGATCTAGGTATTCAATACAGCCTCGTCCCAACACGGAACTCGCGCGGCCGTGCGACGGAGATCAATCATGCCGGCAACCCGGATGCTGCGGCTCGCGGTGATGGCGATCGGCTTGTTCGCAAGCGGGTCGTATGCCGCGGCTCAGGAAGCTCCGCGGAACCCGCTCGCTCCGTCCGGCGAGCGCGGCTCGCCGGACGCCTCCGAAGGGACCGAGCGGGAAGCCCCGGAGACGGAGACTGAGCCGCGCGAGGAAGAGGCGCGGAGTCCCTTCGAGGATCCCGTCGAGACGGACCGCGACGCGTTCACGCCCTCGACGAAGACCACGCCGGTAAACCGCTGGATCCTGGAATCCTCATACTCCTTCATCGACAACCGCGGCGCCCCCGACACCAACAGTTTCCCGGAAACGCTGCTCCGCTATGGTCTCAACAGATATCTGGAGCTGCGCCTGGGATGGAACAACGAAGTGGGCGGCGGCGGCAACGTGGTCTCCGGCAATTCGGGAGAGGCCGCGGAAGGCGTGGACACTTCCAGCTTGACCCGCGAGCAACGGCTGCTCTACGGAATAAAGGCCTCGCTGACGAAGCAAGAGTCCTGGCTGCCCGACAGCATCTTGATCGTGACCGGCGTGACGCCGACGGGAGGCGACGCGACGGCGACGCAATTGCGGACGGACTTTGCCTTCGGATGGCGGCTGCCCAACCGCTGGCGGCTCGACTCGGCCCTGGCCTTCACCACCGACAGCGACAACGGCAACCGTTTCGAGGTCTGGGCGCCTTCCAGCGTGCTGCGCATGCCGCTGACGGAGCGCTTCCAGATCCATTCCGAGTTTTTCGGTCAGTTCTCGCAAGACCGCGCCGGCAATTTCAACCGCATTTTTTTCAGCCCCGGCATGCACTATCTGGTCACACCCAATCTGGAACTGGGCCTCCGCGTCGGTTGGGGCTTGAACGAGCAGACCGCGCGCTTCTTCTCCAACGTCGGCTTCGGCTGGCGATTTTGAATGCCTCCGTCATCGCGCCGGCCAGAATCGTTCGCGTTCGCTCGGTGTGGCTCTCCGTGATGGAACGGGTGAAGAGGCGGGCCGAGAACCGCTCTCGGTCCGCGGCGCTGCGATTACTTCTTGGACGGCGTGACCTCGAACGTGATCTTGTCGATCCGGCCAGTGAACGCAAACGCTCCCTTCGATTTGTAGTCCGCGTTGACCGGAGAAATCGAGTCGCGGCCGACCTCGAACGGCTCGACGCCGTGGCGGAACGCGGCCTTTTTCGTTTCACCCTCCGCGGCCAGCTTGTCGTTCACGTACAGCTTGACGGCCGCCCCATTGCTGATCGTGCTTCCCTTCGGCGTCCCCTTCGAGACGTACTCCAGTTTGACCGTCACCTTGCCGGACGGCAGCGCCTCCTTGGCGTCCACGTTGTAAAACTCGAAGTTGGCCATGTTGTAGTGGTAGCCCAGCCTGCCGTCCTTCACGTAGAAGGTCCACCCGCCGGAGCCGCCCCCGGCGCAGGCGATCACGCCTTCGCATCCCTTCTCGGGGATCGTGAGATCGGCCGTGATGGTGTGTGAGTTGGGATAGATGATCGGGCCGACCGGCTCCGGTAGCCGAACGTTGTTCCCGTAATACGTCCAGCTCGTCCGCGGCTCTCCGGCGATGCGGTTCCGCGGGTCGAGCCGCTCGGCCATGCGGGGGTCGAGCGGCAACACGTCGTACTTTTTCGCCTCCTCCAGGAACTTGGCCTGGAGTTCCTTCAGCTTCTCCGGCTCCTTGGCGGCGAGATCGTCGGCCTGGGAGAAATCGTCGTCGAGGTTGTAAAGCTCCCACGGGGCGTTGAGGAAGTCCCCTTGGCGGCCAGCGATGTCCCAGGGCACGCCGAAGCGACTGCACGCCAGCCAACCGTCGTGGTAGATGCCGCGGTTGACGAACATCTCGTAGTATTGCGTCGTGCGTTTGCTCTTCGCCTTGGCGTCGTCGAAGGAGTAACGCATGCTGACGCCCTGAATCGGTTTCTGGGAGATGCCGTTGACCGTTTTCGGCTCGGCCACGCCGCAGCAGTCGAGGATGGTCGGCACCACGTCAATGACGTGGTGATACTGCGTGCGCAGCTCACCCTTGGCCTTGATCCCCTTGGGCCAGTGGACGATCATCGGGTTGCGGGTGCCGCCGAGATGGCTGGCGACTTGCTTGGTCCACTGAAACGGCGTGGCCATGGCCCACGCCCAGCCGACCGGAACGTGCGGCTCGCTCTCCGGCCCGCCGATCTGGTCGATCCGCTTGGCGATGCTGGGCAGGCCGGGATTGAACCCGATGAGACTGGCGACCTCGTTGAACGTCCCTTCCAGCCCGCCCTCGGCGCTGGGTCCGTTGTCGCCGACGATGTACATCACCAGCGTGTTGTCCAGTTCGCCGGACTTCTCCAGGCTGTCGAGGAGCCGGCCGATGTGGAAGTCGGCGTGGGCCATGTACGCGGCGTAGTTCTCCATCAGCCGGCAGTAGACTTTCTTGGCGTCGGCCGGCTGATCGGCCCAGGCGGGGATTTCCTTCGGCCGCGGCGTGAGCTTCGCCTTCGCGGGGATGACGCCGAGCTTTTTCTGTTGGGCGAAGGTCATCTCGCGTTGCTTGTCCCACCCGTGATCGAACTTGCCGAGGTACTTGTCGCGCCACTCCTTCGGAGCGTGATGCGGGGCGTGCGCGGCGCCGGTGCTGAAGTAGACGAACCACGGTTTGTCCTTGTCGGCCGCTCGGACGTTGCTCATCCAGGCGATCGCCTCATCGGTCATGTCCTCGGTGAAGTGGTAGCCCTGCTCCGGCGTCTTCGGGGCATTCACCGCCGTGGTGTTGCGGTACAGCACCGGGTAATACTGGCTCGTCTCGCCCTGGTTGAAGCCGTAAAAGTAGTCGAACCCCTGGCCGGTAGGCCAGAGGTCGAACGGCCCGGACGGACTGATCTGCGGCTCGGGCGTGTTGTGCGCCTTGCCGAACATGGCGGTCGCGTAACCGTTGCCGCGCAGCATCTCGGGCACCAGGGCGGCGCTGCGCGGGATGATCCCCGTGTAACCAGGGTATCCGGTGCCGCACTCGATGATGACGCCGGTGCCGACTGAGTGATGGTTGCGGCCGGTGAGCAGGGCGGCGCGGGTCGGCGAGCAGAGCGCCGTCGTGTGGAAGTGCGTGTACTTCAGGCCGTTGTTGGCGAGCTTGTCCATGTTCGGCGTCGGGACCGGCCCGCCGAACGTGCTGCACATGCCGAAACCCACGTCGTCGAGCAAGACCAGCAGCACGTTCGGAGCGCCCTTGGGAGCCTTGACCGGCTGCGGGTAGCTGGGCGTCGAGTCCTTGTACGTCTCACCGATCTTGCCCTTGAACTGCGGATCGGGCTTGGGAAGTTGGATGTCGGCGGCGGTCAGCCAGCCGAGCAGAGCGCCGGCCGCAAGCACGGTCGCGACGGCCAAAATCGTTCGCGTTCGCATGAGGTCGTCTCCTTAAAAAGTGGGGCAGGCGAGAAGCCTGCCCCACGGCAAACCACCGCGATCACTTCAACTCGATCGTGACCTTGTCGATCTTGCCCGTGAACTTGAACGGCAATTTGTAGGTGAAGTCCACCGGCGAGCCGACGTCTCTGCCGATGTCCATTCCTTCGCCGAGCGATATTTGGAGCGGGATGGTCTTCGGCAGTCGGCCTTCGGCGATCTTGTTGTCATTGACCCTCATGGTCACGGCCGCCCCCTTGCCGAGTCCGTCGCCTCCGCCGTCGAGGACGAAATCGACCTTGAGCCGCACCTTGCCCTTGGGCAACGGCTCCTTCCCCGCGAACGTGAAGCGGTCCAGAGCGAGATAGTTGTAAACGAACGTCGGTTTGCCCTCGCGCACGTACAGGCCGTAGCCGCCGACCAAGCCGCCGTGCGTCGCGATCATGCCCTCCGCGCCACCTTCGGGCACTTCGAGGTCGGCCGTCAGCGTCCACGATTTGTTGAGGATGCGCGGAGCGGCCTCGTTGGGCAACCCAAGCTGACCGGGGTAGTAGGTGAACGTCTTGCGGTTTCCGATGAGGCTTGGCCGACCCATCAGTTCGGCGTTCAGGCGTTCGACGCCACGCCAGTCCAGCGGCAGGACGTTGTACTTGGCCGCCTCCACCCACCACTGGTCTTGTAGTTCACGCAGCTTCTGGGGGTTGTCCTGGGCCAGATCGTTGGCCTGCGAGAAATCTTCGTCCACGTTGTACAACTCCCACTTCGCCTTATCGGGGTCGAACCCTTTGCGGATCGGCTGCCACGGTGGGAACGACGGGGACGACGCCATCCAGCCGTTGTGATAGATGCCCCGTTGCGCTCCCATCTCGAAGTACTGCGTGACGCGCCGGCCCTTGGCCTTGGCGTCGTCGAAGGTGTAGGCGAAACTGATGCCTTCGATCGGCTTCTGCGGGACGCCGTTGAGTTCTCTTGGCGCGGTGACGCCGATCGCTTCGTAAAGGGTGGGCGTCACGTCGATGACGTGATGGAACTGGCTCCGCATTCCGCCCTTGTCCTTGATCCGCGCCGGCCAGGACACGATCATCGGGTTGCGGGTGCCGCCGAAATGGCTGGCGACCTGCTTGGTCCACTGGAACGGCGTGTCCATCGCGTGCGCCCACGCCGACGGGAAGTGGTTGTAGTGCTTCGGCCCGCCGAGTTCGTCGATCGCCTTCAGGTTGTCCTGCCACTTCTCCGGGAAGCCGTTGAAGAACAGGTTCTCGTTGACCGATCCCTCGATGCCGCCTTCGGCGCTGGAGCCGTTGTCGCCGGCGATGTAGAGGAACAGTGTGTTGTCGGCGCCGGGCAGTTGCTTCACGGCGTCGATGACGCGGCCCATGTGGTGATCGCAGTGCGCCCCGTAGGCGGCGAACACCTCCATCATGCGGGCGTACAGCCGCTTCTGGTCGGCGCCCAGCGAGTCCCATGCCGGCAGCCCTTCGGAGCGTTTGGTCAGCTTGGCGTCCGGCGGCACCACGCCGAGCTTCTTCTGCCGCTCCAACGTCTCTTCCCGATATTTGTCCCAGCCCATGTCGAACTTGCCCTTGAACTTGTCGATCCACTCCTTGGGGGCTTGGTGCGGGGAGTGCGTCGCGCCCGGCGCGACGTACAGGAAGAACGGCCGATCCGGGGAGATGCTCTTGACCTTGCGCACCCAGGCGATGGATTTGTCGGCGAGATCCTCGGTCAGGTGATAGTTCGGGTCGGTCGAGGTGGGAACGAGGTTTCGGTTTTCGTAGAGGACCGGGTTCCAGTGGTTCATGTCGCCGGCGTTGAAGCCGTAGAAATAGTCGAAGCCCAGGCCGTTGGCCCAGCGGTCGAACGGGCCGGCGGCGCTCGCCTCCCAAGGGGGCGTATTGTGATTTTTGCCGATCCAGGCGGTCATGTAGCCGTTCTGCCGGAGCACCTCGCCGACGGTGCCGCAGTTGCGCGGCAGCACGCAAGTGTAGCCGTCGTAACCCGTGGCCGCCTCGGAGATCATGCCGAACGTGGCCGAGTGGTGGTTGCGGCCGGTGATCAGCGCCGCCCGTGTCGGCGAGCAGAGGGCGGTGGTGTGGAAGCGATTGTAGCGCAGCCCCTCGGCGGCGAGCTTATCCATCGTGGGCGACGGCACGCCGCCGCCGAAGGTGCTGAACTGACCGAAGCCGGCGTCGTCGATCAGGATCAAGACGACGTTGGGCGCCCCCTTGGGCGCCTGCACCGGCTGGGGAAATTTCGGCGGATCGGAGTCGAGGAACGTGCGTCCCACGTTGCCGGGAAAGTGGAAGTCGGGTCGCGGCAGCACGGTCGGTGTGCCGGCGGCAGCGGGTGCGTCCGAATTGTTTGGGGCGAATGCCGTGGCCAGTCGGCCCGAGGCCGTCAACCAACCAAGCAGGGTGCCGGCCGCGAGTACGGTCGCGGCGGCCAGAATCGTTCGCGTTCGCATGAGGTCGTCTCCTTGGATGCCCCTTACTTTTTGCCGACTAGCCCAGAGCGCCAGCGACGGGTGACAGAAGCCCGTCGCTGGCGCTCCGGGCTAGTCGCGCATTCTGTTCGTGCCTCTTAAAATTGGGTGGTACTAACGGGCCGGAGGAGATGCCCTCCGGCCCGGCAAAGGAGTTGGCAGCCGGCGGATCAATCGCCGAGGTTCTTCTTCAGCTTCTCCATCGCCTGGTCGATGGTGAAGCTGGCCGCCCGCTGGCTGGGCGGGAACTCCTTGAACGTCGCCAGGAACTTGGCCGTTCCGGCCTGGGCCCCGTACATCATGGCCGCGTTGTCTATGCACCAGTCGTAGTAGGTGTTGGAGGTGACGTCCGCCCGCTCGTAGGGGTCGGCCCGCAGGTCGAAGAATTTGGGGACGCGCAGCGGCGTGAACGGCTCGGCCCACACGCGCAAAGTTCCGGGCGCCCGCTGCTCCATGAACACGACCTTCCAATTCTCGTAGCGCAGCGCGACCAAGTCGCCGTCGTCGTTGAAGTAGAAGAAGTGCGTCCGCGCACTCTTCGGCTGCTTCCCGGTTAGGTAGGGCAGCTGGTTGTAGCCGTCGAGATGGACCTTGAACTTCTTGCCGTCCACCTCATGCCCCTTGAGTAGCTTGTCCTTCACGTCGGGGTCGCCCGCCGCAGCCAGGAGGGTCGGACACCAGTCCAACCCGCTGACGATCTCGTTGGACACGCTGCCGGCCTTGATGTGGCCCGGCCAGCGGATCATGCACGGCACGCGGAAGGCGCCTTCCCAGTTGGTGTTCTTCTCGCTGCGGAACGGCGTCATGGCCCCGTCCGGCCAGGTGTTCATGTGCGGCCCGTTGTCGGTCGTGTACAGGACGATGGTGTTGTCCGCGATGCCGAGGTCGTCGAGCTCCTTGAGCAGCTTGCCGACATGCCCGTCGTGTTCGACCATGCCGTCGTTGTACTCGGTGCGAGCGGTCAATCCCGGCGGGCTGCGGCGCTCCGCCTTGACGTGGGTGCGGAGATGCATCCGCGTGGTGTTCATCCAGCAAAAGAACGGCTTGCCGGCCTTGACCTGACGCCGCATGTACTCGACGGCAGCATCGGTCGTATCGTCGTCGATGTGTTCCATCCGCTTCTTGGTGAGCGCGCCGGTGTCCTCGATGGTCTGCTTGCCGACGCGCCCCCAGCGCGGCTGTTCGGTCGGGTCGTCCTTGTCCGTGGCCTTGCAGCGCAGCACGCCGCGGGGACCGAACCTCTCCCTGAATTTGGGATCGCGCGGGTACGTTCGCTGTTCCGGTTCCTCCTCGGCGTTGAGGTGGTACAAATTCCCGAAGAACTCGTCGAAGCCGTGGACGGTCGGCAGGTACTCGTTCTTGTCGCCGAGGTGGTTCTTGCCGAACTGGCCGGTGGCGTAGCCGAGCGGCTTGAGCAGTTGGGCGATCGTCACGTCGCGCGCTTGCAGGCCAATCGGGGAGGCCGGGATGCCGACCTTCGAGAGTCCGGTGCGGAAGGTACATTGGCCGGTGATGAACGACGACCGGCCAGCGGTGCAGCTTTGCTCCGCATAGTAATCGGTGAAGATCATGCCTTCCTTGGCGATGCGGTCGATGTTCGGCGTGTGATAGCCCATCAAGCCGTGCGTGTAGGCGCTGATGTTCGACTGGCCGATGTCGTCGCCGAAGATGACCAGGATGTTCGGTTTCTTGCCGTTCCCTTCGGCGCGCGCGGCGACGGCGGCGTTGCGGTTGGCCAGCGCCACCAACTGCCCTTTGTCCACGCCGTCACAACAACAGGCCGTCCGAGGAGTTTCCGCGTTACTAGGATCGCCCGGTGTCTGGGCGGCCTGCTCTTCCGTTCCCGCCGTGACGCGAGACTGCGCCAAGGGGTTGATGATCTTGCCGGACGCCGCCGCGTAGCCGAGCAAAGCTCCGACCGCCAGCATCACGATCGCCGTCCAAGGTGTTCGTCTAAACATATCGCCTCCAAAAAAACTCTCCAAACTCGTCGTTCCATTCGATCGACGGACGCCTCTTCTCCGCAGCCGATGTCGTTGCCGGCGTCGATCACCGGGTTTTGTGCTTCACACAGCGAAACCCGACGTGCGACATGCCGGTGTCCGGGGTGCAGCCTATCCGGGCGCTGGGCCGGTAGTTGAAGCAGTAGCCGACGCAGCAGAGGAACGAACCTCCGCGATGCACGCGTTCGGGCGGCCGCACGCGCGGATCGAAACTCGCCTTCGGCCCGGTCGGGTTCACGAGGGTGCCCTGCCCGGCTGTCCGGGCGTAGGCGTCGGGCAGCCACCAGTCAGCGCACCACTGCCAGACGTTACCGGCCATGTCGTACAAGCCATACCCGTTGGGCGGGAACGCCTTGACGGGCGAGGTGCGCAGGTAGCCGTCCTTGCCCGTGTTCGCGTCCGGGAAGTGGCCCTGGAAGTTGTTGCACTGCGGATGCTCCTCCGAGAACGGCTCGTCGCCCCAGACATACTTCTTGCCCGCCAATCCGCCGCGAGCGGCATACTCCCACTCGGCCTCGGTCGGCAGGCGTTTGCCCGCCCACTTGGCGTAGGCCGTCGCGTCGAACCAGGAGACGTGGATGACGGGGTGATCGTCCTTGCCGTCGATGGAGCTGCCGGGCCCTTCGGGGTGGCGCCAGTCGGCGCCGGGTGTCGGTTTCTGCCACTGCCAATACTCGTCCAGAGGAACGGGGTGGTCCGGCGGCTTGAACACCACGGAGAACGGGACCAGGTCCTCGGGTTTCGGCGGCGTCGCTCCCCGCGGCGCGTAGCGCATGATCTCGTCCACGCTCGGCGTCTTCTCCGCCGTGGTGACATAGCCGGTTGCTTCCACGAAGGCGCGGAACTGCGCGTTGGTGACGACGGTTTCGTCCATCCAGAAGCCATCGACGCGGACGCGATGGGCGGGCCCCTCGGCGCGAGAGGCGTAGGGAGCGTCGCTGCCCATCGTGAACTCGCCGCCGGGTATCCAGCGCATTCCCGGCGGCTCCTCTTCGCGGTTCACGTTGGCGACAAACTTCGTCGGACTATGTGGTGAGACATATGTAGGTGGGTGGATGGGAGTCTCTTCGCGGTTCACATTGGCGGCGAACTTCGTCAGACCGTAGGCCGCCAAGAACGCCAGCGCGGCGAGCGACGCCAGAATGAGCAGCTGCGGAAGTCGTCTCGCAGGCTGCGGGGAATTGGTGTTGGGTTTTTGGCGCGGAGCGTGTTTCGGTCCAGCGATTTTGCGGGAAGAAGTCATGACGATCGCCTCGACTCAAGGATTTGTCGTTCGGAGCCTAAAAGGGAAATGGCTTCCGCGTTGCCGCTATAGGCTCCGAAACGAGCGCGTGCGTTTTTTGCATTCGCGCGGTTCCGATCCGCGCAAGGGGTTCAGGCTGCTTCACGATCAGACGGGACAAAGCACGTCGGTTCCAGGTCAGGAGAGTTATAATCGGCGCGTTGGCGCTTCGCCAGTGTTTTCCGCTACTTCTCATCAAACGGAATGCGTGGGATGCGTGAGAGGCTCTAACTTTTCGCCGACTAGCCCGGAGCGCCAGCGATGGGCAGCCCGTCGCTGGCGCTCCCGGCTAGTCGCGCATTTCGTTAGTGCCTCTGAAGAGTTGGGACGCGCTGGCGCGGGTCGCGCTCTCGTGGAGATTCGGATAAAAAAGTGTATTCGCTCCCCCGCGCCGCGCCTGCTTTCCCGGTGAAGGCGGTACTTCTTGCGGAGAGATCGAGTCATGGCGAATGGACAACTCGGAACCGTCCTGCGACAGATCCGGCGACTGGCCGGCGCATCCCCCGGCGACGAATCCACGGACGGCCCTCTGTTGCGGCGTTTCGCGGACCACCGCGACGAAGCCGCGTTCGACGCGCTGTTGCGGCGGCATGGACCACTGGTGCTGGGCGTCTGTCGCCGCGTGCTGGGCGACGCGCACGACGCCGAGGACGCTTTCCAGGCGGCGTTCCTCGTCCTGGCCCGGCGCGCCGCCGCACTGGACCGGCGCGGCAGCGTGGCCGGCTTCTTGTACACGGTGGCGTATCACATCGCCCTGCGCGCCAGGGCCGACGCTGCGCGGCGGCGCGAGCGCGAACGGAGGGCCGCGAAGATGCCGGCAATCCAGGCAACCGACGATTTGCTCTGGCGCGATTTGCGCCCGGTGCTCGACGAGGAACTCAACCGCTTGCCGGAGAAATATCGCGCGCCGATCCTGCTGTGCTATCTGGAGGGCAAGACGCAGGAGGAGGCGGCCGCGCTGCTGGGTTGGACCAAGGGCACCGTTTCCGGCCGGCTGGCGCGAGCGCGGGACATCCTTCGCGGCCGACTCGCCCGGCGCGGTCTGGCGCTGTCGGCCGCCGCACTGAGCGCCGGCTTGGCCGAGGAGGCCAGCGCGGCGCTTTCGGCGTCGTTGCGAAAGGCCACGCTGGATGCGGCCCTGTGCTTCGCGGCGGGACAGACACCCACCGGAGTTGTGGCGGACCTCGCGCAAGCGGCCTTGCGCGGGACAGGGTTGCTCAAGGGCAAGGCCATTGTGGCGCTGTTGCTGGCCGCGACCGTTCTCGCGGCGGGAACCGGCGCGTTGGTGAGCCAAATGAACGACTCGGCATCGGCTCCCTCGTCGAAAGGGGAGGAGAGCAAATCGGAACCCAAGCGCGTCGATGTGCAGGGCGATCCGCTGCCGCCGGGCGCGGTCGTCCGTCTGGGAAGCGTGCGCTTGTGTCAGGGCGGCCCGGTGCGGTCGGCGGCTTTCTCGCCGGACGGCAAGCTGCTGGCCTCCTCGGGACATTATGGGCACAATCCGGAGGTTATTCGTCTCTGGGATACGGCTACCGGGAAGGAGGTCCACCAGTTCCCCGGCGTCGCCGGCTACCTGGCTTTTTCGCCGGATGGCAAATGTCTGGCGGCGAGTCGTGAATTCGGCGAGTTGTGCCTTTGGAACGCATCCACGGGCAAGCAACTCTGGTGCTGGGACGTGAAGGCCGAACCGCGCGCTCCGAACGATCCCGACCCCAAATTTTACGGCATCGCCTTTTCGCCGGATGGAAAAACTCTCGCCGTGGCGATCGGCGACAAGACCATCCGCTTGATCGAGAGGGCCACGGGCAAGGAACGGCTTCGCTTGAAGGAAGAGACTTTCTCGATGGATGTCGCGTTCTCCGCGGACGGCAAAACCGTGCGGACGGGCGAGTGGTCGTTCGATCTGGCGACCGGCAAGAAAACACGGCGCGAGAAAGCCCCCGCGGCCGGCAAGCCAGCTCAGCACCTCGGCGGGTCGAGAGCCATCGCCCTTTCGCCGGATGGTCGGCTCTGGGCGGAACCCGTCTTTGGGTCATTGCGTGTCTGGGACGTGGCCACGCAAATAGAAGTGGTGAAGCTGGACCGGCACTACGGCTCGATTCAGTATGCGGTTCCGTCCGCCGACCGCAAGATCATCCGCACGGTGGGAGGCCCGTTCGATGAGACCATCCGCGAATGGGACGCCGCCACCGGCAAACACCTGCGAAAGATCCGGACGGCCCCCTGGCAAAAGTTCCTCGCCCTCTCCGCCGACGGCCGCGTTTCCGCCATGCCGCGCTGGGATGACAAACTAGTCCTGGTCGATCTGGCTTCCGGCGAGATCATCCAAGAATGCGGCGAAGCGCGCAGCCGCATTGGGGCGATGGCCCTCTCCGCGGACGGCAAACGTCTCGCCGCCCTGTCGGGCGACAAGGAGAAAGTTCTCCACCTCTGGGACATGGTTGCCGGCAAGGAGCTGCGTCCGCTGCGCGGAAAGGTGGATGGATTTTCTCGACTCGCCTTTTCGCCCAACGGTAAGACGCTCGCCGCCGCCGCGTCTCTGGATAATGTCCGCCTATGGGAGACGGCCACTGGCGAGCCGTTGAAGGGGCCAGCGTGGAAGCCCAAACGCCGGGCCAACCCGTTTGAGGAATCCATCCTTCCCGCGCCGGTCCCTCAAGACTTCGGCATCGCGCTCGATCCCAAAGCCAAACCTTCGCCGGCGGCCAGTCTCGCTTTTTCTCCTTCCGGCAAGACCCTGGCCGTGATGAGCGGGTTTCACCGCGAGCGCTGGGCCATGTTCGATCCGCCCGACGCGGGACTGCTGCGTCTGTATGACGTGACGACGGGGAAAGAATTGTTCCAGCTTTGCCGGCAAGAACCCATCGTCGCCTTCTCGCCGGACGGCAAGCGAATGGCGACCGGAGGCCATCACGACTATGCCGTGTATCTGTGGGACGCGGGCAACGGCAAGCAACTGGCACGCTTGGCGGGGCACCGGGGCGTCATCACTTCCCTGGCATTCTCGGCGGACGGCCGAACGCTGATTTCGGGCAGCGCGGACGGCACGGCGCTGGTCTGGGACGTGAAGGCAAGAACGCCGTAACAGAGCGCTATTCCCTTTCGTTTCTCAGACAATTTTTGAAGGCACGCTCCCCCAAGTTTTCCGTTGCGACGCGGGAAGCCGGGTCGATACGATGGTTTATCCTTCGCTCGACCGAGGTCTTTATCATGGCGTGGCTGCGTTGCCCGCACTGTGCGACCTTCCTGCCGAACACGAACGCCGTCGAGGATGACTTGTGCGGCTGTCCCGCCTGCGGCGGCGTGTTTGCCACCAAGACGGTGCAGACCCTCTCGCCGGTCGAACCGGCCGCGCCGCATCCATCTCCCGTGGCGGCGAACGGACTCGATGCCTTCTATCCGCCGGGTCCGCGCGACGTGCCCGCCGATCTGACGACGCCCAGCCCCAGCTACCGGCGCGGCGTCGTGCTGCTGCTCGTCACTCTGACGCTGTTCTTCGGCCTGTATCTGGGGTTGCTGATCGGCTCCGGCTGTCTGATTTTCTGGTCGCTGCGATGGCTCGGCCTTTGTTTCGGATTGCCGGTCGCCTTTGTCGCTTTGATCGTCTTCCTGTATCTGCTCAAGGGGTTCTTCAAGTCGGAGCGCGAGGGCAAATCCGCACAAGTGGAGATCCTTGAGACGGACCATCCGCTGCTGTTCGCCTTTATCCGCCGGCTATGCGACGAAGTGGGAGCGCCCGCGCCCCATCGAGTCTTCCTCAGCCCGGAGGTGAACGCGATGGCCTTCTACGAACGTTCGCTGCTGGGCCTGCTGCGTCCCACTCCCAAGAACCTGCTCCTGGGACTCGGCCTGGTCAACGTGCTGACCTTGAGCGAGTTCAAGGCGGTGTTGGCCCACGAGTTCGGCCACTTCGCGCAGAGCAGCATGAAACTGGGCACCTACGTCTACACCGTCAACCGCGTCCTGCTCGATGTGGTGGCCGGCCGCGATTGGCTCGACAACGTACTGCTCCATCTCCGCGCCCAGCCCAACGCCGCTCGCCTGTTCGGCAACATCTGTTGGGGCGTCATCGCCGGGCTGCGCTATGCCCTGACGGGCCTGTTTTACGGCATCAATTTCCTCGACAAGTCGCTGTCGCGGCAAATGGAGTTTCACGCCGACTTGATGGCCGTTCGTGCCAGCGGCAGCGAGCCGATCGTCCGAGCGCTGGCGCGAATGGACTTCGCCAACGAGGCGCTGGAGGCGGCGGCGGTCGATCTCAAATTGGCGGCCGACCACGACCACTACAGCCGCGACCTCTTCGTCCATCAGCGCGACGCCATCGAGCATCTGCGCCGGCAGCGTCAGGATCCGCGCCTGGGTGAGCCGCCGCCCTTGACCGCCGATCCGCTGCTGGCGCCGGAAGTGTTCGACCCGGAAGACGGACCGCCACGGATGTGGGCCGACCACCCATCCAATTACGACCGCGAACAGAACGCCAAGCGGCGCTACGTCCCATGTCCTCTGGACGATCGGCCCGCCTGGCTGCTATTCGAGGACGCCACCGAATCGCGCGAACGAGTTACCTGGCGTTTCTATCGCTTCTACTTGAAGATTCCCCGCGACACGGTCCTGGAAGAAACGGAAGCGATCCAGGCCTTCCTCAACGAGGAACGCCGGGCGGTGACGTACGATCCGCGCTATCACGGCCTGTACGACGATCGCTTCATCGAGCCGGGAGATCTGAACGATCTGGTCGCCGTCGGCGGTCACAACATTCCGCCGCCGCCGGCGCTGCGGCAGCGGCACGCGGCCCTCTACGGCGAGAAGCTGGCGGAACGGGCCGCCGCCCATCGGCGACACCTGGAAGAGAGGAACCGCCTCCTGACCTACCGCCGCGAGCGCGCCCAGGGCAAGAAAGAACCGCTGGAGTTTCGCGGCCGGCGTTATCGGCCTGGCGAGATCAAGGACTTGCTGAAGTTCCTCGATGATCAGCTGACGAAGGACCAGCGTGTGCTGGCGGAGGACGACTGCGAGGTTTTTCTGGTCCACTTTCAGATGAGCCGGCAGCTGGGCGGGACGGCGCCGGCGGCACTGCGGCAGCGTTACACATTCCATCTGGAGTTGCAGCGGCTGCTGGGGAACCTGTTGGGCGGGCAAAACTTGATGGAATCGGCGCTGGCCTTTCTCTCCGAGCAGGGAGAAGGGGTACTGCCGGCGGAGACGTTCTACGAACTGAAACAGTCGTTTCGTCGCGTGCGCGACATGCTCCACGCCACCTTAGAAGCGGCGGACGAGCTGCGGTTGCCGCCATTGCCGCACCTTAAGGACGGTGCTCGGCTCGGTTCCCTCCTCTGGGACCGGCCGCTCGTGGGTCGCCTGGGTGAGTCCGGCCAATCCATCTCCGGCAAGAAAATTCAGAAGCTGTGCGGTCAGTTGGGCGAGGTGATCGAGCGGGCCCGGCACCTGCACTTCAAGAGCTTGGGGGGCATCCTGACGCTGCAAGAAGAGATCGCTCGGCGATGGCTGGTCCAGTTCGGCGGCACGCGCGCCGCCGCGATCAGGGAGCAAAGGGAGTGAGTGGGCATGCAAACCAGCGTTGCCTGTCCGAAATGTGGGCGGTCGTTCCAGATCCCCCCGGATTTGCTGGACAAGCGCCTGCGCTGCCTTCAGTGTCAGCACGTTTTCGCCGCCCAGGCCGGCCCTCCGCTGGAAACGGCCCTCCAGTCGGCCCCCTCGCCGGCGCGCCGGCCGCCGGATCTGCCTCCCGAAGAGGAGGAGCCGCCGCCCCGGAGCGAAGTGCGGATTCATCGGACGAGCCACGACGTTCCCGGCTATCTGTGGCCGTTCGCGGCTTTGCCCTGGGGCTTGCTGCTGTTGGCGCTGGGCGGCTGCGTCTGGGGTCTGCTGGCGGGACTGGCGGCGGCCGTCCTCTGCGCGGTCGGCGTCGCCCTGGTCCAGGCGCGGCAATGGCCGGTGGGTGCGCGGCTGGCGGGCCTGCTGGCGCTGGACGGCGTGGCCGCTCTGCTGTTGCTCGTGGGCGGCGTGCTCGCGGTCGCCCTGTCGATCGGCTCCGGGAGCGGGCCGGGAGCAACTCCGAACCCGCCTTTTCAGGCTGGGCAAGCTCAACCACAGGGAGGCGCACCGGCCCAACCGCAGAAAGACGCATCGCCCCTCCCTCCGGCGCCGGACGTGGCGCTACCGCCGGTGCGCGAACTGTTCGCGCGGAAACCGCGCGTCTACCTCTCCGACCTGGAGGAATTCGGCGCGCAGGCCGGTCCTTGGCCGTTCAGCAAGAATGGTCGAAACGGCGACGGCAAACCTATCCGAGTGGACGGTACCCTTTCGCCGAAAGGGCTGAGCATGCATCCGCCGTGGGCGCCCGGCTTCGCTTCGGTCCGCTATCGCCTCGGCAAGCAGGCCGCCCTGTTCCGAGCGATAGTCGCCATCAATGAAACGAGCAACTGGTGTTGGTCGCCGGCAATCTTCACGGTCCTGGGAGACGGCAAGCCGCTGTGGCAATCGGGTTGGATCGCCCACAATCACGGGCACTCCCAAAAGTGCAGTGTGGATGTGTCCGGCGTGGAGGTACTGGAGCTGCGCGTCCACTGCGTCAACGGCAGCAACGGCGACCACGCCGTCTGGGTCGAGCCGCGCCTGCTGCAAAAGGCCGACACGCCGGATGAATGATCCATCCGGCGGAAAATCCATACAAATTGCTTGTTCCCGTCTCGTTCCGCCCTTAGAATCCTCGCATCTCCATCGCCCGTGCGATCCACGGACTGTTTTCATCTTGCCATGCAAAGGGGAGGGCCCCGACTGATGAGCGACAAACAGGAACACAACAAGAACGGACCGGGCCTGTCCCGGCGCGACTTCCTGCGAGGCACCGGCGCGGCCGCCGCCGCCACCGCCCTCGCCGAGGCGCCGTTGGCCCCCGTCGCCGACGCCGCCCCCGCCAAAAGCACCACCACGGCCATCGGGCCGGGTCCGGTCAAGCTCACCCTCGACGTCAACGGCGAGCAGATGACCACCAACGTCGAGCCGCGCGTCACGCTGCTCGACACCCTGCGCGATTACCTCGACGTGACCGGCTGCAAGCGCGTCTGCGATCGCGGCACCTGCGGCGCCTGCACCGTGATGCTGGACGGCAAACCCATCTATTCCTGCACCATGCTGGCGCTGGAGGCGCGCGGCAAGAAGATCAAGACCGCCGAGAGCCTGATCGACGGCGGCAAGCTCGACGCGGTGCCGGCCGCCTTCGTGAAGCACGACGCCCAGCAGTGCGGCTTCTGCACGCCCGGTTTCGTCGTGGCCATGCGCGCCGCCTTCGACAAAAATCCCAAGGCGACGCCGGCCGAGATCGAGGAAGCGCTGTCGGGCAACATCTGCCGCTGCGGCACCTACCAGCAGATGCGCGACGCCATCCTCGACCTGTGCAAAAACCAGCAGAAGGGAGGTTGAGTCATGGCGACATCCTGGCCGAAAAAACGCCGACTGATCGGCACCAAAGTCCAACGCCTCGACGGTCCCGCCAAGGCCACCGGCAAGGCGAAATACAGCTACGACATCAACCGACCCGGAATGCTGCACGCCGTCATGCTGCGCAGTCCCCACGCCCACGCGAAAATCAAGAGCCTCGACACCGCCGCCGCCGAGAAGATGCCCGGCGTCAAGGCTGTTTACGTCATCAAGAAGGAAGGCGACGAGCTGTACTACGCCGGCGATGAAATCCTCGCCCTCGCCGCCGATACCGAGGAGCACGCCCGCGACGCCGTCCGCGCCGTCAATATCAAGTACGATCCCCAGCCGCACACCGTCAAGGAAGAGGACGCCTTGAAGGACGATCGCAAGACCGCCCCGCCGGCCGGCGGCAAGCGCGACAACGTGCTGGCGGCCAAGGAGGGGAAATCGGAGGGCTTCGAGAAGGGCGTGGCCGACGCCGCCGTCACCGCTGAAGGCAGCTACGGCGTCCCGACCATTTGCCATCAGTGCCTGGAATCGCACGGCCTGGTGGCCGAGTGGGACCAGGACGGTGGGCTGACCGTGTGGGCCTCGACGCAGGCCGTCACCGGCACGGCCGCCCAGCTCGCCATGTATTTCGCGGGCAAATACAAGATCGACCTGCCCGCCAGCAAGGTCAAGTGCATCACGCACTACATGGGCGGCGGGTTCGGCAGCAAGTTCGGTCCCGACATCCAGGGCAACGTGGCCGCCGAGCTGGCCCGCAAGACCGGCAAGCCGGTCAAGCTGATGCTCGATCGCGAGAGCGAGATCACCTGCGGCGGCACCCGGCCGTCGGCCTACGGCAAGGTCAAAATCGGCGCCACCCAGGACGGCAAGGTCACGTTCTACGAAGTCGATTGCCACGGCACGCCCGGCGTCGGCGGCAGCGACACGGTGACGTTCAACGCCTTGCCCTACGTTTATCCGTTTGCCTACAAGCGCAAGCACACGCGCGTCCGCACCAACACGCAGATGACGCGTGCCATGCGGGCCCCCAACCATCCGCAGAACTGCGCGCTCACCGAGTTCGTCCTCGACGACCTGGCGGCCAAGCTCGACATGGACCCGCTGCAACTGCGGCTGAAGAACCTGCCGCAGAACGATCCCAAGAAAGTCGAGACGGCCCCGCACTCGCTGGACGCCCTCAAAAATACCATCTACACACGCGAAATCGAGATCGCCGCCGAATTGGCGAAGTGGAAAGACAAATGGCACCCGCCGGGCAAGACGAACGGCATCATCAAGCATGGCATCGGCATGGCCCTGCATACCTGGGGCGGACAGGCCGCCCCGCAACGCAACGAATGCACCATCACCATCGCCTCCGACGGCTCGGTGACGGCCCGCACGTCCACGCAGGATCTCGGCACCGGCCAGCGTACGGTGACGGCCCTGGTAACGGCCGAGATACTCGGCCTGGAGCCGGGCCAGATCACCTTGCAGTTCGGCGAGAGTCCCAACGGCCAATCGAGCGGTTCCGGCGGCAGCACGACGATTCCGTCGCAGGCGCCGGCCACGCTGCGGGCGGCCACGGCGGTGCGCGACGACTTCTTCGCCAAGATCGCGCCGAAGCTGAACGTCAAAGCGGAAGACCTCGCCATCGAGCCGGGCAAGGTGGTCGATAAGGCCGGCGGCAAAAGTTGGGAGTGGAAGAAGGCGTGTGCCGCGCTGGGCATGGAACAGGCCAAGGGCGACGGCTTCTGGACCTCGGCGGAATCGACCAAGCCGGAGAACAAGGACGTTTCCAGCTCCGGCGTCGGCGGCGTGCAGATCGCCGAGGTGCTGGTCGATACCGAAACCGGCGTCGTTCGCTGCACGCAGATCGTGGCCGTGCAGGACTGCGGCCTGGTTGTCAGTCCGTTGACCTGTCAATCGCAGGTGGCCGGCGGCGTCATCATGGGACTGAATTACGCTCTCTTCGAGGAGCGCATCATGGACCGCGAGACCGGCCGGCAGGTCAACCCGGACATGGAGTTTTACAAACTCGGCGGCATCGAGGACATGCCGAAGATCCTCGTGCATCTGCACGACATGCCGGAGCGCGGCGTCATCGGCATCGGCGAGCCGCCGACCATTTCGACGCACGCGGCCATCGGCAACGCCATTTTCAACGCCATCGGCGTGCGCGTGCCGCACACGCCCTTCACGCCGGAACGAGTGCTGGCCGCGCTGGCGGCGAAAGGAGGGAAGGGTTAGATGAAGAACTTCAAATATTACCGGCCGGCCACAGTCGAAGAGGCGGTCGGCTTGCTCGATAAGACTTGGGGCACGACTGAGTTGCTGGCCGGCGGCACCGATCTGCTCGATTTGCAGAAGGAGTACGTCGCCCAACCGGACAAGATCGTCAGCCTGCGCGACGTGGCCAAACGGGGGATCACGGTCTTGGAAAAGCTGCCCCCCATTTTCATCATCGGTGCGGGCGCTACCTTGGCCGAGATCGCCGCAGCGAGCGATCTGAAGAGATTTTGCCCGGCCCTGACGACGGCGGCCGGCGACATCGGCGGGCCGCAGATCCGCAACATGGGCACCCTCGGCGGCAACCTGTGCCAGCGCAACCGCTGCTGGTATTTCCGCGATGAGCATGTCCACTGTCTGCTCAAGGGCGGCGACAAGTGCTTCGCCATCGACGGCGAGAACCGCTATCACGCCATCTTCACCCAGGGACACAAGTGCGTCATCGTCAATCCCTCGACGCTGGCGCCGGCGCTCATCGCCCTGGGAGCGACGGCCGAGGTGCTGGGGCCGAAGGGCAAGCGCACGATCAAGCTGGCCGAGTTCTACCACGCTCCGAGCTTGGCGACGGAGCGTGAGCATGTGCTGGCGCCGAATGAGATGGTGCTATCGGTCACGATCGATGCGCCCCGGCAACCTTCCAACGCCAGCTACGAGGTGCGGCACAAGCAGTCCTACGATTGGCCGCTGGTGCAGGCCGCTGTCGCGTTCAAGTACGAGGACAAGAAAGCGACGGATGTGCGCATCGTGCTGGGCCACGTCGCGCCGACGCCGCACGTCGCCGCGGCGGCAGCCAAGGCGCTGGAGGGCAAGGAAGTGACCGAGGCGACGGCGGCCGCCGCTGGCGAAGCCGCCGCCGAGGGAGCCAAGCCGCTGGCGCAGAACGCCTACAAGGTCAAACTGGTGGCCGTCGCCGTCAAGCGCGCCCTGCTGACGGCGGCCGGACACAAAAAATACTGGGAAGTGTGAGCGATTGTCATCACTGACCGACTAGCCCGGAGCGCCAGCGACGGGCGCTTCCACCCGTCGCTGGCGCTCCGGGCTAGTCGCAACAATCTTGAAGTCACAAGCGGCCCTGCGAGGAACCATCATGTCCGACGCATCCCCCTATCGCCCGCGCTGCCAGAACCTGTGCTGCAAGGCGATGGTCGTTTACGGCGAGGGCTTCGCCGACGCTCCGGATTATCACGAAGGCAACAGCGAATTTTGGTGCATCCGCACCGCCAAGGGCCAAGGCCCCGACGGCGACGGCGTGTCGCTGACCCTTTGCTCCGACACGCAGCGCGAATGCTTCCAGGAGTATTGATACCAACAGCGGGCGGAGGAGAGCCTTCCTCCGCCCGCTGTTCTCACTTCCGCGACAACTTGTACAACTCCGAACTCATCTTCATGACGTACAGCACGTCGTTTTTCGGATCGTGCTCCATCCACGTCAGCGCCGAGACGCCTTTCAGCTCCTTGGGCAATTCGATCGGTTTCGACCAGCTCGCGCCCCCGTCGCGGCTCTCGACAATGCCGCCGCCGGTCAGCACGAACAGATGTTTGGCGTCCGCGCCGAAGATGGGACCGAAGCGACCATCCTTGAGATCGCTGACCTTCGTCCAGTGCTCGCCCTTGTCGGCGGTGGTCAGCAGCGCTCCCTCGACGAGCCAGTAGAGTTTGCCGTCGTGCCAGCGCGGCAGGGCGTGCGCAGTGTACTCGCCGCAGGGCTGGAACGTTTTGCCGCCGTCGGTGGTCCGCAGCAGGGCCGGCTTCGGATGCTCCTTCGTTTTCATCTGGGCGACGACCGCCGTATCGCCATCGAAGATCCAGGCGGGTCCGTGGCCCTTACCGATCTCGGCGAAGGTGTCGCCGCCGTCGCGCGAGACGATCAACATGCCGCCCGATTCGTGCTTCAGCGCGAGCAAAAACCGCATCTTCGGATCGCTCCAATCGACGGCGCACCAGTCCACATGGGCCGATTTCTTGTCGGCGAATTTCCAGTCGCCGTCGATCGTGCCGCGCGCCACGGGCGCTCCGTAAACGGTGGCGATCAGCATGCGTTTGCCGTCGCCGACCGGATCGATCATCAGGCAACCGGGCCATTCCGTTCGCCCCTTAAACTCGGCGCCGAGGCGCTTCCAGGAGCCGCCCTGGTCGGTCGAGCGGTAGATTCCGCGGTCGCTGACATCGACGTACAGGTATCCGGTGCGGTGATCGACTGCCACGCCGGACAGACCGCCGTAGCCGGGCTTCGTCGTTTGCAGCAATTCCTTGGTGATCGGCCGCCATTCCGCCGCTCCGGCCGCCGAGGCGAACAGGACCGCCGTCATCGCCCACACTCTTGCACCCTGCTGCATCGTCCGAGTACGCATAGATATGCCCCCTTTAAGCGCCTTATTTGTCGCCAATGCAGTACAGATGTTTGCGGCCCTTGAGGAAGATACAGCCGTCGGCCACGGCCGGCGACGCCTGCCCGCCGTCGCCCAGATCGTTCACCGCCAACACTTCCGGCTTCGGACCCGCCTTCAGCACATAGCTCTTGCCGCCGCCGGCGAGATAAATTCGCCCCTCCGGCGTCGTGAACGGACTCGACGCCGTGGACACGCCGGTCAGACGTTCCTTGAAAACCTCCTCGCCGCTTTCCATCTTCCAACAGCGCAGTGTCTCCGGGTTGCACAGCCGATACAGATAATCGCCGACGACCACCGGCGACGAGAACCCCTCCGGCACGTTCTTGAGCTGCCATTTGCGATGCGTGCGCGTCACGTCGCCGCTGCCGGTGGGATCGACGGCCACGGCCCCGCCGCCGCGGCCGCTGTCGAGATAAATCAAGCCGCCGCCCTGCACCGGCGATACGGTGTCGCCGTGCGCCGCGCACGACCACAGCACGTCGCCGCTGTTCGGATCGACGCCTTGAATCGCGTTGGAGGCGGCCATCAGCAATTGCGTCCGCCCCTTCACCTCGGCCAGCACCGGCGTGCTGTGAGCGAAATTGACGTTCGGCCGCTTCTTCTCCCACTTCACTTCGCCCGTCTTGGCGTCGAAGGCCAGAAGGCGCGAAGACTTATCGACCGCATCGCATTGCACGAGAACGGTGTCCTTGTACAGCACCGGACTGGCGCCGATGGCCACGTCGAACTTGTAGGGCACGATCTCCTTGCGCCAGATCTGTTTGCCCTTGAAATCGAGCGCGGCCAACACGGACGAGCCGAAAAGGACGTAGACGCACTCGCCGTCGCTGGCCGGCGTCGGCGCGGTGTAACCGCCGCGCAGATCCTCGGCGCGCGACCACGGCCCATGTTCGATGCGCGTGTCCCACAGTTGCTCGCCGTCGCGAGCGCGGAAGCAAACGATGTGATGCTCGGGGAATTGCTTCGGATCGACCCCGGCCGGCCAATAGCTCGCCGTGAGGAAGACGCGGCCGCGGCTGACGATGGGGCTGGACTGGTTCTGGTCCTGCTTCGCCTTATCGTTCTGTCCCGGCAGCAGCGCCTGCCAGCGGACATTCGTTCGCTCCTTGCCGCCCCACTTCAGCGGCAATCCCTTCTCCTTGCTGACGCCCTGGCCGGTCGGTCCGCGCCATCCGGGCCAATCCTCGGCCCGGCTCACGCCGGCGCCCGCGAGCAGACCAGCCATCAGCACTCCCATCCGCGCGACGGAGGTTCGCATGTATCTCTCCCGGTTAACCGTTCGCTTGTAGCCATTTCTTGCACTCGTCGAGGATGACTTTCGTCGCCGTGGCGCCGACGCGCGTGACGCCGATCTCGCGCACGGCCCGCAGGCGCTCGAAAGTGCGCACGCCGCCGGCCGCCTTGACCTGCACGCGCAGCGACGAACAGCGGCGCATCAAACGCAGGTCCGCGTCAGTCGCGCCGCTGTCGCCGTAGCCGGTCGAGGTCTTGACGAAATCCGCATTCACTTCGCCGCAGATGCGGCACAGATGTTCCTTGTGCTCGTCGCTCAGGAAACAGTTCTCGAAGATGACCTTCACGATGGACCCGCCGCGATGGGCCACCTCGACCACGGCCTGCACGTCCTCGGCCACGAACGCCCAATCGCGGCCCAGTACCTTGCCGATGTTGACGACCATGTCCAGTTCGCGCGCGCCGTCGGCCATCGCCGCCCGCGCCTCGGCTACCTTGATCGCCGTCAAGTGTCCACCGTGCGGAAAACCGATGGTCGTCCCGACGGCGACCGTGGAGCCGCGCAGCAGTTCGGCGGCGCGCTTGATGGCGTAGGGCTTGATGCACACCGATGCCACATCGTATTCGCGGGCCAGCGCACAGCCCTGCTCCAGATCGTGGTCGGTCAGCGTCGGCTGCAACAGGGAGTGATCGATCATCTTGGCGAAGTCGGCGTAAGTGAGTTGGTTCATGGATTCCTCGCTGGCGGGTGGGGGCGCTCTGTCAAACAGGTTACGGGATGATCCGCGGGGAAACCAGTCTGTAGCGCCGACAAAGGTGCATGGCGGCGAAGCGTTGACATGCTCCGCGCACCTTGCATAATGATACTTTCAGACTCGATCAGGGGGATTCGCACCCCCGGCAATGATGCTCACCGGGACGACTCCCGGGCCAGACAGTTGCTTCCAGGAAAAGGTGAAATGATGGCCATTGGTTTGCTCGGTTTGAAAGTCGGCATGACGCAGGTTTACGACGAGGCGGGCAAGATCGCGCCCGTCACGGTGTTGCAGGTCGGTCCCTGCCCCATTCTGCTTGTGCGCAATCAGGAACGCGATGGTTACGACGCTGTGCAGCTCGGCTTTCTCGACAAGCCGCGCCGCAAAGCCAGCCGGGCCGAGCGCGGCCACGTCTCGGCCGCCCTCGAATCGCGTCGTCGTCAGGCCCGCGCCAAGGCCGGCGTGCAGCTGCCGCCCAAGGCCGACTGCGAGCCGCAGCGCCACATCCGTGAGTTTCGCCTCGACGCGGCCGGCGATTACCAAGTCGGCACCGTGCTCAAGGCCGACGAGGTGTTCAAGGATGTGCCGGCCGTCGATGTGACCGGCACTTCGAAGGGCCGCGGCACCGCCGGCGCCATGAAGCGCCACAACTTCGCCGGCCTGCCGGCCAGCCACGGCGTCAAGAAGCACCATCGTTCGCCCGGCAGTATCGGCTCGCTCGCCAGCAATCGCGGCAGCGGCCGGCCCAAACGCGGCAAACGCATGGCCGGACGCTACGGCGCCGAGCGCGTCACCACCCGGAACCTGCGCATCGTCCGCATCGACGCCGAGAACAACCTCGTGCTCGTCGAGGGGGCCGTGCCCGGACCCAACGGCGGGCTGATCTCGATCCGCCCGACCAACAAGAAGAAACGCTAAATCGCTTCGCGGGAAATCCGAAATCCGAAATCCGAAATCCGAAAGAAATCTCAAAGCGAAATATCTAAATGCAAAACCTCCCGCTCTTCTGTTTTGGATTTCCGGATTCTGGTTTGAGCTTTCTTTCGGATTTCGTGCTTCGGATTTCGGATTTCCCGCGAAGCGGGCGGGAGGTCGCCCCCAATGATGCGGTTTCGTTGTCCGACCTGTCAGCACATCCTTGAGCTGACCCAGGCCACGCAGGCGGCCCTCTGTCCCGCCTGCCAGCAGTGGTGCCGCATTCCCCTTCCCGATGAGTTCGAGCTATCGCGAGAACCGATCCGCGAACCCGTCGAGGTGAGGCAGCCAGCGGAAGAAATCCTGGAAGTCGTTGCCGTGCCGGAAAGCGCCTCGCATCCGCCGCGCGACGGCGTCACCGATCATCGGCCGGACGAGTTGCCCCGAAGCATTCCCGAAGACGACGCGGTTGAAGATGTCGAGTTCGAGATCGTCGAACACGGCGACGAGCGGCCGCGCAGGTCCAGGCGTCCGCGACGGCGCCGGCGGCGGCGCGCCGGCGGCGGCAGCTTCAACCTCGAATACTGGATCAGTCCGTCGCTGATTTTGCTGCTCATCATGGCGCCGCCGGCGCTGCTCGTCAGCGGCGTCTTTTTCTTCGTGCATCCGGTGATGGGATTCGGTTGCCTTCTGATGACGGGCGGCGGCATCTGGTTCACCGCGATTGCCGCCGAGGACGGGTGGGTGACCGCCTTGCTCGTGATGTTCGTGCCGTTTTACGCCTGGTATTACACGTTCAACAACTGGGAACGCGTGGCCATCCCGTTCCTTATCCAGCTGGTCGGGACGTTCATTTTCTTCCTCAGCATGGGAATGATGAAGGCGCGCATGGACGAGAACTGGTCCAGTTTGCCCGCGCCGATCGTTCGACCCCTAACACGTTCCACGGTTTAATCTTACGCCAGCAACTCGCGCACCGGCGCGCCCCACGGAATCAGCGCGAAAGGACGACCCAGGCGATCCGTTAACTCCAGATTCGGATCGATGCCCAGACAGGTGTAGAGCGTGGCGATGATGTCGCCGGGCACGACGGGACTGCGGCTCGGCCGCGCGCCGATCTTGTCGCTGGCCCCATACACGAAGCCGCCCTTGAAACCGCCGCCGGCCAGCATCAAACTGTAACAGAAATTCCAGTGATCGCGGCCGGCTCCGCCGTTGACCTTCGGCGAACGACCGAACTCGCCCATCATCGCCACAACCGTGCGCTCCAGCAGACCGCGCTCCGTCAGATCCGTCAACAGGCTCGACGCGGCGGCGTCGAACTCCGGCAGCAAGGGATTCTTCAGCTTGGCGAAGTTGCCGCCGTGCGTGTCCCACGTCGCGTTGGCGTCCGGCGCCCATGAGATGCAGACGACGCGCGTTCCCGATTCGATCAGCCGGCGCGCCAGCAGCACGCTTTGTCCGTAGATGTTGCGGCCATAGCGATCGCGCACCGCCAACGGTTCGCGGTCGAGCCGAAACGCTTTCTGCGTCGCCGGCGAGACGAGCAGATCGAACGCCTTGCCCTGAAAGCCGGACATCTCGCGCGCGACGGCATCGTCGGCGCCGGTGCGCATACGGTCGAGCAGCCGCCGCCGAGCATCGAGGCGAGCGGGATTCATGCCGGACCCGAAACCCAACTCCGGCATGGCGAAGTCCGCCGCGTCGGGGTTGCGCAGCACGAACAGCGGATCGCGCGTGCGGCCGAGCAGTCCGCCGAAAAAGCCCGGCTGCGGCGGGCCACCGGCCCCTTCCTGCGTGACGTACGGCATCGACACATACGGCACGACCGGCTGCTTCGGCGGCCGGCACAGGCCCATCACCGAACCGATAGCGGGGTGATCGGTCGGCTTGGCGCCGCCGCCGATCTCGCCGCGATCGTGGCCGGTCAATCCGGTGTACACAGCGGCGGCGTGGGCGTTGTTGACGCTGTGATGCACCGAGCGGACCAGTGTGCAGCGGTGCATATGGCGAGCCAGCTTCGGCAGATGTTCGCCGAACTGCACACCCGGCAGCGACGTGGCGATGGGCTTGAATTCGCCGCGCACTTCCTTCGGCGCTTCCGGTTTCATGTCCCACATGTCGAGATGGCTCGGCCCGCCGTTGAGGAAGATGATGATACAGGCGTCCGCTGTCGCCGCTGTCCCGTTCGGCCCCTCCTTGTCGGCGCGGAGCAGGCGCGGCAGACCGAGTCCGAGCAGACCGGCGCCGCCGACTTGCAGGATTTCACGCCGCGATAGGCGGGGTCCGGGGCAGGAAATCGGAGGCGTCCTCGACATGTCCTCTCCTCGATGCGACGCGAAGAAAACGGTAGGTGAAAGCATCGTAACCGGCGGAGATGGGAGCCGGCAAGCGGAAAAGACGACCTCGCGCAAGCGAAAGGCCGCCGGTCCCTCGACCGGCGGCCTTTCTTGTCTGAACGCATCGTTCTCCGCGCTCAATCGCGGCTGCTGACGGCCATGACGATGCGGAGGATGAACCAGAACAGCGTCGCCACGGCGGCGAACAGCGCCAGGGCGGCGGCCACGTGCTGATCGGTGCGGTAGTGCAGCATCACTTGCGAGGTGTAGTACAGGATGTAGCCCGACATCAGGGCCACCATCGCGAAGGAGAAGAACAGACCCAGGTTGAAGCCCAGCAAAACACCGGCGACGATGACGCCCAGCGCGATCAGGCTGCCGACGCACAGGATCGGCCGCAAGCTGGAATAATCTTTCTTGGTCACGAAGACCGACAGCGTCAAGCCGCCAAAGACGCCCAGGGTCAGAATGCCGGCCGTTGGGATCGCCCGCGGCATGTACCGCTCGGCGAGGATGAGCAGCGGCAAGAAGATGATCGCCTCAGCCACGACGTACAGTCCCAGCCCCATGTATTGCATGCCGGGGGAAGAACCCGACTGCGCCCACGTCTGCGCCAGCCAGCTGGCGCCCATGAAGGCGAGCATGACGACAAGCCAGCCGTAGCCGCTCATCAGCCGAAAAATAAGATCCTGCTGCTCGTTGGTGAGCGCATTCAACAACAGCGCTTCGATGCCCATGAAGGCCAGGATCGCGCCGGCCAGATGGGCGTAGGTGCGGCGGATAAAAGTGGCGCGATCGCTGCTCGCCGCCCGTGCGGCCACTGAATAATCGTATCCGTAACTCATGGCTTACTCCCGACTTGGGTTTGATCGACATTGGGGCCGGGCGAATGGTTCGCCGCCATGCCACGCCCAAAGTCTACCTTATTGTAGTCTCGTGCGGAAGAGGCATCAAGCAGACGCGCCGGCGATTAGCGATGCGTATTGCCGCGTTTCCTTCGCCGCGCCAGCGGCGGCAACACCACGACGGCCGCGAGAGCGTAGATCATCGCCTCCGCCGGGAAGGGCGCGGCGACGTATTCGAGAATCGGCGGACGCCGAATCTCGTCCTGCGTGGGACTGCGCGAAAAAGTCACGTCGGCCGGCGCCGGGCGATAGGGCCAATCGTCCTCGAACTCCGTCAGCCACCACTCGGCCGGTCCCGTCGTCTCGGGCAGTTTTAGCTGTTCCAGAACCGTTTTGCGATCGGACTCGCTAATCTTGCCCGCCCAGGCGACGCGGCCCGTCCACGGCGTTTCCGGCGTCAATTCGCCGCGATAGCGCGCTTCGGCGATAAAATAGATACGCAAAAGACGATTACGCGCCCCCAGCGCCTCCGCCGACTTCTGCGTCTCCGGCTCGCGGTAGGGGAACAGCGGCCGATCCGTCTTGAAGCTCATGCGCAGCGCCGTCGCCGCCACGTCCTTGGCCTCCTTGCTGTCGGCGCGCTTGGCCACCCGCAGCGCGGTGATTTTCCAGCCCTTCTCGACGTAGGGCTTGGCCCAGGCGCGCACCTCCGGCGAGAAGGCGTAGCCGTGCTCCTTGAGCCAATCGACCAGCGCGGTGGCCGAGTCGGCTTCCAGAACGACAGCGTGCAGTCCGGCCACCATCTTTTCTTCCAGCACGCGAACGGGCGGGGCGCTGCCGGGGGCCAGCGATTTCACACCGGCCGCGCCGCAACCGCAACCGATGCCGCCGCTGGGACGCGGCACCTTCTTGTGCTCCGGCTCGGTCAGTTTACGAAGGTGCGTGAACCCTCCATTGCCGGCTTCCGCCAGTTCCGGCTGCGTCGGCGAGGGCACCAGAAAGCCGAAATCGTCGGCGTCGCTTTTGAAGGACGCCTGGCGAATGAAGTGCTGCGTTTTCGTGGCGGCGTCCCAGATCATGAGGATGGTCTGATCGGCGTTGACCACCGGCTTGCCTGACGGCGGGGCCGGGCAGCACGCCTGCGCGGGTTGCGAAGGCAGGTACACCAGGAAGACGGCTTCCGCCAACACCACCGTGAGCCAGAGGCGGGTTATCATGAGCGTTCCTCTGCGGAAAAGTGGAAAGGGAGGTTCGCCTATTTCCTCAATCGTTTCTTATACCATTTTCACCGGACGACGAGGGACCATGCAGCGGCACCGATGGCAAGGCCGAACGTCTGCCGAGCGGGGGTGTCAACTAATAAGATAACGAGATTCATTGTCCTCGCGAGGAGCCGTCATGCCGTTCGAGAAAGTCCAGACGCAGCAGGTCGATTTTCCGGCGCTGGAGCGTTCGATCCTGGAGTTCTGGCAGCGCATCGAAGCGTTCGAGAAGCTGCGCAAGAAGAACCAAAACGGGCCGCGCTGGTCGTTTCTCGACGGTCCCATCACCGCCAACAATCCGATGGGCGTTCACCACGCCTGGGGCCGAACCTACAAGGACGCCTTTCAGCGCTACCACGCCATGAACGGCTGCCGGCAGCGCTATCAAAACGGCTTCGACTGCCAGGGGTTGTGGGTCGAGGTCGAGGTTGAAAAAGAACTGAAATTACAGTCGAAGCGCGACATCGAGAACCTGGTGCCCGGCGACACCTTCGCCAGCATCGACCGTTTCGTGCAGCAGTGCAAGGCGCGCGTCGATAAGTACGCGCGGGTGCAGACGGAGCAGTCGGTCCGGCTGGGCTACTGGATGGACTGGGACCGCGACGAGGATTGGCAAAAGCCGGCGGACCAGCGGCGCAGCTACTTCACGATGTCGGAGGAGAACAACTACACCATCTGGAGCTTTCTCAAGAAGTGCCATAATCGCGGCCTTGTCTATCGTGGTTCCGACGCCATGCCGTGGTGTCCACGCTGCTCGGTCGGCCTGAGCCAGATGGAAATGTCGGAAGGCTATCAGCTGGTCGCGCACCGGGCTGTGTTCGTGCGCTTCCCGCTGCGCGGCCGGCCCGGCGAGAATCTCCTTGTCTGGACCACGACGCCGTGGACGCTCAGCAGCAACGTCGCCGCCGCCGTCAATCCCTTGCTGACCTATCTGAAAGTGCTGCATAAGGAACAGATCTACTACGTCGCGAAAGGCGCGTTCACGGCCCAGCGGCTCGAAGAGCAGTGGAAGAAGAAGGAATGGGTGGCGGGCGTGCCGAAGCTCAGCACGCTGGAGCAGCATTTCAAATCGAAGGGCGGCTACGAGATCGTCGGCGAGGTCAAGGGAGCCGACATGATCGGTTGGGCGTACGATGGGCCATTCGACGAGCTGCCGGCGCAGCAGCACGCCGGCGGCTACCCGGAGGAGACGGCCCGAATCGCTCGGCAGCAGAAGTGGGCGCCGGAGAAGTCGGCCCGCGACGTTCATCGCGTCATCGCCTGGAAGGACGTCGGCGAGATGGAGGGCACCGGCATCGTCCACATCGCGCCGGGCTGCGGCAAGGAGGACTTCAACCTCGGCAAGGCGGAGGGATTGCCGCCGGTGGCGCCGCTGGACGAATTCGGTGCCTTTCTGCCCGGCTTCGGGCCGCTGGAGGGCAAGGCCGCCGTCGATCACGTGACCACCGATTTGATCCTCGACAATTTGCAGCACAAGGGCGTGCTGCTGGCGGTGGAGAAGTATCCGCACAGCTATCCGCACTGCTGGCGCTGCAAGACGGAGCTACTGTTCCGCCTCGTCGATGAGTGGTTCATCAACATGGAGTGGCGCGACGAGATCAAGCGCGTCGTCGAGCAAGCGACGTTCCTGCCGGAGTCGATCAACGGCAAGGCGCGCGAACTCGATTGGCTGTCGAACATGGGCGATTGGATGATCTCGAAGAAGCGCTTCTGGGGCTTGGCCCTGCCGATCTGGGTCGATGAACAGACCGGCGATTTCGAGGTCATCGGTTCGCGTGAGGAGCTGAAGGAGCGCGCCGTAGAGGGTTGGGACAAGTTCGAGGGCCACACGCCGCATCGGCCGTGGATCGACCTGGTGAAGATCCGCAATCCGAAGACGGGCAACTTGATGTCGCGCATCCCGGATGTCGGCAATCCGTGGCTCGACGCCGGCATCGTGCCGTTCTCGACGATGTGCTACAACCGCGATCGCGCCGAGTGGGCGAAGTGGTTCCCGGCCGACTTCATCACCGAATCGTTTCCCGGTCAGTTCCGCAACTGGTTCTATGCGATCCTGGCCATGAGCACGATGATGGAGCAGCGACCGCCGTTCAAGGTGGTGCTCGGTCACGGCCTGGTGCGCGATCAGAAGGGGCAGGACATGCACAAATCAAAGGGGAATGCCATCCCCTTTGACGGGGCCGTTGATACCGGCTACAGACTTTTCCACGAGCGGGATCCGAAGCTCGACCTCAAAGGCCAGGCACACCGGGATCTGCCCGAGGGTTGGCTGGAAGGCTCTTTGAAAGAAGAAACGATCGTTCTGGACAATAAGCCAAAGCTGGTGGTTTCGGCCGGCTATCCCCCGATGGGGGCGGACGAGGCGCGCTGGCTTTATTGCAGGCACAATCCGGCGCTGAACATCAACTTCGGCCCCGAGCCAGCTGAGGAGTTGCGCAGCCGGTTCCTTCTCAAACTCTGGAACGTCTATGGCTTCTTCTGCAACTACGCTCGGCTCGACGGCTTCGATCCGTCCGCGCCGCCGGTTCCGCTGTCCGAGCGACCGGACATCGACCGCTGGATCCTGTCGGACTTGCAGCACCTCATCGACACGGCCCGCGAAGCGTTCGAGAGCTATAACCTGATGGCCTTCTGCCTGGTGGCGGAGAAGTTCGTCGATGACAAGCTGAGCAACTGGTACGTACGCCGCAGCCGCCGCCGCTTCTGGAAGAGCGAGCAGGGCACGGACAAGCAAGCGGCGTATCAGACGCTGTACACGGTGCTGATGACGCTAACGAAACTGTTCGCGCCGGTCATGCCGTTCTTGTCGGAGGTGATGTATCAGAACCTGCGCAAGGCGGACCAGCCGGAGAGCGTTCATCTGTGCGACTTCCCGAAGGTCGATGCGGACCTGATCGACAAGGATCTTTCCACCGACATGGACCGCTTGCTGGACTTGGTGTCGCTGGGGTTGGCGGCGCGGAACAGCGTCAAAATCAAGGTGCGCCAGCCGCTGGCGGAATTGAAAGTGCAGCCGGCCGGCGAGGATGACGAGCGCGCCGTCCAGCGTTTCGGCGATCAGCTCCGCGAGGAGCTGAATGTCAAAGCGGTGTCACTACACGATCCCGAATGGGGCCCGCTGCTGACGCCGGACGTGAAGCCGAACCTGAAGACGCTGGGTCCGAAGTTCGGAGCACGGCTGAAGGACGTCATCGCCGCCATCGCTGCGGCGGACCCAGTTGATTTGGCCACGAAGGTGCGGGCGGGCGACTCCATCGAGTTGGCCTGCGGCGGCGAAACGATCTTGCTGGAACCAGCCGATCTCATCGTGCAAGTGAAGGCCCCCGACAGCTGGGCCGGCGTCGTCGATCGCGAAACGCAGGTGGCCCTCGACACGGGCATCACCGAGGAGTTGGCCGCCGAGGGCATGGCCCGCGACGTGGTGCGACACATCCAGGAGCAGCGCAAGGAGGCGAATTTGCAGATGGAGGACCGCATCGTTCTGTATCTGGGCACGGAGTCGGAGAAACTGCGTCAGGCCATCGCGGCGCACCGCGAGTACATCGCCGCCGAGACGCTGACGGTCGAGTGGTCAGCGCAATCGCTCACCGGGCCGGATGTCCACTGCTGCATGGTCAAGGTGGAGGGCCAGTCGCTGACGATCGAACTGGGGCGAGCAAAGCCTACCTAATTCGTCGCCAGCCCGCAGCGCAAGCAAGGGAACCGAATCCCTTGCTTGCGCTGCGGGCTGGCGACGAATGTCTCGTGCGGTTCTCCTCCGGCGTGCCTCTATACTCACAGAGGGTTCGCCGAAAGGAGGATGCCGCCGTGCGATCATCTTCGCAAGCCATGTTTGGCTGCCTGCGATCTTTTCTCTCTCATCAACGCGGCGCGGCGGGCGCCGACCGCGAACTGCTGCGACGCTTCGCCGAAGCGTCCGACGGCGAGGCCTTCGCCGCACTGGTGCAGCGTCACGGGCCGATGGTACTGGGACTGTCCCGGCGCGTCCTCGGCGACCGGCAGCTCGCCGAAGACGTGTTCCAGGCCGCGTTCCTCATGCTTGCCCGCAAAGCGCACACGATCCGCCGTCCTGAATCGCTGTCCTGCTGGCTGCACGGCGTCGCCTTCCGCCTCGCCCTGCGCGCCCGCCGCGCGCGGCAGCGGGGCCGGGAATGCGAAACGCACGTCCGTCGCTCGCCTTCGCCGACGCCGCTCGATGAACTGACCGCGGCCGAATTTCTGGCCATCCTCGATGGGGAATTACAAGCGCTGCCGGAGACGTATCGCGCCCCGCTGATTCTCTGTTGCCTGGAGGGATTCTCGCAGGACGAGGCGGCGAAGCGGTTGGGCTGTTCGGCCGGCGCGGTGAAGGGACGGCTGGAGCGAGGCCGGAACCAGTTGCGGCTACGACTGGCGAAGCGCGGTTTGATGCTGCCGGCGGTGTTGGCCGGACCGTTGCTGATCGCCGAGTCCGCGAAGGCGCTGCCGGCCGCGTTGGTTCGTTCCACGCTGGACGCGGCGCGGAGGGGCGTCGGCGCGACGCCGACCGCGACCATTCTGATGCACGGAGGTTTGCGAGCCATGTTTCTCCACAAGCTGAAAATCGTCTGCGCCGCCGTCGTGTTGTTGGGGATCGCCGGCGGCGGACTGGGCATGATGGCCCTTCGTCCGCAAGCCGCCACGGAAAGCGCGCCGCCTGCCGCCGCCACGGATGACAAGCCGATGTCACGTGCTCCGCGCACGGATTTGTACGGCGATCCGTTGCCCGAGGGCGCGATCATGCGTTTGGGCACTCTTCAGCGCCGCGCCGTGGGCGCTCAGCTGGCCGTGACGGCGGACGGCAAATCCATCGTCAGCGTGCGCGGCGGCAAGTACGTTTGCATCTGGGACGCCGGCACCGGCAAGTTGCGCGATAAATACCAATTGCCCGAAGACCCCGCGGGCGATAGCGTGCTTTCCAATGATGGCCGCTTGCTGCTAACCGGAGTCGATCTGGGCGAGAACCGCCTGAAACTTTGGGAGGCGCGCTCCGGCAAAGCGCTCCAGACCTTGGCCTTTGAAGGAGCGGGAACGATCTGGTGGGCCGCGTTTTCGCCCGATGGCAAAGCGGTCGCGGCAGCCAGTGCTTCGGGCAATAAATCTCGTCTTCGCGTTTGGGAATTAGCTACCGACAAAGTGGTTTTTCAAACGGATTTCCGCGAGGACGGATGGGTACGCCGCCTTCTGTTCGCACCGGACGGCAAACGCTTGCTCAGCGTCATCGGCGCGAATCCGGAGTATTTGGCCTGCTGGGATCTTGGCAGCGGCCGCGAACTGTGGCGCGTCAACCATTACGATCCCTATTCGATGGTATGCACGCCGGATGGCAAATTGTTGTCGTCGGCCAAGCCGCCGGTGCTGGATCTCGCCACCGGACGGGCCATCGAAAGCGAAAAAATGCCCGACATCAAGGGGGACTCCGTCCTCCGCCTGTTGCTCTCGCCGGATGGCCGCACGCTGTTCGTCTCCACCTTCAAGAACGTGATTGTCTGGGATCGGAAACAGGGCAAAATCGTGCGGACATTGCCCCCTGTGGGGGCCGGCGCGGGCGAGCGGATCGCCCTTTGGCCGGACGGCAAGAGCCTCCTCACCAACAACACCGGACTCCAGCGCTGGGACGCGGTCAGCGGCAAACCGCTGTACGCCGATACGTTCGCTCAGGGACACACCGGCTCGGTTAGCCGCCTCGCCTGGTCCGCCGATGGTTGCCGCATTGCCTCCGATGCGACGGGAATCCGCATTAACACGGACGGCACGCTGCGCGTCTGGGACGCCGCGACGGGCCGGCCCCTACATCGCCAAGACGAACGCAAGGCGATGCGTTTTATCGGCGGCGGTAACTTGACGGAAACCGGCGACGAAGTTGTCGATCTCAGTCCCGATGGCCGCTGGCTGCTCACCAACGCCCTGGGCGAAACGTCGCTCAAAATGTGGCAAGCCGACACCGGCAAAGAAGTCCGCACGCTGGAGTTTCCTCCAGCCAAACGCGAGGAATCGCCGAGTCAACTCATCCGGGCTCGCTTCAGTTCCGATGGCGCGCGCGTTGTCGCCCTGCTGAGCAGCCACGGCAACCTTGGATTCCGCCACGCCAAAGAACTCCAAATGCACAAGGTCGTGGTCTGGGACGCCAAGACCGGCCAACGCTTGAGTCAGCATCCGATCGAGTGGACGTATTTGGAAGGCAGCGCCCTCGCGCCGGATGGCCGAACCGTACTGGCGAGCGGCGTCCTGATCGACGCGGCCACCGGCAAGGAGTTGGCTCGTCTGGAGGGGCTGAATCCGCAGTACACGCAGCTGAACGTCGCCTTCTCGCGCGATGGCGCTCTCGTGGTCGGCGAATCGCCGGTCTATTCCGAGCTGAACAAGATGCTGACCATCTCCCGCGACGGCGTGCGCGTTTGGGAGGCGGCGACGGGCAAAATGGTTGCTCATGTGAGCATGAAACCACGCACGGAGCGCGTGCTCTTCCATCCCGACAATCGCTACGTCGCTACCAATGATGTCGAGGGCATCCGCGTATGGGACGTCGTTACCGGCAAGCTGGCGCTGCACCGCGCGATGCCGGAGATTCTGCCCGCCACGCCGCGGCTGGGCTGTTTCGCCAGTAGTCCCGTTTTCGCCGCGGATGGTCGCTTGGCTACCGGACATCCGGATAGCACCATTCTGATATGGGACATGCCACTGCCCGCGCGCAAGATGGAAACGCTTACTGCCAAGGAACTCGATCGTCTGTGGGCCGATCTCGCCGACGCCGACGCAGTGAAGGCGTGGCGCGCCGTCTGGCGCCTGGCGGACGCGCCCAACGACGCACTGCCGTTTCTGCGTGGACGCATCAAGCCGTATCCGACCGCGGCGGCGGACGCGACGCACAAGCTGTTGTCGGATCTCGACAGCGATTCGTTCGAGGTCCGCCAGGCGGCGGGGAGACGACTCAAGGGATTGGGCCTGCACGCCGAGCCGGCGCTGCGTACGGCCTTGAAGGCGAAGCCGTCGCTGGAGCAGAGACGGCGCATCGAGGAATTGCTTGCGGTTCTCCCGATTGACTCCCAGTCGCTCTCGACGGAAGATTTGCGACAATTGCGGGCGCTGATCGTGTTGGAGCGCATCGGTTCGCCGGAGGCGCGGCGCGTGCTGGAGGAAGCGGCGAAGGGGCCAGAGTCGGCGCGCTTGACGCGCCAGGCGCGGGCGGCCCTGACGTGCCTGCGATAAGAGGCACTAACTTTTTGCTGACAAGCCCGGAGCGCCAGCGACGGGGCGGCCCGTCGCCGGCGCTCCGGGCTTGTCTTTCATTTCGCTGGCTTGTTCGGCGAAAAAGATGTATCAATCCGCCCTCGACCGCGGAATAGTTTACAGAGGCCTGACCGCGGCGGAGCCACAGAAGGAGCGGCGGATGACCAGTCCCATGCCCCTGTTCTTACAGCAACTTCGCAGGAGCGTCCTCGTCCGGGACGGTGCGGGGCTGACCGATGGGCAACTGCTGACGCGCTTCCTTGAGCGACGGGATGAAGCGGCCTTTGCCGTCCTCGTCCGGCGGCATGGTCCAATGGTCTGGGGCGTCTGTCGCCGTCTCCTCCGCAACCATCACGATGCCGAAGATGCGTTCCAGGCCACTTTTCTTGTCCTCACCCGCAAGGCCGCTTCCGTCCGGCCGCGCGAGATGGTCGCCAACTGGTTGTACGGGGTGGCCTGCACGACCGCCCACCGAGTCAAGGTGGCGACGGCCAAGCGACGGGCCAAGGAGAAGCAGGTGGCGGAGATGCCCGAACCCGAAGCCGTGCCGCAAGACCTTTGGCGCGATCTGCAACCCCTGCTCGACCGCGCGTTGAGCCGTCTGCCCGACAAGTATCGTGTGGTCGTCCTCCTGTGCGACCTCGAGGGCAAGACGCGAAAGGAGGCGGCCCGTCAACTCGGCTGCCCCGAAGGGACCGTGGCGGGGCGGCTGGCGAGGGCACGGGTGATGCTGGCGAAACGGCTCGCTCGGCATGGTCTGGCGCTGTCGGGCGGGGCGTTGGCCGTACTGCTGTCTCAGAAGGCGGCGGCGTGCATCCCGGACTCGGTGGTGTTCTCAACGATTAAAGCCGCGGGTGTCTTCGCGGCGGGGCAAGCGACGTCGGCAGGGATCTCGGTCAAGGTCGCCGCTCTCACGGAAGGAGTGCTGAAAACCATGTTGCTGAACAAACTCAAAATCACAACCGCTATCGTGCTGGGGATCTTCACCGTCAGCGTGATCGCCGGCCTCGGCGTCTCCACGCTCCCGGCATGGGGACAGGAACAGAAGGGGCCTGCCAAGAAGCCGCGAGGCCAACCCCAGGCGGCACAGAAGGAGAAGCCGAAAGCGGGTCACATCTTCTTGATCCGACAACATGATCCCGACCCCAATTCTCCGCCTGTCGGTGACAACGAACCTCATCTGGCGAGGGTGAGTCCGGACGGCAAGGAAGATACTTGGCTGACCAAGAACCTGAAGGGGGAGGGCCAACCGCGTCAGTGCGGAGCGGCGGCGGTTTCACCCGATGGACGGCGGATCGCCTACGGGGTCACGTCCAAAGAGGAGCAAGGCAAGGGATTCGATAATGATGAAATCTTCCTCAAAGACTTAGACAATAAGAAGGCGGGCGTGAGCCTCAAGGTCCCTGGTATCTTCTGGTGCTGGTCGCCGGATGGCCGCTCCTTGGTTGTTAGCGCGGTGGACGGAACCAGCATTTCTCACCAAATCCTCGACTTCAAAACCAAGCAAACCAAGCCGCTCCAACTTCCGGAGGTCAAGGCTCCCGAGAACGCGGAGTTGCTGGTCGGCCATCTGATTACGGACTGGTCGAGGGACGGCAAATGGTTCCTGACAACGGTGATGGCGAAAGGGGAGGCGGAAGCCGAATTGTACCTAGTCAAAAGCGATGGCTCGGAAGCCAAGCGGATCGGCAAAGGTTTTGGCGGAAGGTTATCTCCGGACGGCAAGACGGTATTGTGCCTGGATTTGAAGTGGAAGGGGGAGGTTGCCGACACGCGCCTCGTTCTTGTCGATGTGAAAACGGGAAAGCGCCAACGTGCTTCTCAGGAGACGAACGGCCAGTTCGTCGGCGGCTATTGCTGGTCGCCCGATGGAAAGAAGATTGCTTACGTCTGGCGCCGAGATCGAGAACATGAGAACGAGGCGTGGGAAACCTTCTTGATGGTGATGGACGCGGACGGCCAGAACTCCCGAGTGGTTCTCGCGGAGAAATCCAGTCGCACCGAGCACTGGTATAATCCTTTCGGGTGTCCTGACTGGCGGTGAGCGATCTTCTCAGCGCTGGCAGACCAAACCAACGGAGCCCGCAGCGTAAGCGAGGGAGATCCATTCCTCGCTTACGCTGCAGGCTCTGACGGCGATCGGTGTGTTGAAAAATCTCGTGCGGTTTGGGCCTCTCGTCCCACTATACTCCCAGAGGATTCGCTGCCGGGGAGGTGCCGCCGTGAATTCGTCGTCCCACGCCGTTGTCGGCCATCTGCGTTCCATTCTCGCGCATCGCGGACAAGCGGAAGATGATTGCGAGTTGCTGGGGCGCTTCGCCCGGACCCGCGACGACGACGCCTTCGCCCTGCTGATGCGGCGTCATGGACCGATGGTGCTGGGATTGGCCCGCCGCATCGCCGGCGATGGACAGATCGCCGAGGACGTATTTCAGGCCGCGTTCCTGCTGCTCGCGCGCAAGGTCCACACCATCCGCTGTCCCGAATCGCTGTCCTGTTGGCTGCACGGCGTCGCGCATCGCCTGGCCCTGCAAGCGCGGCGCTCTCAGGCGCATCGCCGCGAGAAAGAAGCACACGCTCGACGCTCTTCTCCTCCCACTCCCCTCGATGAGTTGACCGCGCGCGAATTCCTCACGGTCCTCGATGAGGAATTGCAAAAGCTGCCGGAGCGCTACCGAGCGCCGCTGATTCTCTGCTGCCTGGAGGGACTCTCGCAGGAGGAAGCGGCGAAGCGCCTGGGCTGTTCGGCCGGGGCGGTGAAAGGGCGGCTGGAGCGCGGCCGGAATCAGTTGCGACTGCGGCTTGTGAAACGCGGGCTGATGCTGCCGGCGGTGTTCGGGGGAACCTTGCTGATCGCGGACTCGGCGCGCGCGGTTCCGTCTGCCCTGATTCAATCCACCCAGAACGCGGTAAAAAACGGCATCGGTGCGACGCCGGCCGCCATCGCTCTTGCTCAGGAGGCGATGCGAAGCACGATCGTCAATCGTCTGAAAGCGCTCGGCGCCGCCGCCGTGCTGCTCGCCGTCACCGGCGGCGGCGTGGGGATAATGGGGATGGGCGCGCCCGCCGCGCGCGAGCAACCAACGAGTGGGAAAGCCGTCCCGGCCGTCGCCGACCGGCGGGACGCCGGTCCCACCGAGAAGCCGGCGAAAGACAAAGAGCGCGACGACGATCCCTTGCCGCCCAAGGCGGTGATGCGCCTGGGCACGCTGCGGCGGCGCGCCGTGGGCGCAACGCTCGCCGTCAGCGCCGACGGCAAATCGATCATCGATGTGCGCGGCAGCAGGAACATTCGCATCTGGGACGCCGTCACCGGTGAGCTGCGCCAGATGCGCCAACTGCCCGGCGAGTCGTTGGGTGCGGTTGTGTTGTCGAAGGATGGCCGCTGGATGGCGCGAACCGCGAACGCTCCCAATCGCCTGGAAATCTGGGACGTGCAGCTCGGCCAGAAGGCACGCGAGCTAACGATCAAAGGGATCCGCAAAGCGGCTGGTATCGGGCCGACAGCTTTTTCCGCCGATGCCAAGCGCATCGCCGCCGTTTGCGCTGCGCCGTGGGACTACTCGGGCAAAGGCCGTGACTATTTCGTCCGCGTCTGGGATCTCGCCGACGGCAAGGAGATTTTCGGCACGGAGGTGCATTGCAACGCGTCTAGCGACGTCCTCGCCCTCGCGCCTGACGGCAAACGCTTGCTGGCGTCGTTCACTTCAAGCGATACAGGTCTGTACTGCTGGGACATTGCTACGGGGAAGAAGCTGTGGCAGTACAAGGAATTCGGCGCTCCTACCTCAGTCCTGTTCAGGCGGGACGGCAAGATCCTTTCCCCTGCGCTGGGGCCGAAAACGCTCGATCTCGCCACGGGAAAGATGGAGAAGATAGCGGGGCAGCCGTCCATCGAATGGGACCGGCACTTGACCCTAACGCCCGATGGTCGCACCCTGCTCATTTCGACGGCCAACGGAGTGATTGTTTGGGACTTGGTCCACGGCAAGGAACTACGGACGCTGCTTGGTGCCGGCGAGGAAGTCGTCGTCACGCCCGACGGCAAAGCCGCCATCACGAATAATGGCGTGCTCCAGCGCTGGGATCTGGCGACGGGCCAGGCCGTCTGGTCGAACACAGCGGAGCGGGGACACATCGGCGAGGTCACTATCGTCAAGTTCTCGGCGGACGGCAAGCGGCTCGTCTCGGGTTCGACCGACGGCACGGTGCGGCTGTGGGATACGACGACGGGCCGGCCGTTGCGCATCTGGCGCGCCCACAAGGCCAGGCGGCCGGTCCGGGTCACATCCTACATTGATGCCGGCGTCAAAACGCTCGACATCTCGGCCGATGGCCGGCGCGTCGTGTCGGCCGGGAGCGACGAATGCGTCAAACTGTGGGACGTTGCCTCCGACAAGGAAGTCCGCACGATCCGCCTGCCTGCCCGCGAGAACGGCGAGGGAGAACGACACGTCTATCAGGTGCGGATCAGCGCGGACGGCCGGCGGATCGTCGGCTATTTCGGCGCCCGAGGCGGCTACGCGGTT
>DATBGU010000314.1:0-19861 GCA_036557825.1 Gemmataceae bacterium
CGCGCTCATGCCACGCAGGAAATCGCGACGGGACAAGTCTGAGGTGCGTGGAAGGGTTGTCATCGCCTTGATCTCCTCTTGCGTCAAATCGGCAGGAATTGGACTCGATCTTTCCATTCGTCCTGTTCGCTACAGAGCACGGGAACAAGAATGTCCTCGACCATTTGACCGATTTGATTTGGGCGATTGCGGATAACGAACACACCGGGCATCGGTAGGCCGCTTTGAACGCGCTGGTAGGCGAATCCTACCATCGTGCGGCGATCGTGCGTCAGCAAAATCCGGCCTTCCGTAGCCGTCCAGGCCAGGACATCCGGGTCTTCGGCGGTTCGCAGTCCGACATCCTGAACGCGGACCATGTCGAGTTCAGGCAGTTCGCGAAGGAGAGCGCGGTAAACTCGGCCGTCGAAGTCGGCATCAGTTGCCAGTCTTAGCATTGCCCTTCTCCAGCAGGGCCTTCCGGCGAAGCAACTCCTCCTTGAGGCCGGGACGCGCTGGTTGACTCGCTTCGATCTTTCGCCGAACCTCCTCCGCCTGCTCCTCCTGCTCGCGGAGGTATCGCTCGACCTCTTCTCGGTGATCCAGATAGTAGCCGATCAGCCTATAGACGTCGGAAAGGCGCAGCGTGTCGAACGAGTCCACAATTCCCTCCGGCGTGGCGCCGTTCTTGTACGACTCCACGATCCGTTCCAGCGGAATGCGCGTACCCGTCACACGGTATACGCCGTTGTCCATGCGTGTCAGTGGAACTGACAGAGGCTCAAGAACGAGATTCGATGCCATGATGTTACCTTTTTCCATTCCTATTTTACCGAATCATCTGGAACTCCGGCAGCATGAATACCACCCACAGCAGGTCCGCCAACGACTCCGGCGTGACCGACGGTCCCAGGATCTCGCGTCCAGTGGCCAACTCGGCGGCGCTCGGCCGGCGACACAGGGCACGCTGATAGATCCGTTCGATGAACTCCTCGCTCGTGGCCTTCGGACTTTCCTTGAGCAGGTTCGCGGCTCCGCGTGTCAGTGTCTCGGACAGGATGTGTCCATTGGACAGATCCAGCGCCTGCAAGGTGGTGAGCTGATCGGGGCGCGTCGTGACGACCTGCTCGCGGTTGGGCCGGCCGAGGGAACGCATCAGCGCGTCGGCGTTCACAAGCGCGGCGCGGACGTACTGTCGCTCCTTCGGCGTCGTGGACGGGAAGGGAGGCGGCGTGACCGGGGCGGCTGCCTTCGCGGGCGCCGTCCGAGTGAGTTGCCACACCGCATCCAGGTATTGCTCGGCCGTCATGCGCTTCAGCTCCGGGCCGCGAAAGACATAATTCTCGGCCGGCATCTCCTCTTTTTGCACCACCGCGCGCGATTGATACGCGCGCGAGCGGACAATGTGTTCGAGGAGTTGTTTGAGGTCGTATCCGTGATCGGCCAGATACACGCCCAGGTAATCGAGCAGATCCTCGCTCCATGGTTTGTTGGCCATTACGTCCACGGGATGCACGATGCCGCGGCCAAAGAGACGCTGCCAGACGCGGTTGGCGATGGTCCGCTGGAAACGGCCGTTGTCGGGGTGCGTGACGAGACGCGCCAGTTGCTCCAGTCGTTTGGCGCGCGGCTGTGTCGCGTCGATGCTGCCCAACTCCGGCCAGAGGAAGCGCGGACTCGCCTTGCGGCCGAGCGGCTTGTCGCAGCGGTGCATCTCCAGAGGTTGCTCGGCGATGACGGCCGCCAGACTGTAGGCGTCGTCGAGCTTCCAGGTGTCGATGAAACTATCGTGGCACGAGGCGCACTTCATGTTGATGCCGAAGAACACCTGCGACACGTTTTGCGAGAATTGCAGCTCCGGCACCTGACTGGCATTGACCCGGCCGCGCCATTTGATGCCCTTGATGAACCCCTCCGACTCCGGCGACGGGCTGATGAGTTCGCGGACGAACTGGTCGTAGGGTTTGTTGTCCAGTAGCGATCGGTAGAGCCAGGCGGTGATCTGCTTTCGGCCGCCGTCGATGTAGCCGGTTCCCTGATAGTCGTTGCGCAGGAGATCGTTCCAGAAGGTCAGCCAGTGCTCGGCGAAGGCGCGGCGATCGTCCAGCAGTCGGCGAATCAAGCGCTCGCGCTTATCGGGAGTTGTATCCTTGTGGAAAGTAGCTATCTCCTCGGGGTCCGGCAGTTGTCCGATTACATCGAGGTACAGGCGGCGCGCGAAGGCGACATCGTCCAGCGGCGGCGGCACCGGCTGCCGACGGCCGGCGTGGTAGGCGTCGAGAATGCGATCGATCGGATGATCGCGGCCGTCGCGCGCGGGGGGCAGAGGCGGACGCCGAGGTTTGAGCGGCGGCAGATAGCTGCCGGCCGCGAACGTGAATCCTTCCTGCCAGGACAACCCCTGGTCGATCCACGCTCGAAACAAGGCGACCTGCTGCTCCGAGAGGCGTTCGCCCTTCGGTGGCATGCGCTCGTCGGGATCGCGGGAGGTGATGCGCTTCATCAATTCGCTGTCGCCGGACTTGCCGGGCACGACCACTTTCGCGCGCAACAGCGTCCCCCGCGTGTCCATCGACAACGACCCCTTGTGTTTGCCGTTGGTATGGCATTCGGCACAACGAGCCTTGATGAGCGGCACAATGTCGTGCGCGAAATCGACCTTCTTCGCTCCTTCTGCGAGGACGGGCGACCCCGGCGCAAGCGCGACAAATAGGGCGAGGGCCACGGCGCGCACCGTTCGGCTCGGTCCCTTCGTTGCATCCAACCTCATGACGTTGTCTTTCTGTGAAAGTCCGGCGAGCGTCCTCGATTACCCTACCATGCACGAGGAGAGACGGGAAGCGTCGAGAGCTGTGATTGCGAAATCTGCTCTTGCATCGTCGCGCCGTCGTGGCTATCGTCCCGCCGATTCTTTTCAGTTCCCAACCGATTTGGAGGGCGGAGCCATGTCCCGCTGCCTCGGGGTGGCGATTGTCGGCTTGTTGTTGTCCGCCGCGGCCGGATGTACTCTCGATTCGTTTCTGTCTCCTTCCATTGTCGTGGACGGGCCGAAGACAGTCGTTACCGGCTCGGTTTCTCAGGTGGCCGCGAAACTCCAAGACGGCTTGAGCGATGCGGGGATCGAGGTATATCCGATCAAGAGAGTAGGTTCGCATGTCCGCGTGGCGGGCATCAAGAACACGCAAACGGTCTTCTGCTTGTACCTGTCGGAAAAGAAGGCTTCGGGCGCTAATAAGACCCTGGTCCGCATGAAATGGGACCGAGGCGGCGATGAGGAGTTGTGGCAGACGGTACTCAAGATTTTGGCGACGCCCGCGTCGGCCGCCGGCGCCTCGGCCGAGAATGCCGACGGGTCGTCGCTGTCCGGCCGGGATCAGGACGGGACTCACGCCCGGTAGTTGCTCAATGGGTTAGGGAACGAGAGAGGCGAGCGGGGGGCGTCAGCCCCCTGTTTTTGCGATCAATAGGGGGCTGACGCCCCCCGCTCGCCGGATGCGTCTATCCCTCAAAACGGCTGGCCGGTCGGCATGCGCTGCATCGTTGGGCTGCTCGCCGGAGCGTAGGCCGGTTGCGAACCGAAGTTCGAGGGGTTTGTGTTCCCCGTCGAGATGTTAGGAGAAGTCATCGGGACGGGGGCGATGGCGGGACTATTTCCGATCGCGCTCTGTGAATAACCGGAGAGGTCCGGCGACTGGATGTCCGTCGCATGAGACTTACGGCTGAACAGTCCTCGCAATCGAGCGAAGAATCGCGGCCGACTCTCCTGCGGCATCGCCGACAAATCCTGCGCCCCGGCGCTGGAATAACCGGGAGCAACGTACGGCCTCGTTTCCATCACCGGCAGCGGATCGGAGGCGGGGGTGCACGAGGCCGCCACCAACAGAACAAGTGTATTCATGTGTCCTTCTTCCTTGAGGTGACATCAATGACCCAGGGAGTGCGACGGCATGGGGCCGTCCCACCGGGCTGAGTTCCCGCGGCGGAGCGGCCCATCCCATCGAGCAGCGTCCCTTCGGCCGCGGAGTCGATACTATCCATCGGCTCAGGTCCGCGTCTCGCATCAGAGCGGTTCCTGCCCGGAGCGACGGATGCTCGCCCTCACGGTTCCTCTCGGTCCGATCATACCTGTTCTGCCGGTCCTGCGTATTGCCCTGCCGGAATCCGTGACAAAGGTGATACAGGTTCCCTCACCGCGTCACGGCGTCCGCTCCAGCAACTTGGCCACGTCGTAGACCACCACCTGACCGGGAGCTTTTCGGACCACGGCCAGGAACTTGCCGTCGGGGCTGAAGGAGGGATCCGAGTTCGGCATCGGAGAGCGTGTCACCTCGGTCCGCAGTTCGCCGTTGGCCGCGTCCACCAGTACAAGTCCCTGCTTCGGCGAGTGCGGCGCGGCGACCAACCACTTACCGTCCGGGCTGAAACAAATCGACTGCCTCCACGCATTCGCCCGGCTCCACGGCTTGCTCCACAATTCCTTGCCCTCGGCCAGATCCCACATTTTGACGAGGCCGCCATTGCCTGCCGTCGCCAATCGTTTGCCGTCCGGGCTGAAGGCCACCGAATCGACTCCTCGCTTTTGTTTCGCGAGCAAGTTGCCCTCCTTCAAGTCGCGCGGATCGTACAGGGCGACGCAGTTGGAAGTGGACAGCCCGACGGCCAATGTTTTTGCGTCCGGGCTGAAGGCGAGGGAGGTCATCGTGGACTTGGGACGCGCGACAGCCCGTTGACGCCCTTCCTTCACGTCCCAGACGATCAACTCGTTGCCCTCCCGGTTCCCCAACGAGAATGCCAGGGCGAGCAAGTCGCCCTCCGGCGCGAGCGCGATGTGAACGAGCCGCGCGAAAGGGTATTTGTCCATCCGCGGCGGAGGCACGCAGCCCAGCAGTTTGCCGGTGTCGCCGTCGCGGAGGTACACGGCGTTGCCCGCGGCCAGCGCCACGAGTTTGCCGTCGCGGCTTCGGGCAAGGGTGTGAACGCCGTGGAAATGATGCATCTCGTCGAGAAGTTTCCCCTCCGGCCATGTCCATCGCTGGAGTCCGCCGATGCTGTCGGCCGTCAGAAGCGTGCTATCGGAGTTGAATCCGGCGTTGGCGAAAAATGGAGTCTGGAATTGCCTCTTCGCCGGGTCGATGGCGGCCACCGCTCCCGGCTCGCTGGACGCTTTCTTCGTCGGCACGGGTAGCGCCGGCGCTCGTCCCTTGACGCGTTCCGTCTTCAGCACGGATACCGTATGATAGTCGGCCGCCACCGCCAGCAGACTGCCGTCGGGGCTGAAGGTCGGCAAGCCGACGGCGACATGGCCTCCCTGCGATTTGTCTTCCGTGACGGCCGTCGTTTCACCCGTGGCCGTATCCCACAGCCGGCACGTCCCATCGCGCGACACCGAGGCGAGGCGCTTGCCGTCGGTCGTCAGCGCCAGGCCGGTGAGACCGTCTCGGTGCCCCTCCAGCGGGAGGCGATGCCGGCCCTCGGCGTCCCAAATGTGGATCAGCATGTCCTCTCCGGCGGCGTAGACGCGCCCATCCGAAGCGAGGGACAGGGCCGATAGGTCGCCCAGCGTCCCATCCAAGGACGGCAACTCCTCGCGCGGCTCGGTCCTCCAGCGCCGCACGGTCCGCCCGGCTGCGGCGTACAACGTCTTGCCGTCTGCGGCGAATGCCACGGCACCGAGCGGATACGACAGATTCTCCAGAGTGCCGAGAGATTTCGGTTCGCCGGAAATGTTCCACAAGCGAACGAACGACTTGGCGTTGGGTCGCGGCTGCTGTCCCACGCGAGGAGGCGGCACGGATTCAAAGCCGACCGCGACGGTCTTGCCGTCCGGGGAGACGGCCACGCAGCGCACCCAACCGTCGCCGGCGTCGAACTCACTCGTCAGGGCACCGGACGCTCCATTGCGCAAGTAGACGCGCGCCGATCCACCACCGCCGCCCACGGCGACGAGCCGGCCGTCGCCTCCGTAGGCGAAGGTGACGGCCGTCCCTCTTGCTCTCCCACCGCGGTGCGGGGCGACGCTCTTGACCGCCAAGCGCCGCCAGTCGGCGACGTTGAGCAACAACAGTTCCCCCTCGCGATCGGCCGTTACCAGCGTCTTGCCGTCGGGGCTGAAGCGAACCATGTGGATCGCGATCGACACATTGAAACGGTTGGCCTCCTCCGGCCGCGTCGGCTTGCCGTACGGCGGCTCCGTTTTGATGGCCTGTTCCACGCCGCTGGTGTTCCAGATGCGGACGGCCTGGTTGCGCAGCGCGATGACGATTGTTCGGCCGTCGCGCAGAAAGTCTAGGTTGCCAGCCTGCGCCGGTGTGTTGATGAGCTGGGCCAACGGTTTGCCGCTGGCGGTTTCCCATAGCCGGACGCTGTCATCTCCGGGTCCGCCGAGGGTGGCCATGCGGGAGCCATCGGGAGTGAACGCGGGACGGCCGATGGGATTGGTGTGCCCCTCGTAGGCCATGAGGAACTTGCCGTCCTTCTGTGACCAGCGCTTGATCGTCTTATCGCCGCCGATCGTGACCAGAGTTTGACCATTCTGCGGGAAGGCCAGGCCGGTGATCGTTTCCTGGCCCGTGGCGATGGTATGGTGGTAGCGCCAGTCCTCGTCCGGACTGTGGTACAGGCGCACCTCGCCATCCACGGCGACGGCCAGATCGTAGGTGCCGGACGGCCAGGCCATGTCGCGGACCTTGCCCGCCAGTTTCAACGGTTTGCCATGGTCCGTCTTCCGCCAGGTGTCCCAGAGGTGGATCTCGCTGCCCTCGTCACCCGGCTTCCGCACCGCGATGGCCAACTTGGTACCCGAAGGGTTGAAAGCGGCGGCGATCGGCTCCTTGTAAGTCAGCGAAGCGGTTAACGTCCCGTCGAAGGAGTTGTAAATGTGCACGCGATCGCCGGCGACAATGGCCATCTGGCTACTTGAGTGAAAGGCCAAGTTGCGGAAAGATCCCTCAATGGCCGGCAGCGTCCGGCGCACTCGATAGATCCTCGAATCGCTACCGAATGAGGGGAGTTCCAGCAACTTCACCACGCCGTCTTCTCCCACCGCGGCTAACTCTTTGCCGTCGGGCATTGTGCGCACCATCTGCGTGCCACGATTATGAATCGTCAGTCGGTCTCCGATGAGTTTCAGACTCTCCTGTCCCGGAGCGGGGGTGGGCGTCGGATTGAGCTTCGGCTTCGGATTGCGTTTGCGTGGACTATTCGGTTGAGGGTTCGGGTTCGGATTCGGATTCGGATTGGGATTGGGATTCTGCGTCGGATTCGGACTCGCGTTCTGATTGGGATTGGGATTCGGGGCGGCGTCCACGATGGCCTTACCGACGAAGAACGCCAGTGTTCCGAATCCGCCGCACAGGACCAGGACGACGGCCACGATAGCCAGCAGCACGCCGACTCCACAGCCCCGCTTCGGAGCCGGAGGCTTGCGCTCTTCCGTCGGCCGAGAGCGATGAACTTGACGCGCGGCGCTCGCATCGCCCTCCACCGCCTCCAGGACGGGCGGTTCCTCGCTACCTTGACCAAGGACCGAGGGGGTGGCCGGCAACACCTCCAGAGGGGCGTTCGCGGGTCCGGCAGGCGGGGCTTTGAAGGTCTTTTGGCAAGCGGGGCAGCGGATGGTTTTGCCCAGAACGCTTTCGAGCAGCTTGAGCATCTTGCCGCACTGCGGACACGGAATGGCGACGGCCATGACAACGACTCCCCAACGCAACGGAAACGGAAGCACGACGACTATTGTAGGCTGCCCAACGCCTTCTCATCCTCCGCGCCCGTGTGAACGAACACATCGTCGAGCAGGACGAAGAGGATCCCTTCCCTCAGAAATGATTCGAGTCGGCCGATCCTTTCACCGAGGAACTGAATTTGCCTCCGCGTTCGTGAACCGAGTGCTGCTCCGCCGTGCGCCTTGACAGCCTTGTCCGGCCGGATATGTTAAAAAAAATGCTCGCTCAAGTCGTCGATCGCGTCGTCACAGTGAAGTGATTTCTTTATTCCAGGTCCACCGTTTGGTGTGACTCCTCTTCTTCTTTGGTGCATCATGTGGCGAATTCTCGTGGCATTGCTCGCCCTCCTCCCGCTGATGGGTTGCGGAAAACGCGACAAGGGAGTTGTCTCAGGGACAATTACCTACAACGGTCAGCCGGTCAACGGAGTCCAGCTTCAGTTGTCTCCCATTCCGGGACCGGGCAACGACATCACGATCCCCGTCAGCCAAGAGGGAACTTTTCGCACTTCGAACATCCCTCCCGGCGAGTATAAGATCGTCGTCACAGCCCCCCAAACCGGGAGAATGCCCGCCATGCCAAAGGGTGGTGATCCGGCCAAAGCGGAGGAGATGAAAAAGAAATTCCAACAAGCGTACGCGCGGCCAACCCCCACCATTCGCTACCCGGACAAGTACAAAAATATCCTGAAGACCGACTTGAAATGCACGATTAACCAGGGCGATCAGACATTGAACCTGGAACTGAAAGACTGACTACCTTGCTCGGTTGACGGGACATGGCCACAACCGATATTTCGGCTTCTGCCGCCCTGCCTGCGCCTCCTTGGCGCCGCCGCCGCCGTTGGTACTGGCTGCTCGTGGGGATCGTCTTGCTGGTGGGCGGCGTGGCGGCGTGCGAAGGCTGGGCGGCCTGGCAAGAACGATTGGCCGCCCAAGCGCTCGCCGACGACCGCATGGATGAGGCCCGGCATCACATCGAACTGGCCCTCCCGATCCGCCGGCGCCGGACTTCGACTCTTTTGTTGGCCGCCCGCATCCGCCGCCTGCGCGGAGCCTATTCCGAGGCCGAGCAATATCTCGTCCGCTGCGGACAGTTGGACGGCACCAGCGACCCGGTTCAACTGGAATGGTTGCTGCTCCGCTGTCAGCAGGGAGAGACAGACCAGTTGGCGCCTAACTTGCTCGCTCTGGTACGGCAACATCATCCCGAATCCCCTGCGATTCTCGAAACCTTGGCCAGCGTATACATTCGGCAAACGCGCTATCTGGAGGCGCTTCTCTGCCTCGACCGCTGGCTCGAACGAACTCCCGATTCCGTGCGCGGTCTCGACTGGCGCGGCTGGCTAGGCAATCAACTCGATCATCGCGTCCAGGCCATCCACGATTACGAACGTCTCCTGGAACTGCAACCGGGCCGATCGGACATTCGGCTTCGCCTGGCGCAACTCCTGGTCGAGAGTGCGCGACATGCGGAAGCGGTGCCTCATCTGGAAAGGCTTCTGGGCGAGCTGCCCGACAACCCGGACGTGCCCACGACCCTGGCGCCGTGCCGAGTCATTCAGTCCCGGCCGGAGGAAGCGCGGACGTTGCTCGATGCCGTGCTGAAAGACAACCCGGACCATTTCGACGCCCTGTTCCAGCGCGGCAAGCTGGAGCTGACCCTCGGCCATCCCGCCGAAGCCGAGCCTTGGCTGCGCAAGGCGCTGCAAATCAAACCACACGACATCGAAGCCCGCTATTCCCTGTACCGAAGTCTGCAAGGACAGCCCGACCGGAAACAGGAAGCCGAGCGCGAACTGGCACGCTGGGAGCAAGAGGGCAAGAATCAGAATCGGCTTACGAGTTTGTTGCGGAAAGACCTGGGCGCTCATCCCAATAACGTGGAATTGGCCCACGAAGCCGGGGAATTGTTTCTGCAACTGGGCGAGGAGCAGCGCGGCCTCTTTTGGCTGTATCGCGCCTTGGCCGTCAATCCCCGCCACCTTCCCAGCCATCGAGCGCTCTTGGCCTATTACGAACGGACCCACAACGCAGCCAAGGCCGACGAAGAGCGGCGGCAACTCGCGGAACTGGAGACGGCACCCTAGTCCAGCGAGCGCACCACTCCGAGCCGCGACCGTGAGGGAGCGGAGTCTTCAACCGCTCCCTCACGGTCGCGGCTCGGTTTGAAAAGTCCTCAACGAACTCTTGTGGACTCAAGCCGTCCGGGTAAACTGGATCTGGATTTGTCGCCTTGGTGAGCCGGCGGAGCCTTCTCTATCCGCCAACGAGAGGACGAATGGTTTGGCATCGCGTCTCCCCTGAACTTGGAGATGGCTCGGCGAAGAAAGAGGACGCCGCCCCTGCGGGAGCCGACACCACCTCCCGCAAACCGCGCCGTAACTTTCTGTCCTCGTGCCTATCCCTTTTCGGACTGGCGTCCCTCAGCTACCTGCTCGGCGCCGCTGTGATCTTTTTTGATCTTCCTTCCTCGTCCTTTCTGCGCCGGGCTTTCGTCGGCGGCGCGGCCTGGTACGAGCAGAAACAGGAGACCCCGCCTCCTCCCGAGCAACCACCCCCGATCACCGTGGGGCAGATCGACAAACCGGACAAGACCTTTGACGGCTTTACGCTGTGCCTGTCCAGCGGCGGCCCGCGGGCCGTCCTCGTCAACATGCGCGGCGAGGTCGTTCATCAGTGGTACGCTCCGTTCAAGACCGTCTGGTTCGACCTCCAGCCCCGCCTTCGCGTTCCCGTCAAGGAATCGGAGGTGTACTTCAACGACGGCCACCTGTACCCCAACGGCGACTTGCTGGTCCTCGTCGAGGGACCGGGCAACGCGCGACATCTGGCGGAGAGCTATGGACTCGTCAAGATGGACAAGGATTCGCGCGTCCTGTGGAAGTACAGCGCCGGCTGTCACCACGGCTTCGACGTGGGGGAAGACGGCACCATCTACGCGCTCTCGTACGATTTCGTCAAGGATCTGCCGCCCGGACTGGAGTACATTCCCACCCCATGCATCGTTGATTGCGTGGACGTGATTTCTCCGGACGGGAAGCTGGTGAAGAGGCTCCCCCTTCTCCAGGCGTTCAAGGATTCGCCCTTCGGCCCCCTCTTCAGCACCCTGGAGAAGCCGTGGCTGTTTCGCGACTTGACGCCTCCTGAGTCGCCGATGCCGGCCGCTCAGGACGAGATGCGCCGCCGCGACGTGCTGCACACCAACGCCGTCAAGGTGCTGAGCAAGGCCTTGGCCCCGAAATTCCCTTTCTTCAAGGCGGGCCAACTCCTCATCTCCCCGCGCCATCTGGACGTCCTCGCCGTGCTCGACCCGGACAGCGGCAAGGTGGTCTGGGCGGTCCACGGCCCTTGGCACGCCCAGCACGACCCTTCCTTCCTCGACAACGGCCGCATACTGCTCTTCGATAATCTCGGTTCGCCTCGCGGCTCGCGCGTGCTCGAATACGACCCGCGGACCCAGGCATTCCCCTGGTCGTACCCGGACAACAACGGCACGCCGTTCTTCAGTCGCATCCGCGGTGGGACGCAGCGCTTGCCCAACGGCAACACCCTGATCGTCAATTCGGCCGAGGGCGAGCTATTTGAAGTGACACCAAGCCGCGAGGTGGTCTGGACGTGCTCCTGCGGTCGCGTCTCCCTGAACTGCGCCCGGCGCTTCTCTCCTCATCAACTGTCTTTTCTGAAGGGAGACCAGCGTGCCCGGCCCTGATTTCTTTGTCTTGCCGGCGATCCCCGTCGTCGTGTTCTTGCCGCCGGACGTCGTGCTGGCCTATGGTCCAGGACCGCCGGTGGACCTCATCCCCTACTTTTTGGGCCTGATGAGTTGGGTGGGGTTGGCGTTTCTCGCCATCCTGTTGTCACCGCTGACCGCGCTGCTCCGCCGGCTCCGCCGTGCTTCCTCGGCAGGGCCGAAGAACACCCCGATGCCCGAGTCCGAGCCGAAGTCGTCCGATGAAGACAACCATGACAAGTCCTAGAGGATCTGGCCGTTAGCCGAGAGGCGTCCTAGCGCATTTGCTGCTCGAACCACTTTTCGCGCTCCGCCAGATCCCGCGGTTTAAGTTGACGGAGGATGTCGAAGGCGCGGCGCGCCTCGGCTCGTTGACCTTGCTGGAGCAACAATCCCACCCATGCCTGCCGGCCCGAGACGTTGAACGGGTCCAAGCGTAAGAGCTGTTCGCAGTGCCTCCGCGCTTCGTCCAACCGGCCCGCCCGAATCAGGAGACTCACGAGACGATCCAGATAATCCACGATGAACGGGTTGATCTCCACCACCCGCCGCCAGTAGTCGCGGGCGCGATCGAGCTGTCCGTCGGCTTGGGCCGCGTAGGCCGCCTGAACCAGTAATTCCCAGTTTCCCGGTTGCTCCGGCACAAGCACTTCCGCCTCGCTCAACGCCTCGGCAGGTCGATGGAGCAGTAAATAGGCTTCAACCTTGCCCTCGCGGACAAAGACATCTCCGGGATCGCGCGCCAGTGCCGATTCGAGGAAGCGCAAGGCGCGATCGCCGTGTCGCTGGGGCTGGAGCATGTGCTCGTTCATCATCTTCACCATTCCCAGACCCAGCGTGCGCTCGGTCTGCGGGTCGCCTCCCGGAAAGCGATCGCGGTAGAAATCCACCAGCGCGGCGCTTTCCAGGTCGGTCGCGCGGATCGGTTGCTGCGTCGGTCGGCGAACAATTCGATGATCGGTGGAGGCGGTGTGAACGATGTCCGAGTTGCGATAGCGCGGCATGTGACAATCGATGCAGCTGTTCTCCGGGCTTACTTGCTTGCGCCGCGGCAGCGGCTCCGAACAGCCTTGCTGCCCCTGCGTCTCCTCGTGGCACTTCAGGCACCGGGCACGATAGTAGGTTTGCCGTTCCGTCGGCCCGATGGCGACGTGGGGATCGTGGCAGGTGATGCAACCCAGTTTCCGATCGCCGACCGGACGCTGAAAGCACTTGCTCTGATACATCTGCTCGACGTGATTGACGGCCTTGGCGTCTTCGCCGCTCTGCCGGCCCTGGACCAGCACGGCCCAGAAATCGTGCAGGGGCAGGCCCGGACGATAATCGAAGAGTTTTCTTCCGGCGCGCAGGACGCGCGCTTGGCCTTCCAGATGGCACTGCTCGCATACGGCGTCGCGCAGCTGCGGCGTCAAGCGAGCGGGATTGACAATGTCCCAGCGCTCCGTGGTGCGGACGTGCCGCTCACCCGGACCATGACAGCGCTCGCAGCCAATGGACTCGCCCTCGAACACCGGCGGCACGAAACGGTCCGGTTGTTCGGGATGCTCTTGGACGCGATTGGCGTGGCAGAACAGACAGGAGGCCGGCACCAATCGTCCGCTCAGGACCGGCGGCCCAAACCCCGGCGACAGATCCCAGCGCTGCTGGTGCGTGAACCAGCTGATCGACGTCTGAAACAGGTAGCCGTCGCGCTCGATCAGATAGGAATAGCCTTTGGCGCCGGAGCCGATGACCCAGCGGACCTCCTGGGCCAGCTCGATCGCGGACTTGCCGGAATCGTCGAGGAGAGCTTGACGATGCCACAGCCGCTTCCCCCGGCGATCCACCTCGAAGCGCCGGCCAAGAACGTGGAAGGGGTTGTTCGTATCCGGTGTGCAGCGCGGCCGGTCGAGCAGATCCTCGACCCGGACCAGGGAGCGTCCCATGGGATGGCGGGCGAAGCTCTTGATGATGTCATCGTGGACGTGGCAGGAACCGGCGCACTGCGCGTCGCCAACGTAGCGGACATCGGGATGGATGTTCCGATAGGGTCCGTCATAGGTGCGGCGCGGGTCGGTCGATTCCGTGGACGCGGCGTTTGTGGTGGTATCGGTTGGAGGCGGAGCAAGCCAGCGCGACAAGCGGAAACCGGCGAGTACCAGGCCCATCAGCAGCACCAGGGCGGCCGCCAGGAAAGCGCGTCTCCGCGGATACGTCAACAATCGGCGAACGCCAGCGGTTCGCCCTTCGTGAGATTGGCCTGACATGACCATCTACTCTTGGAGTCGGCGGAACATCTCCTGAGCGATGGGGCGAGCGGGAAAGTCCAGACCGCCGGCCGTATCCGCGCCGTCGCGGCCCCACACATCCAGCGCGGCGTGGAAATGTTGCTGAGCCGTCTCCACCGCACCGGATTCCACGGCCAAGAGACCGCGAAGTACCTGGCGGTCGGCTTCCTGACGCAGCAGTCCGGCGGGCGCCTCCAGGTGACTTAACATATTGGATTGAAAATGGATCGCGCTCGCCAGTCCCGCGGCGCCCTCGGCGTCGAGCGCGCGCGTCAGCACGGCTCCCCCAACGCGAAAGGCCACTGCCGAACGCAGCGGCACCAGCAACTGCTGCGACAATCCAATCCGACGCAGCGGCTCGCTGCCCTTATCCAGTTCCGCATCCGCTTCCGCATAGTCCCCGCAACTCGCCGCGGCGCGGGCCAGTAACCAGTGATACTTGAAAAAGTCGATCTGTTTTTCGTGCTTCGGCTCCAGCATGTCGCGGACCTGGTAGCCCTGACCGGCTTGCAGCATTAGCTCCAGCTCGTACTCCACGCCCGCCTTGCCGAAGATGGCGGGATTCGACTCCAGCAGCAACTCCAGCGCCTTGCGCGACAGGCCATAACGCGCCGCCAACTGGGCGCGGGCGAGAACTTTCGAGGGGTCGGTCTTGCCCGTCAGGTTGGCCTGATAGATTTTGCGCGCTTGGTTGACGAGGTCTTCCATTTTCTCCACATCGCTCTGCAAGGCGGCGTGCCGTTCGGCTTCGTTCTCGGCGATTCGCAGCCGAGCGCGCAGATGATCGAGGCACCGGTCCCCCTGGCCCTCTTCAAACATCGGGTCCGGTTCAATGTAGAGTTGGGCCAGCAAGGCGTGGGCCTGATCGAGATCCGGCCGCAGCAAGGCCGCCTGCTCCAGAGCCGTCCGGAGCTGAACCTGGCGAAGGGCGGATAAGGCGGGAAGCATGGTCTGCCAACGGACTTCGGGTGTCTGCCGGGCGAGTCGAAAATAGGCTTCTCCCAAGAGCAGAAAGGCGCGGCCGTCGTCCGGATTGACGGTCAAGGCGCGTCGGGCGGCGCGCACGGCCAACAGCAGCGGCTCGGGCGGGGAAAGGGGGCTTGGAGGAGGAAGGTGGAGGCGCGCCGCCATCGCGCTGCCGGTTGCCACGGGTTCCATTCCCGATCCGCAACCGATCAGCCCCGTCGCCTGAGCCAGCAGTTCGGAGACGACAAGGCTTTCCGCATGCAGGTCGAAGGAAAGCAGGTACAAGGCCGCCTCTTCTCGATCCGCGGAGCGGTCGAGGCTGGGACGCCAGAAGGCATCGAACGGACCCGGCGGTCGAGGAGGGCGCGGAGCCGGCGGCGCTCGTTGATCTTGGGCGGGATGATAGGCGGCGCGCCGGAAATCGAAGGCCTCCGCGGAGGGAGCCTCCCCGCTGCGACGGCGGAACAGTGTTGCGCCCCCCTCCACGATTACCAACTCCCACTCCGATGTTGCCCGAAAGAGATGGCGATAGGCCTGCTTGAGTCGGTCCCAGTCGGGATCATGCAAAAGGATGCGATCGATACGGTGGGCATCGAGTAACGAAGCCAGTTCGGAACCCGCGCCGGTGCCGCTCTCCTGGAGGAGACAGTGCCGCATGTGTGCATAATCGTCGGCTACGCGATCGAAGAGCGGCCAGCGCGAATCGACGAAACCTTTCTCGTCGGGACAGAACCAGGCCAGGTAGTGCGCCACTTCCGGGCTGAAGGTCAAGGCAAATTGATCGCTCCGTCCGCCTGCCTTTGCGTGCCAGCGCTTCAGTCGCCCGGCCAACCGCACCAGCGAGTCGTCCGGCTCGACCGTCCAGCCGCGCGGCTGATACGGAGCAGGTTGCAGCCATCCCGGCCAGGCTAGCACCAGCAGAACGACTCCGAGCAGAACGCCCACCCCTTGCGCGGCGATCCGCACCCGATGCATCGTCTCCGAAAAGCGGCGGCGGCGCGACCATTCCTGGACGTTGAGGGCCAGCAGGGGAGCGGCCACCACCGCGAAGAAGGGAATGGTGCGCGCCTGGTAGATGCTCAGCGCCGCCAGGACCAACCAGACAAGCAAGCGGCCCGGATGCAAAGTCCGAATCGACAGAACAAAGGACGCGGCGCTCGCACCCAGCAGAAAATAGTACGCCCAGGCTCCGGGGCTGCGAAAGACGGGCGAGGCCGCGTAACGCCGTCCGAAGGAGGAAAGAATCAAGGTCTGGCCGAGCGGATCGTCACGCAAGGCTTGCTCGGTATGAGTCAGTCCCAACGAAGTTGGCCAGTCGAAAATTCGGTAGTGGTAGGGCGTGGCGAGGCAGGCGGCGAGTCCGGCGAGCGTCAGTGGCACGAGGGCGCGAAGATCGCTCGACGGCACACTCCGCGCTGGACCCGACAGAGCGCGCGATAGTTCCCCCAGTGCGTACAGGCCGACCAGAACGGGACCGAGGAGAAACCAACCGTCGAGGTTGGCCCACAGGGCGAACAGCGGCACGAGCAGCCAACGCCCTGCCCGCGCCCTCTCGGCGGAAGCTCCCTCAAGCAGGTTGGGACGCTCCAGCAAATACAGGGTCAACGCCACGCCAAGCAGCGACAACAAGACCGGCTGAAGCAGCAGCCAGGGACCAAGGGCCAACATAGCGGCCAGGACGGCGAGAGGGAGCATCCCCATTCCCTCGCCGCGCCGCCGAAAACAAAACAACAGCACCGCCAACAATGCCGTGAGGACAACTTTCCCAACAACCAGGGTCGTACCGCCGAATTTGAAAAGCCGAAAGAGGAGAAGATCGCTGAGCCAGGTGTGGTTGATCCAGAAGACGCCCTGGGTGGTGGAAGAAAAAGGGTCTGTCCCGTCCGGGAGCCGTCCCGCGCTCAAGAGCCGGCCCGACGCCAGGTGCAACCAAAGATCGCTATTGCGGGCGGGAGTGGAAGCGAGCAAGCAGGCCAGCACACAGACGAGCAGGGCGAGGATCTTGTCGGTCGCCCACCCCCGCGGAGGGCGAGAAGTTGGTTCAGAGATCATGCCACTATGTCCTGACTCGTCCCGGAACGATCAGCTTTATGAAATTGTAACTTTTTGCCGACTCGCCGGGAGTGCCGGCGACGGATAGCGGCCTCCTGTCGCCGGCGCTCCCGGCGAGTCGTGTAGGCGGTTCGTGCTTCGGACGGCCGGCCACGCGGGCCAACGGAGCATCGCGACGGAGCGGTGTTCCCTCAGTGTAGAGGGTAAGGAGCGTCCGTGGAATGCACTCATTATTTTTTCCCATTTTTTCGTTGACAGGGCGCGCGGGAGTTCCTACGCTTGACGGTTAGTGGGAAGGCTCGCTAAACCCACTCAAGACGCACATTCACCTTCGCCCCTTAATTGCAGAGCTTGCAATTTTCGCTCGGTTCCTTCATCGGTGCCGATGCTTACGCCGCCCTCTTCTATACTCTCTTCTTCGGAGGTCGTTATGCCATTCGTGCGTCTGTTCCGCCGTTGGCGAGGATTCACCCTGATCGAGTTATTGGTGGTGATCGCCATCATCGCCATCCTCATCGGCCTGCTGCTGCCCGCCGTGCAAAAAGTGCGCGATGCGGCCGCACGCATGCAGTCCACGAACAACATCAAGCAGATGAATCTGGCCCTGATCAACATGAGTGACACCTACAGCGGCATCCTGCCGTCCATTGACGGTGTCTACCCCTCCCAAGGAGGAGCGGTAAGGTCTACCGTGGGTGGGCCCGATAACGGTGCCATGTGTGGCACGCCCTTCTTCTTTATGTTGCCGTTCATCGAGCAGCAGAACGCCTACAATTTCATGCTCTCCCAACACTATGATTCCTGGTGGTGCGGCTTCAACATCAAGAGCTACTGGTCCCCGGCCGACCCCTCCGCCCCGTCCAATGGAATGCCCGACACCAGTTCTCCGCGGGGCGGCACCAGCTACGCGCCGAATGAGTACGTGTTGCAACCCATCGTTGGGGGAAACTGGCCTAACCGTTATGGTACGCCGACGGCTCGCTTCCCTGCCTCCATCCCAGACGGCACCTCCAACACGATCTCCTTTGCCGAGAAGCGGATGATATGTCCTCAAAATGGCGGGTCGGTGTTCTACTGGGGCGAAACGGGCGGCGGGTGCAGTCGCCCCGGTTCCCCCTCTGGGGTAGGCTCCATACCCGCTTTTAATACCCTCGCGGTGCCGCAGTTCAACCCGCCCCCGACGCTCTGCAACCCCTGCATGCTCAATTCCAGCACCACGGGCGGCATCCTGGTCGGCCTGTTTGATGGCTCCGTGCATATGGTCTCTCAAGGCATTTCCCAACTCACCTGGCAAAACGCCGCTCAGCCCAACGACGGCTTGCCTCTAGGAAGCGATTGGTGATTGCCTTACGGCTCATGGATCGATTCGCCGCCCCGCCGGCAAGTGCCCATCATCCGGCAGTCAAGGCTGCCGGATGGTGGGCCATCCGGTGCCGGCTGCTTGCCGCTGCGCTGCTGGGCCTGCTCCTTTCCGGGACCGCATGCCAATCAAACTCCGACACGCCGCTCCCGACCGAACGACCCGACGACGCCTCGGCCGCTCCGCCGCTCTTTGAGGACATTACCCGTTCCTCGGGGGTGGATTTCACGTATCGCAACGGCGAAGACACCGCCGACCACGTCTCCATCCTGGAATCGCTGGGCGGCGGGGCGGCGCTGCTCGACTACGACGGCGACGGTTTGCTCGACATTTTCCTTCCCGGCGGCGGCTTTTATACCGCCGCGGACAAAAAGACCATCGCCGGCTTGCCGTGCAAGCTCTACAAGAACCTCGGCGGCTGTCGCTTTCGTGATGTCACGTCCCAGGCCCGTCTGGACAAACTCGCCGCCGCCGCGCCGTGGTTCTACAGCCACGGAGCGGCGGCGGCCGACTACGACCGCGACGGCTGGCCCGACTTGCTGGTGACCGGATGGGGCCGGCTGGCGCTGTTCCACAATGTCCCGGTGGACGTCAACGATCCCTCCAAGGGGCGCCGTTTCGAGGACGTGACGGCGGCCGCCGGGCTGGACAAGGACATCACCTGGACGACGAGCGCCGCCTTCGGCGATCTCGACGGCGACGGCTGGCCCGATCTCTACGTCTGCCAGTACGTCAACTGGTCGTTCGCCAACAATCCGCGCTGCGGCGACGGAAATCGTCCGGATGTTTGCCCACCCAAAAACTTCGACGGTTTGCCGCACAAGTTGTATCGCAACCTTGAGGGCGTCCGGTTCGTCGATGTCAGCGCCTCCGCCGGCCTGGCGGCCGCCGGCCGCAATTCCAGTAAGGGCTTGGGGGTGCTTCTCGTCGATCTGGACGGTGACGGGAAACCGGACATCTACGTCACCAACGACACGGTAAACAAATTCCTCTACATGAACCGTTCGACGCCGGGCACAATCCGTTTGAAGGAGAACGGCGTGGCGAGCGGGGCGGCCCTGGACGATCGCGGCAGCGCCAACGGCAGCATGGGTGTGGACGCGGGCGATTACGACGGGCGCGGCAAGCCGTCGCTATGGGTGACCAATTACGAGCACGAACTGCACGGACTGTATCGCAACGACATAAGGCCGGACCAGATCGCTTTCCACTTCCACACGCGGTTGGCTGGGCTCGCTTCCCTGGGTCAGAAATACGTCGGCTGGGGAACGTCATTTTTCGATGCCGATCTGGACGGCTGGGAGGATTTGTTCGTCGCCAACGGCCATGTGATGCGCTACCATCACTTTGACGGCACCTTACGCAAGCAACCGCCCCTGCTGTTCGCCAACCGCGGCGGCACCTTTCACGACATCAGCGGGCGACTCGGCAGTTACGGACGAAACAATTATCTTGGCCGTGGTGTGGCCTTCGGCGATCTCGACAACGACGGTCGAACCGATCTGGTCGTAAGCCACACGAACGAACCGGCGGCGGTCCTGCGCGGCATCGGCGGCACGGGGCGCCATTGGCTGGGAGTGCAGCTCGTGGGCAAGGACTACGCCGACAGCGTGGGCACGAAGGTGGAACTTCATCTCGGCGAGCGGACCTTGACGCGCTTTGTCAAGGGAGGTGGTTCGTACTTATCGTCGAACGACCGTCGGCTTGTTTTCGGCCTGGGCAGCGAAACGAAACCGGGACGGTTGATTGTTACCTGGCCCAACGGCGTCAAGCAATACTTCGAG
>DATBGU010000315.1:0-9867 GCA_036557825.1 Gemmataceae bacterium
ATCGCCGAACTGGCCGGCACCATCAACAGCATGATCGACACGCTGGCCACCTTCGCCGATCAGGTGACGACAGTGGCTCGCGAGGTCGGCGTCGAGGGCAAGCTCGGCGGACAGGCCAAGGTGCCCGGCGCCGCCGGCACCTGGAAGGGACTCACCGAGAACGTCAACCAGCTGGCCGCCAACCTGACCACCCAGGTGCGCGCCATCGCCGAGGTCGCCACCGCCGTCACCAAGGGCGACCTGACGCGCTCCATCACCGTCGAGGCCCAGGGCGAGGTTGCCGCCCTCAAGGACAACATCAATGAGATGATCCGCAACCTCAAGGACACCACCCTGAAAAACAGCGAGCAGGACTGGCTCAAGACCAACCTCGCCAGGTTCAGCCGCATGCTCCAGGGACAGAAGGATCTCAACACGGTCGGCCGGCTCATCCTCTCCGAACTGGTGCCCGGCGTCGGCGCACAGCAAGCCGTCTTCTATGTGCTGCCGCCCAGTAAAAATGAAGACGAACCGCCGCGACTGAAACTGCTGGCCGAATACGCCGATAAAAGCGCCATCGCCCAGGAGATCGCCCTAGGAGAAGGGCTGGTCGGCCAGTGCGCCCTCGAAAAACAGAAGATCCACATCACCAGCGCCCCGCCCGATTACATTCGCATCTCGTCGGGCCTGGGCCAGGCCGCCCCGCAGAGCGTCATCGTCCTACCGGTGCTGTTCGAGAGAAAAGTCAAGGGCGTCCTCGAACTGGCCTCGTTCGAGCGCTTCAATCCCACGCACCAGGCATTCCTCGATGAGCTGACCGAATCCATCGGCATCGTTCTCAACACCATTGAGGCCAACATGCGGACGGAGGATCTGCTCAAGCAGTCGCAATCGCTGGCCAAGGAGCTGCAAAGCCGCGGCGAAGAGTTGGAGAAGACCAACCAGCAACTGCAAAGCCGCGGCGAAGAGCTGGCCCATCAGAACCAGGAAGTCGAACGCAAGAACGAGGAAGTCGAGCAGGCCCGGCAGGCGCTGGAGGAGAAGGCCAAGCAGTTGGCCCTGACGTCCAAGTACAAGTCCGAGTTCCTCGCCAACATGTCGCACGAGCTGCGCACGCCGCTCAACAGCTTGCTCATCCTCTCCGATCAGCTGTGCAAGAACCCGGAGCGCAATCTGTCGCCGCGTCAACGCGAGTTCGCCAAGACCATCCACTCGTCGGGCAACGACCTGCTGGCGCTCATCAACGACATCCTCGACCTGTCCAAGATCGAGTCGGGCACGGTGGTGGTCGATGTCAGCGAACTGCGGTTGGACGAGTTGCACAGTTATGTCGAGCGTACCTTCCGTTTCGTGGCCGAGGCCAAGAGCGTCGATTTCTTCATCCGCATGGACCCGGCCCTGCCGCGCTCGATCTTCACCGACGCCAAGCGGTTGCAGCAAGTCATCAAGAACTTGCTGTCCAACGCTTTCAAGTTCACGCACCACGGCCAGGTGACGCTGACCATCTCGGCGGCGCAGGCGGGCTGGAGCGCGGACAACGACGACCTCAACCTGGCGCCGACGGTGCTGGCCTTCGCGGTGAGCGATACGGGCATCGGCATCGCGGCGGACAAGCAGCAGATCATCTTCGAGGCGTTCCAGCAGGCCGACGGAAGCACCAGCCGCAAGTACGGCGGCACCGGCCTGGGCCTGGCGATCAGCCGCGAACTGTCGCGGCTGTTGGGCGGCGAGATCCGCCTGAGGAGCCGGCCCGGCCAGGGCAGCACGTTCACGCTGTATCTGCCGCAGGTGTACGCGCCGCGCGTGGCCCGCAAATCCACCGCGCCGATCGAACCCGCGGCGGTCGCGCCGACGAACGGGGCGGCGGGCGAGGCGGCGAAAAAGGTGTCAGGAACCTTTTCCAGGGAGGCGGCTCTCGAAGGGGAGAAAAAGGTTCCTGACACCTTTTTCGCGGGAGACAGGGGCCCCGATCCGCTGCCGACGCACCTCATCAACGAGGTCGGCGACGACCGCGACCATATCGAACCCGGCGATCGTGTCGTGCTGATCGTCGAGAACGATCTGAGTTTCGCGCGTCTGCTGCTGGACACGGCGCGAGAGAAGGGCTTCAAGGGGTTGGTGACGTCGCTGGGCGCGGCCGCCCTGGACATGGCCCGCGAACACAAGCCGCACGCCATGACGCTGGACATCTTCCTGCCCGACATCGAGGGCTGGCGCGTCCTCGACCGCCTCAAGAACGACGTCCTCACCCGGCACATCCCCGTGTGCGTCATCTCCACCGACGACGCCTGCGAGCGCGCCTTGCAGTCCGGGGTGCTGGGCTTCGTTTCCAAGCCGATCCAGACCAAGGAGATGGTGGACGAACTGTTCGACGATCTCAACGCGTTCCTCGGCCGCGAACGGCGCGGCTTGCTGATCGTGGAGCCGGACGCGGCGCGGCGCGAGCGCATCCTGGAGTGCGTCTCCGGCAGCGACATCGACGCGTTGGCTGTGGCCGACGGCGCGGCGGCCGTGCGCGCGCTGAGCGAACGGCCGATCGACTGCCTGGTGATCACGCCGGAGACGCCGGCGCTGGCGCCGGCGGCGCTGGCCGAGCAGGTGCCGCACCGCCCCGGGGTCAGTCGTCTGCCCGTCATCGTCTACGCCGAGGGTGAGCGGGGCGACCGCGAGGGCGACGACGGCGGCTGGAAGTTGTTCCGCGACGTGCTGCCGGTCCGCCGCGTTTACTCCCCCGAGCGCCTACTCGATCAGGCCGCCTATTTCCTGCATCAGGATCTGAGCCGGTTGACGGAGGAGCAGCGGCGTCTGCTAATCAACCTGCACACCTCCGACCGGGTGCTGGCCGGCAAGAAGGTTCTTCTCGTCGATGACGACATGCGCAACATCTTCGCCTTGTCCACGGTGCTGGAGGAGCACGACATGGCCATCGTCTCGGCGGACAACGGCCGCGACGCCATCAAGATTTTGCAGCAGCAGCCGGACATCGACATCGTGCTGATGGACATCATGATGCCGGAGATGGACGGCATCGACACCATGCGCGAGATCCGCAAGATCGAGTGTTTGCGGGCGTTGCCGATCATCGCGGTGACGGCCAAGGCCATGAAGGGCGACCGCGAGAAGTGCATCGAGGCCGGCGCGTGGGACTACCTATCCAAGCCGGTGGACACCGAGCAAATGCTCTCGGTGCTGCGGGCCTGGCTTCACCGCTAACCGCTATCCGCCATCCGCTGTCGATCATCGTTCTCGGCGAACCATGGATAGCGAATAGCGGAAAGCGGATGGCAGATAGTGGATAGCGGTTTGGGGGTGCCGCGTCCGTCCGCCCGATGGTATGCTGGATGAGTTATGGGTGATGCCGACAAGATCAACATTCTGATCGTGGACGATCTGCCGGAGAAATTGCTCGTCCTGGAATCCATCCTTGAGGAGTTGGGGGAGAACGTCGTCAAGGCCGGCTCCGGGCCGGAGGCGCTGCGCCGCGTGCTGGAGAACGATTTCGCGGTCATTCTCCTCGACGTCAACATGCCGGGCATGGACGGTTTCGAGACGGCCGGACTCATCCGCCAGCGCCGCAAGTCGGCGCACACGCCCATCATCTTCATGACCGCCTTCGCCGATGAATTGCACACCGTGCAGGGCTACGCGCTGGGCGCCGTGGACTGCATCTTCACGCCGGTCGTCCCGGAGATCTTGCGCACCAAGGTCGGCGTGTTCGTCGATCTGTACCGCATGACGCAGCAAGTACGGCAGCAGGCCGACGAACGCGTGGCGCTGGCGCGCGAGCAGGCGGCCCGCGCCTCCGCCGAGGAAGCCACACGCCGCTCCACCTTTCTCGCCGAGGCCAGCAAGGTGCTGTCCAGCTCGCTCGACTACGAGACGACGCTGCGCGGTCTGCTGCGGTTGTCGGTGCCGCAACTGGGCGACTTCAGCGCCATCACCCTGGCCGACGAGCATGGCCGGCCGCGTCAGACGGAGTTGGCCTGGACCGATGCCTCGCGCGGAACCCGCGTGCTGTCGGTGTCGGCCGTCGAGGGGCTGGACGATCGGCTGGCGGAGGCGATCCGCCGCGTGTTGGAGTCGGGCCGGCTGGAATTCACCCCCGAACTGACTCCGGGCACGCCGCCCCTCGCGGATCGCGAAGACAATCCGCACTTCGCACTCCGCGATCCGCAATGGGGAAACCTGCGTACCCTGGTCGTGCTGCCGCTGCTGGCGCGCGGCCGGGCGCTGGGCGTCTTGACCCTGGCCACGGGACCGTCCGGACGTTACTACAGTCCGTCCGATCTGGCGCTGGCTGAGGATCTGGCCGGACGGGCCGCCATCGCGCTGGACAACGCTCGCCTCTATCGCAACGTCCAGGAGGCCGACCGCCACAAGAACGAGTTTCTGTCCATGCTCGCCCACGAGCTGCGCAACCCGCTGGCGCCGATCAGCAACGCCGTCCACATCCTGCGCCTGCGCGGTTCCAACGAGCCGGACATTCGCTCGATCCAGGAGATGGTCGATCGCCAGGTGCAGCAGCTGGTCCGGCTGGTGGACGACTTGCTCGACCTTTCGCGCATCACGCGCGGCAAGATCCGTCTGCAATCGGAGAGTGTGGACATTGCCGGCGTCGTGACTCGCGCCGTCGAGACGAGCCGGCCGCTGATCGACGCGCGCAACCACGAATTGATGGTGCTGCTGCCGTCGCAGCCGTTGCGCGTGCGCGGCGACGCGGTGCGGCTGGCGCAGGTGGTGAGCAACCTGCTCAACAACGCCGCCAAGTACACCGAGGAGGGCGGGCACATTCGGCTGTCCGCGGCGTCGGAGAACGGCGAAGCGGTGCTGCGCGTTCAGGACAACGGCGTGGGCATCCCGCCGAACATGCTGTCGTCGATCTTCGAGTTGTTCACCCAGGTCGATCGCTCTCTGGATCGCGCCCAAGGCGGGCTGGGCATCGGCTTGACGCTGGTCCACACGCTGGTGGAGATGCACGGCGGACGGGTGGAGGCGTTCAGTGGCGGGACCAATCAGGGCAGCGAGTTCATCGTCCACTTGCCGATCCTGCTCGGCGAGCCGACCGCGGCGCCGCCTCTTGACGGCGTCTTGGCGGCGGGGGGCGACCCGCGCCGCACGCGGGTGCTGATCGTGGACGACAACACCGACGGCGCGCGCAGCCTGTCGATGCTCTTGGAAATGGGCGGCCACGAGGTGCGGACCTGTTACGATGGTCCGTCCGGCCTGGCCGAGGCCGAGTTGTTCTGTCCCGAGGTGGTGCTGCTGGACATCGGTCTGCCGGGGATGGACGGCTTTGAAGTGGCGCGCCGCCTGCGGGCGCGCGAGGCGTCGCCGCGCCCGCTTTTGGTGGCCCTGACCGGCTACGGCCAGGCCGACGACGTGCGCCGCTCGCGCGAGGCCGGCTTCGATCACCATCTCGTCAAACCCGCCGATCCCGCGGCGCTGACGGCGCTGCTCGCCGCCATCGCTAAATCCCCGGAGCGATGCATCGTGTAGCATACCGATCCTCTTGCGGCTTAGCGTGTCCGGTCGCTAAGCCACAAGCGGGAACGAGGAAGAGACCGTACCGTGTTGCCGTCCTCGCGTTCTCGCCTTAGCATGACCATCTCTCGATCAATGACTCTCGCCCCTGGAATTGTTCCCCACCTTGAGGTTCCCCGCCGTTGAAGCTGCGTCCGCTTTTGTGTCTGGCCCTGATTCATCTGCTGGTCGATGGCTTCGCCCAGGTGGTGACGCCGTTGTGGCCGCGCTTGCGCGACGATCTGGGATTGTCGCCCTGGACGCTCACCCTGGTCTACTCGGCCTGGCAGCTGGCCGCCTCGGTCAGTCAACCGATCTTCGGATGCTGGGGCGATCGCTTCAACTCGCGCTGGATGATCGCGCTGGGGCCGGCGCTGGGCATCGTGTGCATCAGCCTGATCGGTCTCATTCACGATCCGATCGTCATGACGGCGTTGCTCGTCGCGGGTGGATTGGGCATCGGCGCGTTTCATCCGGAGGCGGCGGTGGGCGTGGTCGAAGCGTCGAAAGATCGGCCGGGGCGCGGATTGGCCGTGTTCACCTTTGGCGGCATGCTCGGACTCGGTCTGGGTCCGATGCTCAGCGGCAAACTCGCCGCGGCCGGAGGACTGCACAATCTGGTGTGGATGGCACCGCCGGGCCTGTTGCTGTTGACGGTGTTTGTGCTGGTGGGCCGGCCGGCCGCGCACATCGCGCCGCACCCCACCGCACCCGTCCGTCTCACCGATCATCTGGGAGCGCACTGGCGGCCGGCGGGATTGCTGCTGAGTGTTTCCACGCTGCGCGCCATTCCCGCTCTGGGTGTGCCGCTGGGGCTGGCGTTCCTCCTGAAGGAACGCGGACAGTCGGAGTCTGTCATCGGTGACGCGCAGAGCGTGTTTCTGCTCAGCGGCGGGCTGGGCACGCTCCTCTGTCCGCTGTTCGTCCGCACCGGCCGCGAACTGCGGGCGTTGCTCGGTCTGAGTGTACCGGCGGTGGGTTGCCTGCTGCTGCTGGCCTGGGGCCGACCGATCGCTTATTACGTTGGACTGGCCGGCTCCGGCCTGCTGCTGCAAGGAGCCATCCCCATCCTGATCGCCTACTCGCAGCGCCTGCTGCCGGGCGGTCAACGCCTGGCCGCGTCGCTGACGCTGGGTGCCAGCTGGGGATTGGCCGCCCTCATCGTCGGCGTGTTGCAATGGCATTTCACGCGCATCGCTCAGCCGGAAGGGATGCTGTGGGCGATGGTGCCGTTCGGCTGTGCCGCGGCGCTGGCCATTGGCTTACTTCCGCGCGTACCGCCTCGGACGGCGATCCAACTTTCGAGCGGCGTCAAGAAGGTCAAACGAGTTCTCGCATCGGCGGGGGAAAAGCGAAAAGCCCCCGGCGAAGCGGGGGCTGGTTGAGAGGTTTCGTTGGTTGAGGATTGCACGTCTTACGGGACCGGAGGACCAGCGGGCGGCATGCTGCCGCCGGGGCTGCCGGGACCGATAGGACCGTCCGGACCGCCGGAAACCGGGGCGGCCACCACCGTCGTCGGTGCGACGACCACGGTCGGGGGAGCCACGGTGATGTAGCTGAGCGGATAGTAGACGCTCTGCGTGGAAGACCAGTAGTACCAGGAATTCACGTACGGGGACCAGTAGCAGTAGCAGCCGTAGCGGCTCGACCAGCGGCGCGTGTTATAGTAGAAATTTTTCGAGTTGAAGTAGTAGCCGTGGCTGAACTTCGTGCCGTATCTCTGGACGAACGAATGGGGCGTCGAGAAGGTACGGTAGGTCGAGAAATTGTGGGTCGTCGAGTAGTTGTGGGACACGTGCGAGACGCTGCCTGAGTAGCCGCGGCCGCCGGCGTGGGCGGGACTGGTCAGAACGAGGGTCGCGAGGCCGGCGAAGGCGGTGAGAAGAAAGCGAGACATGGGGCGCTCCTTTCGGGGGCGGGTGGGTTGGGCGATTCCGCTGCGTCCCTCACGCGAGAGAGCTGCTCGATCGTCCTTTCACCCTCTTGTTCTCCGCGGGCCGGAAACTGTGACGGGGGATTTTCCTCGGCTGGTAGAATGAGGGCGGAGACAGCAAGGTGTGCCTGATGGAGGAGTTGTCCGCATGAACCCAAGCGATCCCAACCGGCACCTGAGCCGGATTTCGACGCTGTGGTCGTTGGTCAGCCTGGCGCATCACGAGGCGGGCGACGAGGTCAGCGCGGCCCAGCGGCAGATGCTGGAGCGCTACGGCGGGGCCATCCGCCGTTATCTGCTAGGCGCCCTCCACGACGCCGACGCGGCCGAGGATCTGTTTCAGGAGTTCGCCTACCGCTTCCTGCACGGCGATCTGCGCCGCGTCGATCCGCAGCGCGGACGCTTCCGCGATTACGTCAAGGGCGTCCTCTTCCATCTGGTCGCCGACTACCACAAGAAACGCCAGCGTCAGCCACGACAGATGCCGCTCGAACATCCCGATCCCGCCGTCACTTGTGAGCCGGACGCCGAGCAGGACCAGGAGTTTCTGGCGAGCTGGCGCGATGAGCTGCTGGCACGCACCTGGACGGCGTTGGCGGCGGCCGATCAGGTCAGCGGTCAGCATTTCCATGCGGTGCTGCGCTTCCGCGCCGAACATCCGCAGCTGCGCTCGCACGAGATGGCCGAGCAACTGGGCGGTCTGCTCGGCAAGACGTTAACCGCCGCTGGTGTCCGCAAGACCCTGGAGCGAGCCCGCGATCGCTTCGCCGACCTGCTGCTCGACGAGATCGCCCAGGCGCTGACGGAGCCGACGCCGGATGAGTTGGAAGAGGAATTGATCGACCTGAATCTGCTGGAGCATTGCCGTCCGGCCCTGGAGCGCCGGCGCGGCGGGTGAGAAATGCTTTTTGACAAGCCCGAAGCGCCAGCGACGGGTTGGAGTAACCCGTCGCTGGCGCTCCGGGCTTCTCGGCGGACGACCACTAACCAATCATGTTCTCGCCGAGGCGATTGACGATCTGGCTCAGCGCCTTGTCGCAGTCATCGAGCAGGAACCGGCCGTAGTAATAGGCGGTGCCGAAGCCGATGCCGGCGGACACCAGGCGGCCGATGTGGGGAGCGTACTTGCTGCCGTAGCGCGCCACCGTCTTGCCGGTCTTCTGCGTCACCTGCTTGGCGGCCTCGGAGCCAGCCTCCTTGAAAAAAGCAACCAGGCCGCCCTCGACCATGCGGGCCAGCACCGTCCGCGCCGCGTCGAGCATGAAATCGAGGTTCGCCGGTCCCACCTTGAGCTTCGCCAGGCTTTCGAGTTGGTCGCGCTGCAAGCCGAACTCGCCGACGACTTGCCGCGTCATTTTTTGCAGCAGCCCCATGTCGAGCAGGATGTCGGTGCCGGGAATCGGATTCAGGCCGTTGGCCGCCGCCAGGCCGGCGTAGACGTAGACAATGGTCTCGGCGGCCTCGCGCTTCTTCTGCACCAGTTCGCGGGTGTAGGCGGGCACCGCCGCTAGAAGACGCACCCGCTTGTGCTCGTCCGGCAGCGACGACACCAGATCGTGCAATAGCGCCGGCAGATCGTACCGCGTCGGATTGGGCGACGAGACCATGTAAACGCGAAGTCTCGGGTCGCCCAGGTGCTTGCGGAAGGCGTCCTCGATTTTCCGCCGTGCCTCGGCCTCGTTGCCCTCGCTCTGCACGGCCGCGTCGAAGTGGCTGCGCACCACGAAGGACGGCTTGCCGCCCTTCTTGTGCAGCACGTCGTAGAGCGTGACTTCGTTCTCGCGCAGCCGGTGCGAGCTAACCAGCACGAAGGCGTCGTAGCGTCCCGGCTCCAGCAATTTGAGATCCTCGACGTAGCTTTTAAACGGCCGCTCCGGTACACCGGTCCCGGGCAGATCGACGAGAGTCACGCCCTCATGCTGGTACTGTTCGCCTTCGGGGTTGTGGGCGACGGTGGTCGAGCCGACGGGGGCGACGGCCCGGCCGAGCATGGCGTTGATGAGGCTGGACTTGCCGACGCCGGCCTCACCGATGAAACCGATGCGCACCGCGGCGGACTCCAGCTTCTGCTGGAGTATGTGCAGTTCTTCGAGGATCGTCTGCACGGGGTTGCCGCCCTTGCGGCCGAACAGCTTGGTCAACAGGGCGCTGAAGTCCATCGAGGTAATCTCCGCAAGCAAGTCAACAAACCCGGAGCGCCAGCGACGGGCCTTTGTCACCCGTCGCTGGCGCTCCGGGCTTATTGTGCAACCTGTGTGCCGTTCACGCCAGCACGCCCCCGATGATCTCGCCGGAACTGATGGGCAGCGGCCGATTCAGCGCGTCGTGAATCTCGGTCTTCGGGTCGATGCCGAGCAGGTGGAACATCGTCGCAGCCAGATCCTGGGGTCGCGCCGCGTCGCTGGTGGGATAGGCGCCGATCTTGTCGGAGGTGC
>DATBGU010000316.1:0-97144 GCA_036557825.1 Gemmataceae bacterium
GTTGCCGAATGTGTGCGTACTGGTTCACCGTCAGCATCCTGTTCCCCCTGTGGCGGCCACCCGGCCACACGCAGGGTCTGTGCTACGGTGTTTTCCTTCTGATGCCGATCGTGTTTTCCTTCCTGGTGCCGATTACCAGGCTTGAATCATGGTGACAGAGGCGGCCGGCGATTGTGCCTGCCAGCGACCGGATCGCTTCAAGCTGATGGGCGGTTCTGGCCCTGCTGTCCTCGGTCGAGGGTGCGGGCTTCTGCGGCAGATGGGATCGCAGCGGCCGGTTGCGGTGGCTTCCAGAATACAAAATGTCCCTGCCGGCCAGCGACCGACAGGGACTTTTTTCTTGCCTGGAATGGACCAGAGAGCGTACCGAACCGCTACAGCAACCGCTATACCTTCCGCTACAATAATGAGCGTTCTAAGTCGTTATTGTTCTTGGATTTGAAGAGCGGGTGATGGGGCTCGAACCCACGACAGCCACGTTGGCAACGTGGCGCTCTACCACTGAGCTACACCCGCAGGGAGGCAGATGGTCGATCCCCTCGCCTCACAGCGAATTATAAAGCCGTCAGCCTCGATTGCAAGGGCGAAAATCACGACATCCTTTCGTGAATTCGACAGGAGGGCGGAGGTTGCGGGAGGGCGTGACGTCGGGTATTCTTTCTTAAATACTCCAGCACCGCACGAGGGAGCGCTCCGATGTCCACCGAGAATGATGTTCCGCTGGGCGAAGGATCCCGTCGCTACTACGAGGAGCAGTTCGGCGACCGTATCCGCAAGGTGAGCAAGGGCGGCGGACCCGGCCGCAGGAGTGGAAGCAGCGGCTCAAACTGGAACGGTCGCGCCGGCATCGGCATCGCCGTCGGCGTCATCGTCGTCATTCTCCGCATCGTGCTCGCGGTCTCCCGCACCAGCTCGTCCACCCCGTCGTACAACTACACACCGCCTCCCCAGGTGAGGTTCGATGAGGACTGGCAGAAGAAGCTCGACAAGCGATTCGGCAATCCCGAAAAGGACAATGAGGAGAAACGGATCAACGAGTTGCTCCAGCAAATCCTGGAGGCCAAACCCGCGGACAACCCGCCGCCGGACCTGAACGGACTGGGTGAGAACGGCCTGCGCGACGAGGAGGTGCCCTTGCCACAGGGGCTGTGCTACCGCATCCATCAAGAAAGCTTGCGGGCCATCCCGTCGCCCGGAAAACGGATTTGCCAACTCCTCGACGACGACGCGCGCAAACTGATTACCAAAGCCGCCGAGGGCAAGGAGCTGAACGAGGACGAAAAGGACGAGCTGCTTGAATCGTTGAATGATTTGTTGGCGCGGAAGGATCTTTATGAGGTGGCCGCTTTCGGAAAAGTGATGCAGGTCGCGCCGCACGCAGCGAACATGCCGATCGGTCTTTACAATCGTCAACTCCTGGAAAAGTCCTATCCCAAGCAAATCGTGCCTGTCCGCGAACGCGCCCTGCTGAACGAACCGGCCCGGCGGCGCTGGCTCGACGGGGCGCGCGTCGATCTCGCCACAGCGCGGCTGGTGTACGAACCACCGAAGCGCTGACCACCGTGCTTCGGGAAGGAGTCTCATGCCGCTCTTCGGCGCGCACATGTCCATCGCCGGGGGTTGGCACAACGCCCTGCTCGAAGCGGCCGCGAAGGGCTGCGATTCCGTTCAAATCTTCACCAGGAGCCTGACGAGATCATCATCCCCTCTCCCTTTGCGGGGCTGCGCAGAGAAAGAATTGACCCTACCGGCCTTTGCTCGACCGTGATACAGTCAGCGGTGACAATCTCCCGAATGCCAGATCGAGAGGCCACCGTCATGTCTTCCGCCCCTTCCGATCGCAACCTGCTGTTCGGCGTGCTCGCGTTGCAGGCGGATTTGATCGACGCCCCGCGGTTCATCGAGGCGTGCCTGCTCTGGACCACGCGGAAGCAGGAACACCTCGCCGACCTGCTCGTGGAGCGAGGCTGGATCGAGCCGGCGGACAAGGCGCACGTCGAGTATCTTCTGGAGCGCAAGCTGCAAAAGCTCGGCGGCAACGCGCGCACCAGCCTCGCCGCCCTCCCCGACGACATCAAACGCTCGCTCGCCGCCTTGCCGGATGACGACATTCAGCGATCGCTCGCCGATGGACCCTTGCCGGTCGAGTCGCAACTGGCAACCATTGCGCATGTTCCCACGCAGGCGGAGCGCTATTGCCGGCTCCGCTTGCATGCGACCGGCGGCATCGGTCGCGTCTGGCTGGCTCACGACAGTGACCTGGGCCGGGACGTTGCCCTCAAGGAGTTGCGCCCCGAACGTGCCGAACACGCCGCGTACGGGGCGCGCTTTCTCCAGGAGGCGCGGATCACCGGCCAGCTTGAGCATCCCGGCATCATCCCGGTCTATGAGCTGATCCGTCCGCGGGATGGCCAGCAGCCGTTTTACACCATGCGCTTTGTCAAGGGGCGCACCCTGAGCGAAGCCGCGCGGGCCTACCACGACAAGCGCTTGGCGGGCCAGGCCGATGCGCTCGAGCTGCCGGTGTTGCTGAATGCGTTCGTCACGGTCTGCAACACCGTGGCCTATGCGCATTCGCGCGGGGTCATCCACCGCGACCTCAAGGGTCAGAATGTGATCCTGGGCGATTTCGGCGAAGTCGTCGTGCTCGACTGGGGCCTGGCCAAACGGGTAGGCCGGCCGGAGGGGGAGACCGTTGCGCCGGCGGTCGTTGTCGAGGAAGCCGGGGCCGACAGCGGCTACACGGTGCAAGGTCAGGCGCTGGGCACGCCGGCGTACATGGCGCCGGAGCAGGCCGACGGCCGGCTCGATCTGATCGACCGTCGCACCGATGTTTACGGACTTGGCGCGATTCTTTACGAGATCCTGACCGGGACGCCGCCCTTCACCGGACGCAGCACGGAGGAAGTGCTGCGCAAGGTGCGCGAGGAGGAGCCATTGCCGCCGCACTCGCTCTGGCCCGATGCGCCGCCGGCGCTGGAGGATCTCTGCCTGCGGGCGCTATCCAAGCGACCGGAAGACCGTCCCGCCGCAGCCGTCGAGTTGGCCCAGGAGGTCCAGGGCTGGCAGGAGTTTGAGCGACGCAAAGCCGAGGAGGCGCTGCGCGAGTCGGAGGCGCTGTACCACTCGCTGGTGGAGAGCCTGCCGTGTAACGTCTTCCGCAAGGATCTGGAGGGTCGGTTCACTTTCGCCAACCAGCGTTTCTGTGAGCTTGTCGGACTTCCGCTCGAACAGATTCTGGGCAAGACCAACTTCGACTTTACCCCCCCTCCCTTTGCGGAGAAGTATCGACGGGATGACCAGAAGGTTCTGGAAACGGGAACGCTCCTCGAAGATATCGAGGAACTCCCGAGCCAGCGCTATGGCCACGTCCTGAAAACCGTCGTCCGCGATGCCCGTGGTAAAATCACAGGCTTGCAGGGTATCTCGTGGGACGTCACCGAACGCAAACTGGCGGAGGAAGAATTGCGCAAAAGCCGGGAACGGTTTGAACTGGTGGTGCAAGGGTCGCAGGATGGTCTGTGGGACTGGAACCTGACCACCGGCGAGGTCTACTACTCGCCTCGTTACAAGGCGATGCTCGGCTACGAGGACCACGAATTCCCCAATCGGAGCGAGGAATGGGAGAAACGGATTCATCCCGATGATCTGGAGCGCGTCAAGAGCGAGCTGCGCGCCCACTTCGAGGGCCGCGAGTCGCTGTCGTGGATCGAGTTCCGTTTCCGGCACAAGGACGGCTCGTACCGCTGGATTCGCAGCCGGGCGTATGTCTTGCGCGACGCGAACGGCCGAGTCTACCGGATGGCCGGCTCGCATGAGGACATCACCGACCGGAAGAACGCCGAGGCGGAGTTGGCCCAAGAACGCCACCTGCTGCACACGCTCATGGACAATCTGCCGGACGCCATCTTCTTCACAGACACCGCCCCCCGTGCCATCCGCGTCAACAAGGCCTTGACTGATCTGTTAGGCCTGGATGACCCGGCACAGGCCGTAGGGAAAACTTATTTTGACATCTTCCCGGAGGATGTTGCCCGGCAGGTCACCGAGGAACATGAGGAGATCATCCGGACGGGCCGCCCCATCGTGGCGAGTGAAGGATTGGCACCTCTCCCCGACGGGCGGATGATTTGGTTTTCGACGACCAAGATGCCTTTCCGCGACCGGGACGGGAACATCATAGGCATAGTCGGCGTCGCGCGCGACATCACCCAGCGGAAGCAGGAGGAGATGGCTTTGCGCGAAAGCGAGGAGCGCTACCGTTCGGTCATCGCCGCCATGCAAGACGGTATTGTGCTGTTGGACGCTGATGGCAGCATCCGCGCCTGCAATGCCAGCGCCGAGCGTATTTTGGGATTGCCGGCGGACCAGATGTTGGGCCGCACTCCCCTCGACCCGCGCTGGGGGGCGATCCGTGAGGATGGCACTCCTTTGCCGGATGAGGACCGCCCACCCGTGGTCACCTTGCGCACAGGCCAACCTTGCGCGAACGCCGTCATGGGGGTGCGAAGGCCCGATGGAACCGTGTCCTGGTTGTCCGTCAATACACAGCCGCTGTTCCACGCCGATGGGACCACTCTGGCCGGAGTGGTGGCGTGTTTTGCCGACATCACCGACCGCCGGCGCATCGAAGAAACCCTTCGACTGACGACCCTGGAGCTGACTCGCCTCCAGCGACAACTGGGAAACGACGGCACTACCGGCTCCAGTCCCGGAGTCCTGTCTTGAGGTTACGATTATTTCGGCGACGCACGGAGGATGCGATGCCCCTTTTCGGTGCCCATCAATCCATTGCCGGCGGTTTGCACAACGCGCTGCTGTTGGCCCAAGCGCTCCACATGGACACGGTGCAGCTTTTCATAACGAACCCGCGATCCTGGCTCGATGCTACACCGCCTTCAGCAGGGAAAACAGACGTTCAATTTGGGAAGCTCTTGACACGCGCTCCCGGTCAATGGTCCGGTCGCGAACTGAGCGACGAGGACGCGCGTCTGTTTCGCCTCACACTGCGGCAAACGCGGCTGCGTCTACCGATGACGCACGACTGCTACCTGACCAATCTCGCCTCGCCGGAGGAAGCGCTTTACCGCCGTTCGCTGGAGACGTTTCTCGCCGAGCTACAGCGCGTCGAGCGCCTGGGTCTGCGTTGCCTCGTCATGCATCCGGGGGCGCACGTGGACAGCGGCGAGGACGCCGGCTTGGCTCGCGTCGCCGCCGCCCTCGACGAGATCCATGCCCGCACTCCCAAGTGCCGGGTACGGGTACTGCTGGAAACGACGGCCGGACAGGGCAGCACCTTGGGCCATCGCTTCGAGCATCTGGCTCGCCTCCTCACGCTGGTAGCCGAGCCGCATCGGCTGGGTGTGTGCTTCGACACCTGCCACGTCTTCGCCGCCGGCTACGCTCTGGCGCCGGCTGGCGAGTATCGGGGAACGATGCGGGCGTTCGAGCGCACCATCGGTCTGGCGAAGTTACGCGCCTTCCACGTCAACGACAGCCGCAAGCCGCAAGGCAGTCGGGTGGACCGTCACGCCCACATCGGCCGCGGCGAGATGGGACTGGAGCCGTTTCGCTTGCTGGTCAACGACCGGCGTTTTCGCAATCGACCGATGATCCTGGAAACGCCGAAGGAGGAGGGAGAAGAGAGCGACATGGACGCTGTCAACCTGGCGACCCTGCGCGGGTTGGTGACGGTGGGGAAATCAACTTGATAAAACCACCAACCCGAAGCGTCCGCGAGGGCGGACGCTTCGGGTTGGTGGAAGTAGGTTTGGTCCGATTACTCGGGGTCCGGCAGTTCGTCGCCGTCGTCTGCCCCCTGCCCCACCTTGTTCCTGCCGTCGAGTTGCTTCTTCTGGTGTTCCCGGTTCAGATCCCGTTTCAACGGGCGATCCGAAATGGTGCTTCCATCCGGTCCTTGTTCCGGCTTGCTTCCCGGTGTGAAGCGTCCCGGCAGGAGCAAGGAGCCGAGCAGAAGCAGAGCGATGGAGGCGGCCAGCGCCCAGCGACTGCGGATCAGCGGCCGTCTCGACGTCGCCGGCCGCGCGGCCGGTTCGGTGCGAAAGTGGGACGTTGGCGGCGCCGGCCACGGATACGGCATCTGGGCGCGGAAGAACATCCGCAGCAGACCATCGAGGTCGTCGCCGGGCCTTTTGGGAGGTTCTTGAACGAGGTTCATGAAAATATCTCGTGAGAGCGACTCCCGCCTGACCGGGGTCGGGGGCTGAGCATTCACGGTAACTGTCCGACGCCGTTGACGCGGAGGCGCTCGGCCAAGCGTTGCCGAGCGCGACTCAGGCGCATGTGTACGGCCGTGGCGTTGATCGCCAGCAGTCCCGCGATCTCTTCGGTCTCGTAATCCAGGGCGTAGCGCAGAGTCAGGATCTCGCGGTCCGCCTTGGGCATCTGTTCCATCACGTCGCGCAGCTGCGCGAACGTCTCTTCCCGTTCCAAACTTTCCAGCGGCAGCGGATCGTGGGCCTGTACTCCGTTCATCGTCTGCGGCGGATGGGTGCCGTTACGGCGGAAGGCGCTTTTGGCGTGATCTTCCGCCAGGTTGCGCGCCACGCGCAGCAGCCAGGCGCGCGGGTTGAGGATGGTTTCGCCGCCTTCCATCTGCTTCCACAACCGCAAAAACGCTTCCTGCGTGATGTCCAGAGCGGTGTCGGCGTTCATCCACCGCGCATAGGCCAACGCCCAGACTTCGCGACTGTGACGTTCGTACAGTAACTCGAAGTCCGCTCGGTGCGCATCGGCCGGTGGCGGCTTTGACTTCATAGTTCCATTATTCATCCGCCCCCGTCCGTGGGCCAGAGGAATCCCCTGCTCGGCTTCCATTCTCAAAGACGATTCACTCCTCGGGAGCTAACACGCGATTCGCGGCGAAGCTTGTTTCGTCCGGGAGTGTCCATTACGCTAATGAGGAGGTTGATCGCACCGCCCGGAGCCGCCGGAATGGCCAACTCTTCATCGCTGAACGGAACCGCCATTCCCCCGGAAGTTCACATTTTCTTTCGGGACATCAAGGAGCATCCCGACGACGATACCCCGCGTCTGATCTTCGCCGACTGGTTGGAGGAGCACGGGGACTCAGCCGCCGCGGCGCGCGGAGAATTCCTGCGCTCGCGCGTATTGCGCCGGCATCTCTCTGACGACGATCCGAGTGACGGTCTGCTGAAACGTCGTGAAGGTGAGTTGTTCACCGCTCATCGCTGGACTTGGCTAGGACCGCTGGCGGACCAGGCCCGCTACTGGGAGTTCTACCGCGGGCTGGTCCAGGTGTTCGCCCAAGCGGAGAAAGTGCTGACGCCTGAGGTCGTGGCGTGGGCGCGGACCGAGGCGGCGTTCTGGATCGACGCCCTGATCCTGACCGACGTGACGCCTCGTCATCTGGCACAGCTGGCGGAATCACCCTTGCTGGCTCATCTCAACACGCTCTACCTGAGCGACAACCGGCTACGCCACTTGCGTCCTCTCTTCGAGACACCGGCGGTTGGGTGCCTCACCCGATTGGTGATGTCGCGCAACCTCCTGACCGGGGAAGGAATCGCACCTCTGACGGAATCGCCTCATTTGGGCCGGTTGACCGAGTTGGAAATGACGAGCAACCGGCTCGACGATGAAGCGGCGGCGCGCCTGGCCAGCGCGGAATGTCGGCGCGATCTGCGCGTGTTGCGCTTGCGGCACAATCGTTTCTCCGCGGTTGGACGCGAGGTGCTGCGCCAGGCGTTCGGCGAGCGCGTCCAACTCTGACCGGCCGCTCACGACGCGCCGCGCTGGAGGACGACCTTCTTCGTTCTCGGCATGGCTTTGGGCAGATCCAGCGTGATCGTCAGGCGCGTTCCGTCCTTCATTACATTGCCGCGCGGGATGCCCTGAAAGTCGGCCTTGCCGAGCTGGATCGTGGCCAGTTCTCTGTCGTCGCCGTCGAGAAAGCGGAACGTGAACGGCTTGCTCGTGATGTCGCGCACGAAGTCGGACGTGCGCGCTCCCTCGCGCAACTCGACTATCCACTTGACCTGCTTCGCGTCGGCGTCGGTCTGTACGACGCGGAACAGCGCGTTGAACGCCTTGATGTCCCAGGTCGCGGGACCGGGCAGAGGACTTTTCTCATCCTTTTTGTCGGCGAGACCGGCCGCGCTCTCGATTAGGACAAGAGTGAGGACGGCGCCGCTCAGCAGCGACAGGGTAATTCGCATGGACGGACCTCGCTTTCTCGACGCGCCAACTCTCCCCGGTTGTTCGCGTCGGCGGAACAATCAGGACTTTCCTTCGCGGTAGGCATCCGGCGGCGAACGACGGTCGTCGTCGTCGCCGACCTCGAAATCCTCGACGGGGCGAACCGTGGAGCGTCGCGGACGGCGCTCGCCGTCGCTCCAGCGCTCGCGCGCTGCCCGGTCCAATCGCGCCCGCGAACGCGGTCTCTCCTCGTCGCAGGCTTCGACAAACACCTCGGATACGCTCGTGAGACGGATGGAGGTGTCCGTGATCTCACTGGGGCGAATGGTGGTGTATTGCACGATGCACGCCAGGACGATCCAGCCGACCATGAGGACCAACCAACCCACGCACACGAAGCCGAACACCGGGTTGTTACCCGAACCTTTGTCGGACGCTGCGATGGCCACGCCCATGAACACCCCGCCGAGCGCGAGCAGTCCCAGCAGGCTCAAGAGGACGAGCAGTTGCCGCATCAGCCAGTGGCTTTTGTGCTGGTCGCACAGCGGCACCTCGACGCGGCATCGCTTGGTCACGATCGCCGCCACAATTAAATAGGGGACAAGTCCCGCCAACAGCAGTACGCCGACCCATGGCGGATACCACGAAAAGGTTTTGTTTTTGCGCACGGAGGACGGCGCTCCGCATTTCATGCATATCTCGGGCAAATCGTGAACTTCGCTGTCGTAAGATTCCAGGCGTACCGTGGCCATGATTGCTTTTCTCCGCTGTCTCGTTCGAGCCAACAACCTCACCAGCACGGGCCGCTCGTGAAGAGCGGGCGATGCTGTCATTAGGAAGCGCCGCGCTGCCGCCGTCAACTCATTTTTCCCGGTCGCCGTTGCCTCGGCCGCTCCGCCCTGATACAGTTTGCATCGCTCCGCTATCGCTGAACCAACGGAGCACGCCTCGCGGACAGGGCCGTTCGCGCCAGCCGAGGAAGGAATCTCCCATGAAATGTCTTGTCACCGGCGCCGCCGGATTCATCGGTTCGCACCTGTGCGAGCATCTACTGCGGGCCGGCCACACCGTCATCGGACTCGACGCCTTTATTCCGTTTTACCCCCGCGACGCCAAGGAAGCCAACTTGATCGGCTTCCAAAACCATCCCTCCTTCCACTTCCACCCACTCGACCTCCGCTGCGACCCGTTGCCGGAAGCGGTCACCGGCGTCGAGGCGGTCTTTCACCTCGCGGCCATGCCGGGGTTGACGCGCAGCTGGACCGATTTCGACCTGTACGAGAGTTGCAACATCATCGGGACGCAGCGGCTGCTGGAAGCGGTGCGCGGAATGCCGAGTCTGCGCCGCTTCCTCTACTCCTCGACCTCGTCGGTCTACGGCCGCTACGGCAGCGGCGACGAGACGTTGCCGGCGCGGCCGATCTCGCCCTACGGCGTGACGAAACTGGCGGCCGAGAACTTGTGCCGCGCCCATGCCGAGGAGTGCGGAGTGCCGCTGGTCGTGCTGCGCTATTTCTCGGTCTACGGCCCCCGACAGCGGCCGGACATGGGTTATCACCGCTTCATCGACGCGCTGCTGCGCGGTCAGCCGCTGACCGTTTACGGCGATGGCTTGCAGTCGCGCGGCAACACTTACGTGGACGATTGCGTGGCCGCGACGACAGCGGCGTTAGGAGCGCCGCTGGGTGAAGTGTACAACGTCGGCGGCGGCGAGACGGCCAACGTCTGGGACATCCTCGGCAAGCTGGAGCGCCTCGTCGGCCGCAGTGCCGTCGTCCGCCGCGAACCGGCACGGCCCGGCGATCAGCGCGTCACCGGGGCGGACACGACCAAGCTCTATCGCCATCTCGGTTGGGAGGCGAAGACGACACTCGACGACGGACTGGAGCGACAAGTTGCCTGGCAGCAGAGCCAGATGCAGCGTCAGGCCGCATAGCCGATGGACCGCAGCAGCTCCGGCGTCAGAACGAACGGTGAGCGCGGAATCGTTTCCAGGCGGAAGAATGGGACCAGTTGCCGCGCGGTAATCGGCTCGATCGACGACAGCCAACCGCACGACCACGCCAGCAAACCGAGCAACCTCTCCGGCCGCACACCGACGGCGCGCAGCGATGACAACCGCGTGTCACCGTGTCGCTTGGCAAGCCGTCGCCCGTCCGGGCCGATGACCAGCGGCACGTGAACGAACGCCGGCGGCGTCAGGCCGAGCGCCTCGTAGAGCAGCAACTGGCGCGGCGTCGAGGAAACCAGGTCGTCGCCGCGCACCACTTCCGTCACGCTCTGGGCGGCGTCATCCACCACCACCGCGAGCTGGTAAGCCGGCGTGCTGGCCGCGATGCCCGCGCGCGACGCCTTCCAGACGACGAAGTCGCCGCCGACAGCGCGCAAGTCGAGGTGCGTCGGGCCGCGGAAACCATCGACGAAAGCCGGCGACTGCGCCGGCACACGGAAGCGCCAGCAATAGGATTGCTCGCCCAGCGTCTCGGCGGCGCGCACGTCGCGACCGGCGCAGGTGCCCGGATAGACGGGACCTTCGTGTTCCGAATGAGGGGCGCTGGCGGCGCGTTGGACATCGCCGCGCGTGCAGGTGCAGGGATAGACCCGTTCGCCCTCCTGAAGACGGTCAAGGGCGGCACGGTAGAGCGGCAAACGCTCGGTCTGGACAATCGGACCCTCATCCCAGTCGAGTCCGAGCCAAGACAAATCTTCGCACGCCTGCCGATCCGCTCCCGCTTTGACGCGCGGCGATTCGATGTCCTCGATCCGCAGCACGACACGCCCTCCACGACACCGGGCGGACAGCCAGGCGATCAGATAGGTGCGTGCGTTTCCGACGTGCTGGGCTCCGGTCGGCGAGGGGGCCAAACGGCCAACCTGATAGGATGGCAACACATCCTTCGACTTGCTGCTCATGCGCATCTCCGCCTGTTCCCCTACATTCTCGTGCTTGCCGATTACCTTGTCATCTTGTCACCGAAGCGGCAAATGTCTATAAGCTCGCCGGGAGGAAATGCCATGGCGCGGGTCGGCCCGGTGGCCTTGCTGGCGTTGCTCGTCGCCTCATGTGCGCCGACGATGCAGGAGCGCGCCCAGCAGTACAACGATCTCGGCGTCCGACTGTTCCAGCAGGGGCAATACGATCACGCTTGCGAGGATTTCCAGGCCGCCCTCCGCTTCCAGCCCAACTCTCCCTCTCTGCTGTACAACATCGGTCAGTGCTACGACCATCTCGGCCAGGCGGATCGAGCCGAGCAGACCTACCGCGCCTGTTTGCAGCAGCACCCCAACCACGCCGAGTGCCATCACGCCCTGTCGGTGCTGCTGGTCAATCGCGGCCGCGCCGCCGAGGCGCAGCAAATGGTGCAGGACTGGTTGACGCGCGAGCCGAACCTGGCCGCCGCCTACGCCGAGGACGGTTGGCTGTATCGTCAGGAAGACGATCCCATCAAGGCGCTCAAACGCTACCAGCAGGCGATCAACCTCGACGCCCACAACAGCCAAGCCCTGATCGAGATGGGCCAGATTTACGAAGAGTTGAATTACCCCGGCCGCGCATTGCTGCTGTATCAAACAGCGCTGGACTACGACCCGCATCAGGCCGAGCTGGTCAAGCGCGTCAACCGCTTGCGCACGCAGGGCGTCGGACCTCCTCGACCGGAATCATAAGATAGTCCGAAAAGAGGAGGTGCCATGCCGACGATTTATCATCTGGTGTCGCCGTATGTCTGGGAGGAGCATCCCGATCGGCCCTATCGCGCGGATTCGCTGGCGAGCGAGGGGTTCATCCACTGCTCGTTCGCTCCGCAAGTCGCCCCCTCGGCGAATCGCTTCTACGCCGGCGAGCAGGATTTGCTCGTCCTCCACATCGATGCCGCTCGCTTGACCAGCCCGCTGCGCGAGGAACCGAGCGGCACGGGAGAGGTTTTTCCGCACATCCACGGACCGCTCAACCGGGACGCGGTGATAGCGGTGCATCGTCTGGCACGAAACGCGGACGGTCGCTGGCAATTCAAGGAGTCGTGATTAGCTCGGACGGTTTCGCTCCGCCGGCCGCTTGGATGTTGGCCGCCACCTGGAGCAAGGGCACGATTTGGGCGCGGGTTTCATGCAGCGTCGTCGCCACGCGGTCGGCGCCAGCGCCGCACAGGCGCGCTTCCATGCGCTCCGTTTGTTCTTTTTCTCCCCAGCGGCCGACGACGATCTTGACGTCCGGCGCTTGCTGGCGAATGCGCTTGCACAAATAGCGGGCCTGCGACAGTCCACCCGGCGGCAGCGAGCCAATGCACACCACGGTGGGGTTGGCCTGCTGGAGTTTCTCCAGCACCTCGGCGCTCAACTTGGTCGAGGAGATGATTTCCAATGTGTACCCCGACAGCCGGACCAACTCGGCGAGCATCTTGAGGGCCAGTTCATCGGCCTCGTCGCGGCCCGGACAGCCCAGCGCGACCACCTTCGACGCCCCTGCCGCCGGCTTGACGTTCTCGGTCCACGAGGCGGGCAGATCTTCCTGGATGTCGCGGATGCCCTGAAGCACGAACTCGTAATTCTCCGCTTCCAACTCGCCCCGCTCGCGGTCCTTCTTCGCCAGCAGCAACGCCGGCAACAGCACCTCCTCGTAAACCTGTTCCGGCGAATGATCGCGCATATAGCTCTCCACGAGGTCGGAAGCCTCGTCGAGATCGCGCGCCACCAGGCGCTGATAGTACGTCACGTGCCGGCTGAGGACCGGCTCATCGCCGAGCAGCACCTCGAAGAAGTGGAACTCCGGGACATATTTTCCCAGCAAGACGAGGATGACTGTCAAGGGAGTCGAGAGGACCAGGCCGATCGGCCCCCACAGCCAGGTCCAGAAGGCGGCGGCCAGCAGCAAGGCTAGCGGCGAGATGCCTGTGCTGTGGCCGAACAGCAGCGGCTCGATCACGTTGGCGGTGAGCAGTTCCACCACGAGAAAGAAGCCGAACACACCCAGCGGCAGTCCCCAACCGGGCAGGGTGGCGATGCTGAAACCGACGACCAGCGCCGCGGCCACCCACGTACCGAGGTAGGGGACGAAGCGAAGGATGCAGGAGAGGAAGCCCCACAGTAGGGCGTATTGCCACAACTCCCGATGGCCGGATACCAGACCCATGAGGACCAGGCCGATGATGAGCGTCACGCCAAAAAAGGCGTTGATGAGCAGCTGCATCAGAAGAAAACGGCTGATGCGCTGCGCGCCCTCGTCAAAGGCCTGCGTCGTGACGATCAGCCGGCCGTGGCCGAATAGACGGACGAGGCGATTGCGCAGGTTCTCGCGCTGAATGAGCATGAAGACGACCAGAACCAGGATGAGGAAGGCATTGCCCAATCCCTCGGCGGCCGGGCCGACGGCCTCGCCGACGCGCGACCAGCCCGAAGGGGTCGTCTGCACGTAGACCGGTTTTTCGGGAACCTCTCCCGGTTTCGGCTTCTCCTCGCCGGGAACCTGCCCATCCTTCTTGGCGAAGCCCTCCTCGTCGGTGTGCGCCGGCCCTCGTTTGCCTTCTTTTTGTTTCTGCTTTTCCTGGGCGTTTTGAGTCAACTCGTCCGAAATGTTCGTGATGGTCTGCTGCACCCTTCCGATGAATCCCCCTTCCCCCGCTCCGCGCAGCGACTGGATTTTATTGACGATGTTTTCCGAGTATTTATCCAGGTTGCCGACCAGATTGTTGATCTGGCGCGAGATCACGTAGCCAACCCCGCTCAGCAGCAGCAGGGCCAACAATACCACGAGGATCACGGAGGGTAGCCGGCCCAGACCGCGGCGCTGAAGCGCCGAGACGGCGGGCGTCAGGATGAAGGCGAGCAGCACCGCCAGGGCGACCGGGATCAACACCTGACGCGCCCAGTACAGGCAGGCGGTGACAAGAACAAGCCCTCCGAGAATCAAGAACGCATCACGAGGCTTCGTCGTCGAGGTGCTGGCCACGGGTGGAGTCCTCAAAAGACAGAGAGGTGCCGAAACAGCGGAGTTCCACGCTTGATTCTAGAAAAAAAGAAGCGCGAGGGACGAGGGTGGCCCCACGTCGCTCGCGCTCCCAAGCGTTGACGGTCGCTCCGGAGTCGTTCCGGAGCCGTCATGCAGGCGGTGTTCGCAGCACTCCGCCGAGGAAGGACAGGATGGCCAGCACAATGAACACGAAGAACAAAATCTTGGCCGCATCCCAGGCCATACCGCTGACCAGCCCGAAACCGAACAGGCCGGCAATCAGGGCGATCACCAGAAACAGGATCGCAAGGCGCAACATTGGAAAACCCTCCACACATGTTCCAGATTAATGGAGAAGCGAATGCTTCCGGGCGAGATTCAGGGGCTTTCACGCGTCCCTGATCGCCGCGATTCTATTCCTTGCACGTCCCATGCCAGAAATGCCGCCCCGAAAGTCGCGGCGCGGGAGGTCGGCCTTCATTTCCGCTTGTCCGTGCCGCGAACGCATTGCTACACTGACCTCAGAGCCGCGCCGCTGCCGCTGAGTCCGCGGAAAAAGTTGTGGAAAGGCGTTGTGAATGCTGTCGTTGCCGACGATTGATCCCAAATCCCCCACGCGCCGCTTACCGTCGTGGCTGAAGCGCAGGCTGCCGCGCGGGAATGGGAATTTCTTCACCCAGGACTTGCTGCGCGAATTGCGTTTGGAGACGGTTTGCGAGAACGCCCGCTGTCCCAATCGGCCGGAGTGCTATTCGCGCCGCACCGCCACCTTTATGATCCTCGGCAACGTCTGCACACGACCGTGCGGCTTCTGCTCGGTCCCCAAGGGCGCGCCGGACGCTCTCGAAGACGACGAGCCGGCCCGCGTTGCCGAGGCCGCCCATCGGCTGAGACTGCGCCACGTCGTCATTACTTCGGTGACGCGCGACGACCTGCCCGACGGCGGCGCCGATCACTTTCGCCGCTGCATCCTGGCCGTGCGTGAGCGCACCGGCGCCGTGGTCGAGGTGCTGACGCCCGATTTTCTTGGCGATCTGTCGGCCGTCGAGCGCGTACTGGAGGCGGCGCCGGAGGTCTTCAATCACAACATGGAGACGGTGCCGCGTCTGTATAAAAAGGTGCGCGGTCGGGCCTCTTACCAGCGCAGCCTCGATCTGCTCGCCCACGTCAAGCGGCGTTCGCCGTCCACCGTCACCAAAAGCGGTTTGATGCTCGGACTGGGCGAGACGACGGAAGAACTTTTCGAGGTGCTGGCCGACCTGCGCGCCGCCGGCTGCGACACGCTGACGCTGGGTCAATATCTCGCGCCGACGCTTAAACATATTCCGGTGGCGCGTTACGTGCCGCCGGCGGAGTTCGACGCCCTGGCGGTACTGGCCCGTTCGTTGGGGTTTGCGAAGGTGGTGGCGGGACCGTTCGTTCGCTCCAGCTACCACGCGGACGAGATGGTGGGCGATCATGCGCACGCCGGTCCTTCTGCCTGAGTTGGGCGCCGCTCCGGTGCGACTCAGCCTGTGGTTCTCGTCGCCGGGCGACGAGGTTTTCGCGGGCGATCGGCTCGTGGAGGTGGTCGTCGCCGGGGCGACCTTCGACGTATCCGCGCCGGCCACCGGCCGTCTGATTGAACGCCACGCCTGGCCGCGCGACTTGCTCACACCGGGACAGGTGCTCGGTGTGGTAGACTCCACGGAGAATGCAGAATGCGGAATGCAGAACGCAGAATGAAAGACAATTTGGTTTTCATTCTGCGTTCTGCATTCCGCATTCTGCATTAATAAAATGCCCCGCCCCGCCTTCATCTCTCTGGACGGCCTGGACGGCACCGGCAAATCGACGCAGTGCCGGCTGCTGGCCGACTGGCTGCGGGCGGGCGGCCGTGCCGTGACGACCTGCATCGATCCCGGCGGCACGCCGCTGGGCGGACAACTCCGCTCCCTCGTGCTGCATCATCGCCCGGAGATTGATCCGATGTGCGAGGCGCTGCTGTTCATGGCCAGCCGCGCGCAGCTCCTCGCCGAGGTCATTCGCCCCGCCCTCGATGCTGGACAGATCGTTCTCTCCGATCGATTCCTGCTCGCCAACGTGGTGTATCAGGGTCACGCCGGCGGACTGGATGTCGAAAAACTGTGGGAGATTGGTCGATTCGCGGCCGGTGGACTGGAGCCGGACTTGACGATTGTGCTTGACCTCCCGCCCGAACAGGCGGTCCTGCGTCGCGGCCGTCCGGCCGACCGCATCGAGGGACGCGACGCCGAGTATCACGCTCGCCTTCGTCGCGGCTTCCTCGCCGAGAAGCAGCGCCGGCCGGAGCGCATCCGCGTGGTGGATGCCTCGCCGCCGGTCGAGGTCGTGCAGGAAGCGATTCGTCGGGAGGTTGCGTCGGTGCTGGGAATCAAGGGAGGATAAATCTTGGCATGGCAGCGCGTTCGTGGGCATGACGTCTTGATCGAGGGTTTCCGGCGCGCGGTGGCGCGCGGCCGGCTCGCCCATGCCTATCTCTTCACCGGACCTGCCGGCGTCGGCAAACGGCTGTTCGCCCTCGAACTGGCGAAGTCGCTCCTGTGCGAGAAAGCGACGGAGGGCGGTCTGCAAGCATGCGACCATTGCCCCTCGTGCGTCCAGGTGGAGGCCGGCACACATCCCGATTTCTTCACCGCTGCCCGGCCGCACGAGGCGCTGGAGTTCCCTATCGACCTGATGCGCGAACTGTGCCAGAGCTTCGCGCTCAAATCGGCGCGGGGGCGCGGCAAGGTGGTCCTCCTCGACGATGCCGACGATTTGAACGAGGAGTCGGCGAACTGTTTTCTCAAGACGCTGGAGGAACCGCCGCCGCGCTCGGTCCTTATCCTCATCGGCAGCACGCCCGACCGCCAGCTGCAAACCATCCTTTCGCGCTGCCAGGTCATCCGCTTCGCTCCGCTGGCGCCGCAACTCGTCGAGGAGTTGGTGCGCGCGGACATCGAGGACGCCGCGCTGCGCGCGCGGTTGGTCCGCCTCAGCGCCGGCAGTCCCGGACTGGCGAAGGAACTGGCCGATCCCGCCCTGTGGGAGTTTCGCCGCGGGCTGCTGGCGGGACTGGCGAAGACGCCCATCAACTCGGTCGAACTGGCGCGCTCGTGGATGGCTTTCGTCGAGGAAGCCGGCAAGGAGTCCGCCGCCCAGCGCCGCCGCGCTCAACTCGTGCTGCGCCTGATCGTCGATTTCCTGGACGATGCACTGACGGTCGGTATGAACGGCACCCCGCGCCGCACCGAGGCGGAAGACCGTCTCGGACTCGAAGCGCTCGCTCGCCGTGCCGGTCCCGATCGTTTGCTGGAGGCGCTGGAGCGCTGTTTGGAAGCGGATCGTCAGATCGAGCGCCGCGTGCAGCTGGTGCTGACTCTGGAAGGATTGATGGATGTGCTGGGCCAGAAGTTGAGTTAGCTCCTTATCGTTGTCGGCGTTTCCGTTTTCGTTCGGGGCGTGTTTCGCCGCAGGCGGGGCAAACGGTCGCGTCTTCATCCACCTGCGTATCGCACAGCGGACAGATCCAGCCGTCGAGGGCGTCCTCGGCCTGCGATTCCCAGCCCTTTCCCGGCTTGTGTCGGGGAAGGTCAGCCAAGATCGACCGGGCGCGCTCCGCCTGCGCCGCGTCTACGTGCAGACGAATGGCCGAGTACTGCATCTGGCCGAAGATCGAAAAGTTTGTCGGCAGCGGCGTGTCGCCGAAGACGAAACCGCGGATGGATTCGGCGCGCAGACGCTCCAGCGCCAGCTGGGCCTCCGCGGCCGAATCGAACTCGCGGAGGACGATAGTGTTTTCCGACATGGGACTTCCCCAGAGGATGCGGCGACGGTCTGCCACGGTGCAGAGCGTCGGCAGCTCAGAGGCATTGTAATCTCCTCCGGCGCGTCCTACCAGCGCCCATTTACACTTTGATCCGTTGTGTGTGCGAGAGAGGAATTGGGTGTCACCATGACCGTCGCTCGATCGCTGGCGGCCGCTCAAACGGTTCCCAAGCGCGGCGATGTCGAAGCGAACCTTGAAGGCCACCTTCGACTCATCCACGTCGCGGCGGAAGGACAGGCACGGGTGCTCGTCTTTCCGGAGTTGTCGTTGACCGGCTACGAGTTGGATCTCGCCGAGGATCTGGCCTTCTCGGAGAGGGATCCTCGTCTGACTCCTCTCCTCGATTTGGCCTCCTCCTATAAGATGACTTTTATCGTCGGGGCTCCCGTTCGGATCGAAACGCGGCTTCACATCGGGGCGTTCATCCTCTCGCCGGATCGGGCGGTCGATCTCTACACGAAGCACCGCCTGGGCGCTTTCCCGTTGGACGCGAGTCCGGACGGCCTTGTGCCGCCCGCGGAAGCAACCGTCTTCCATCCGGGCGATCGGAACCCGCTGCTTCGATTCGACGGTCACACGGCCGCGGTGGCGGTGTGCGCCGATATTGGCCGACCGTCCCATCCCAGGGAAGCCGCGGATCGGGGAGCAAGGAACTATCTCGCGAGCATGTTCGTCATTCCCGCCGACCTTGAGCAAGACACGGCGCGACTTCGGGAGTATGCCGTCCAGCACTCCATGACCGTCGTTTTCGCCAACTTCGGAGGGCCGACGGGGGGACTACCTTCCGGGGGATGCAGCGCGATTGTGTCCGATAAGGGCGAACTGTTGGCCCAGCTTCCGGAGACGGGAGACGGTATCGCGATCGCTGTCGAAGACGAAACCGGCTGGCGCACCAAGAAGGTCATGCTTGGGAGCCATTGACTCCTCGTCGGCATGTGGAGTTGACTCGTCGCGACAGGCGGCCCAGCGGACGCATGGGCGGATTAACGGGGGATTCGGAATGGAGATCGTCGAGAAGAAAGTCTCGGCCGGGGGCCGCGAGATCTTCGAGTTGGACGAGTTCCTGTCTCGGCCGTTGTACGCCCATCTGGCCCACAACTCCGACCAAGGCTCCCGCGAGTCGCCCGTCTGGTTCCATTGGGATGGCCAGGCCGTCTGGATCATCGGCGGCACGTCGTTCCCCACGAACCTCAAGCGTGATCCCCGGTGCGCTCTCGGCATCGTCGATTGGGATCCGACAACCGGACTTAGCCACCATGTCGGGATCCGGGGAAAGGCGGAGGTTCTCCCGTTCGACTGCGCGATAGCCAAGCTGATCTTCCGAAGATATTTCGGACCCGACGAGAGCGCGTGGGACACGCGGTTCGAGGATGTCTTCACTGGGGAACTCGGGTTGGAGTTGGTCCGCCTCATTCCCGAAACGGTCGTCCTGCGCGATCAGTCCTACAAACCCACGCCGTTCGCGCGACAAAGGCGTTCTCGACAGGAGCGTCCAGCGGAATGAGACGCTGTATTGGACCGCGCCGGCAGAGAGGCTTTTCGTAACGTGCAATCTCTCTTGCCGAGGTGCCAGGTGAGTTCTTTCGAGAAGGTGCTTCCTCCTGTTCGGGAGTTCACCGGCGAGAAAACTCTTTTTGTGGGAGCTTGGGTGTTTGTCGGAACGATTGCCCGGCCAGTTCAGACTAATTCCAGTGGACGGATTCGTTTGTGCGTCGCACACTACCCTAATGGCCGGAAACAGGTCGCCCGTGGTGGAATACAGCCCGACGCGGATGCCCTTTCGAGGTTGCCGGAGATTGATCCATGAGTGACATGGCAAACAAGCCTCCCGGCCATGAGCAGGAGGCTTGTCCTCCCGAAGCGGAACTGCCGGCATCCTCGCGGGATACGCCCACCGTGCGCTTCAGGGGACGAACCGGCAACGAGCCTCCACACCGGATCGAGGCACCATCGAGCCGAGATCACTGCGGAGGCGCCCCCGGTTTTGCGGCCCCCGCTCCCTGGGCGACCGACGTTCCGCCGGAACTGGTCAATCACCCGCGCTACCGGATAATGGGGCTGCTCGGCAAGGGCGGCATGGGTACCGTCTACCAGGCCGAGCATCGGGTCATGAAGCGTGCCGTGGCCCTCAAGGTGATCGGCGCTCACCTGATTGCCGATCCCGCCGCGGTCGAGCGTTTCCAGCGCGAGGTCGAGGCCGCCGCCAAACTGTCTCACCCCAACATCGTCACCGCCCACGACGCGGAACAGGCGGGGAACTGTCACTTCCTGGTCATGGAACTGGTGGACGGCATCCGCCTCGACCGCGTGCTTGAGGGCCACGGCCCTCTCCCGCCGGTCGTGGCCTGCGCCTATGCCCGCCAGACGGCGCTGGGGTTGCAGCACGCCCACGAACACGGGATGGTTCACCGAGACATCAAGCCGCAAAACCTGATGCTCACGCGCAAGGGCGAGGTCAAGATCCTCGACTTCGGTCTGGCCCGCTTCGTCAGCGAGAACGGTTCTCCCCCGTCTCTGACCGAATGTGGGGAGCTGAACGGCACGCCCGATTTCATGGCTCCCGAGCAAGCCGAGGATGCCCGCAGCGCCGACATCCGCGCCGACATCTACAGTCTGGGATGCACCCTTTATACGTTGCTGACCGGCCAACCGCCCTTTCCCGGCCGCAGTCACGTCGAGAAGGTCGTCGCCCACCTGAAGCGGGAGCCGGCGCCGCTGACCGCCTTCCGCGACGACCTGCCGCCCGAGTTGGTCCAGATCGTCGGGCGCATGATGGCCAAGGATCCCGTCGAGCGCTTTCAGACTCCCGGCGAAGCGGCCAAGGCTCTTCTTGCGTTTGGCAAGACCGGCGCGACGACGGGCGGACCCGACGAGGAGTCCAGCGAGGACGAAAGTCTCGTCCCGCTCAGCGCCCTCTTTCAGGAATCCTCGCCGGCTCTCGCGGACGCTCTTGAGCAGACGGACAGTATCCCCGCTTCTCTCCTGGACACGCGCTCCGGAAACACCCCGACTTCCGAAGAGATTCCAACTCTCCGAGCGGGCCGACCTCGTCCCGTCCGTCGGCGGAACCACCCGTCCTCCCGATGGGGTCGGGGGGTCGTCGTCGGCCTCATGATCGGCGCGATCGGCCTCCTCGGCTTGGGAGGCTTGCTGATCGCGTCGTTTCTCCAGCGCCAACCGGGCGACAAGAAGGCCGGGGCCGCGCTGCCGACTCAATCTCCGGATGTACGCGAGGAGGGGCAGGGGCAGGTGAGCATCCTGCCGAGGGATCCTCATCTCCAGTTGGCCATCCCCCGCGGTCCCAAAGTTCTCGGAACCCTCAGCCCGAACACGAACCCTCAGATGACGCTTCCGGTCGGGGAGTACGAGGTGCAGGTCGTCGGCGGGCCACCGGAGGTGTGTGGAGTTACGGCCCCGTTCTCCCTCGCCCAAGGCGACCGGAAGGTCGTGGTGGTGAGACCGGACGGAGTATTCGTCCGTGATTTCACGGCCGGCTTCCCGCCGCCGGGCCATCCCGGCGGTCCCCCTCCCCGACATCCCGGTGGTCCCCCTCCCCACCACCCTGGCGGTCCTCCTCCCCCGCGTCCAGGTGGACCGCCTCCTCCGCGCCCCGATGGCCCTCCGCCCCCACGTCACGACGGTCCTCCGCCCCCGCGTCCGGGTGGGCCGCCGGACTGGTAGCCGCATCGAACGAAAGGAGCCTCATCGGTTCGTTCCGCAGGTCGTAGGCTTGCAACCCCTCGCTATGGGTGGTTTCCCAGACATGCATCACCCGAAGACCCTCAAGCGAATACTCGTGGCCCGCGCGGATCTCATATCCGCCGTCGTTCGCAACTTCCAACTCGATTCGCGGCCGCAACCGCGAATCGTATAGAACAATCCCCATCCCCACGGCGGAGCGGGCGATCAGCACATCGCTTCCATCCAGCATATCCTCGACGCGAAATCGTCGCGTCAGCGGTGTGAAATCGTACTGCGTGAGAAACGTCCGCACACAGCTGGGTGTGCTGCGGAGAAATACGAAGTCCGCCGAGGCGCGGCGCGCATCCACCAGGGACACGATGCCCGGACGAACCGCGCCCCCGATGGCGTCGAGCGGCAAGCCGCGCACTTCCGAGTGAGCAAGCAGACACTGAACCTCCTCGTCGGCTGGCTGTAAGCCGAGGTCGCGCGCCAGTGCGTACAGGCGCTCGCGCGCGATGGAGACACTGAACGCCTCGGCCGAGAGCAACAGGATCCCGTCCGGTTCACTGGCGGCCTTGCCGACGCCGAGCGGGCGGTCCAGGAAAATCGCGAGGCCCAACTCGCGCCACTCGTCGGCGTGTTCGAGATCGAGGAGACTCTGACGGAGCAATTTCGTGGTCTGGGGACCGAGCCGGCGGTTCAGTGGGTCGCCGTCGTGGAGCCGCCGGCTGCGGCGGGCCGGCTGCGCGATCTGTTCTTCGGGAACGCGCGGATGGCTCGGCGGCAGCACGCGCATGTTTTCGCCGGGCGAAGTCGGCAGGTCCGGCACGGGATGCCCCTCATAGCGCCGGCGCAGCAGCCATCCCTGGCGCAGCGCGCGACGGCGAAGGCGCTTTTGCCGACGCGCGGACTCACCGTCGCCCGTCGCGTCGAAGAACAAGAGCGGCCGGCGCTCGATGCACGCCAGGTATTCCTTCAGCACGGCGTCGAGCAGCAGCGCGTCGGGGTAGTTGGCGCCGCGATGGTGGAAGACGATCAAATCGTACGCGGTCAGGTGCCGGCCGATGTGTCGCAGCAGATAACTCAGGAAATCGACGACCTGGTCCGTCTGAAAGTGCCCGCCGTCTTCGAGGGCGTGGAGGAACGTCAGTGTTTTCTCGACGAGATCGGTGTAGGGAGAGAGCGAAACCTCGTTAAAAAGCGTCCGCAGCAACGCCGGCAAGTCGCCGCTCGATCGGTCGAGTTCGCTCCAGCGCGCGACGAACGCGCCGGTGGCCTCGGTCATTTCGACCGACGGCACGTCATGCAGGAACGTCTCCAACAAATGCGCCTGCTCCCGCCGATTCAGCGACGGAGCGAGCATGTCCGCGATCAACTCGCGCCAGGTGCGCAGCGGGCCGGTCGCTTGCGGCGCGGCGGGACGATAGCAGTAGAACAGCCAGCCGAACGAGAAGGCGGGCAGCGGCGTCTCGACCGAGGACAGCGGCAGACGGCTGGAACCGACGACGGCCTGAAAGAGCTGACAAGCCAACTCGTCGGTCAGTTCATCCACATCGGCGAAGCGGTCGAGATGGATCGTGCCGACCAGTTCGCGGACCCACTTGCGGCGCTCGCGGCTCATATAGACGTTGCCGCCTGCGTCGTAGCCCTCCCAGACATAACTGTCCAGGCCGCGCACCACGTACAGACGCCTCGCCTCCACATCGAGTTTCAGAGACAGCAAGGGTTCGCTCGCCCGCTCTTCCCGCGCCGTCGTCTGATAGACGTTCCAGGCCTCGAACGAATGCCGCTCGCGGGTGTGGGCCGCGTCGAGCAGGCGGCCCTGGAAAATCTCCCACGCGAGTTCTTCGGAGGCGACATGCTCCCACTCCAGAAGTAGCTCCGCCGCGGCGAATAAATGCGCCGGGCGGAACATCTCCGCGATCAGTTCCCGCACGCTCTCCGTGTTGATCGGATCGCGGTTGGCTCGCGGCGAACGGGCGCGGAAGCGCGGCATGAACGGGTCTCCGGGAGCCCTGCGGGCGGCCTTGGGACGCAAGTTCATTTTACGACCGGCGCGAGGAAGGTTGATTCCCAGGCAACTGCTCCTCGTACGGGGATGGATGAGGATGGCCTACACTGGCGCAAAAAAGAGACAATGCCATTCGTCCCTAGATGATTAGGGGTTGAGAAGTTGCGTCAAACAAGCGCCTGCGGCTTGCGACTGCGGCACATCCTTTGCTTCTTGAAAAAGAAGAGCCTCCGCCCCGCGAAGCGGGCGCGAGACGCAATTTCTTTGCAGGGACCGATAACCCAGGAGGAGCAAGAATGGCGCTACCTCATACAAAACCTTCCGGCTCGGCTCGTCTGGCGGTGGTTTACATTACGATTGGGACGATCATGGGTGTCTGGTCAACCTTGTGGTACATCTGGATGATCCGCCACGGGACACAGACGGACGCACCGTATTTCTGGTGCTACGGTTTCTTCTTGACGGGCCTGGCGCTGATTATCATTGGTCTGGCAGTGGGACGCATCGGCCGCGCCGCTCGGCACGCCGAGTCCCCGACGGACGTTTCCGACGCCAAGGCTCCGCCCGCTCAGACCGTGGCCCAACCAATGATCCAGCCGGCCGCTCCCCCTGCGGTGCCGAGGGCCGCGCCCGTCGCCCCGGTCGCCCCGGCTCCCCCCGTGGCGCCTGGTCCCGATTCGTTTCAGCCCCATTGAATTCGCCTTACCCAGCGAACAACCGATAAGCAGCCCGCAGGGCCGACATGAGGATCGGACTCGCGGGCTTTTGCGCTTTCCTTACTCTGAAATTACTTGGTGGTCGGCGTGCCGGGCGTTACCATCAACGAGAGAACATTTGAACTCTCGCCGGGGGGCCGTATGACCGCCGTCGCGATCGAAGGAGTGACGAAGACCTTCCGCCAGTTCGTCGCCGTGGACGATCTCAGTCTGCAAGTGCCGCCCGGCAGCATCTACGGCTTCATCGGACCCAACGGCTCCGGCAAGACCACGACGCTGCGCATGATTATGCGCATCCTCTATCCCGATCGCGGCGTCCTCCGCGTTCTCGATGAAGCGCTGCACGGAGAGGAGGCCCGCGAATCCATTCTCGACCGCGTCGGCTATCTGCCGGAGGAGCGCGGGCTGTACAAGCAGATGAAAGTGCGCGACGTGCTCCGCTTTTACGCTGAATTGAAGGGCTTTCGCAAGAGCGGCCCGGCCATCGATGCCTGGCTGGAGCGCCTGGAACTCACTGCCTGGGCCAACAAGAAAGTCGAGGCGCTGTCCAAGGGCATGGCCCAGAAGGTGCAATTCATCGCCACAGTGATCGCCCGGCCGGAACTGATCCTGCTCGACGAGCCGTTCAGCGGACTCGATCCGGTCAACACCGAGGTTTTCCGCAAGGAGATCCTGAACCTGCGCCGCGACGGCGCGACCATCATCTTCTCGACGCACGATATGAGCGTGGCGGAGAAGTTGTGCGATTTCATTTTCATGATCCACAAGGGCCGCAAGGTGCTCGACGGCACGCTGGAGTCGATCCAGGACGCCTACGGTAGCGACACGCTGCGCGTCCACCTCGACGGCCCGGCCCGCCTCGACGACTTGCCCGGCGTCGTCAAGGTGACGGACCTCGGCCGATGGCAGGAGCTGCGACTGGCGCCGAAGGCCGATTCACAGGAGATCCTGGCCTGCCTGATGCGGCGCGGCCAGGTGCGCCACTTCGAGTTGACGCGCCCAACCCTGCACGACATTTTCGTGCGCATTGCCCAGCCCGACAGCGAGGCGACCGCGGAGGACAAGGTCCATGCGTAAAATGCTGGTCGTCGCCGTGCGCGAGTACCTGGCCGCCGTGCGCACCAAGGCGTTCGTCATCAGCCTGATCGTCATGCCCATCCTGATGGGCGGTAGCGCCTTCATGCAATGGCTTCTGCGCGACATCCGTGACACAACGCCGAAAACCTTCGCCGTCGTCGATCGCACGCCCGGCGAACAACTTCGCAAGGAAATCGAGGAGATCGCCGCGCAGCACAACGATCCGCCCTTCAAGATCGAGCGTGTGACGCCTTCCGAGGCGCGCGACGAGCAGCGCGCCGAATTGTCCGAGCGCGTCCGCAAGGGCGACTATTTCGGCTTCCTCGACATCGGCGCCCACGTACTGGAACCAGCCTCGGCGGAGACCGAAAGCGAGGAGAGTCATTGCATCCGCTATCAGTCCAATCACCCTACCAACCGGGCTTTCACGCAGCTGATGGAGACGAAACTGGTCCCGAAGGTCCAGGAAATTCGCTTTGCGCGCGAAAGGATGCACGGATCGCTTCAACAAGTGCGCGCGGTCATGCAGCCGGTGAAGATCGAATCGAAAGGACTGACGCGCCGCAATGATCGCGGTGAGATCGAAGACGCCACGCCGCAGACATTGTTGGCGCCGGTCCTGGTGCCGTTGGGTCTGCTGATACTGATGTTCATGGTCATCATGATGAGCGCCACGCCGTTGATGCAGGGCGTCGTCGAGGAGAAGATGCAGCGCATCGCCGAGGTGTTGCTGGCGTCGGTGCGTCCGTTCGACCTCATGCTCGGTAAACTGCTGGGCATGTCGGCGGTGTCGCTGACGATCACGACGGTGTACCTGGGCGGCCTGTACTGGGCGGCGCACCACTATGGCTTCCACGACTACGTATCGCCGGCGGTGCTGGCCTGGTTCCTCGTTTTTCAGGCCTTGGCGGCGCTGATGTACGGCTCGCTGTTCATCGCCATCGGCGCTGCTTGCACGGACATGAAAGAGACGCAAAATCTGTTATGGCCGGTCATGCTGCTGGCCTGTTTGCCGATGTTCGTCCTCGGCAACGTGCTGCAAGAGCCGAACAGTGCGGTCGCCACCTCGCTGTCGTTCTTTCCCTTCGCCACGCCGATGCTGATGATTTTGCGGCTATCGATCCCGCCGGGCGTGGCGGTGTGGCAGCCGCTGCTCGGTGTCGTGCTGGTATTGGCGACGACGTTGCTGTGCGTGTGGGCGGCGGGGCGCATCTTCCGCGTCGGCATTCTCATGCAGGGCAAGGGGGCGAAGTTGGGAGAGATGCTACATTGGGTGTTTCGAGGGTAGCTTGCCAGCCCGCCGCGGCAGCAAGGGGGATCCTTGCTGGCGCGGCGGGCCGGCAGAACAACATCACTTCCCCAAAATCGACTCCATCACCTCGCGTATCACCTGCTCGTCCGTCTTGAACGCATCGTGATTGAGGGCGGTGCGCGTTGTCCGGCCAGCGTCCTTGAGCAGGGCGCTGCGCACCGACACCACGAGATCGCCGTGGGAAATCTCGCGCGGCAGGTGCCAGCGTTCGATACGGGTCATGGCTTGTCGGCGCAGCACCGGCGCGTCGATGCGCGGCAGCACGCGCTTCAGCATGACCCGCTTGGCCGCGGCGATGGCCGTGCCCAGGGCGATCACTTGCACCGGCCTCAGACAATCACCGGAGAAGACGTGATAGCGCTTGGCGAGGTCGGCGTTGCGTCCCAGGCGGCGCAAAAACAGGCTGTCCTCATGTACGTCGTGGATGATCTGCCCGCTGCCTTCCGGGATCATGCGCGCGATGGCGCCGGGGCCGTTCATCTTCAGTTCGTCGGCGAAGGCGCTCAGGTCGGCGAGATACTTCAAGGAAGCGAGGCTCGATCCCTCATTGGGCGTGGACAGCAGGACGGCCCGGTCGAAGGGTTGTTTCGCCGCCTTGGCATACCAGCGGAAGACCAGGCCGCCGGCACTGTGGCAAACGAAGAACGCCTTGTCCGGAGCGGCGACGACGCGGCGCATCTCATTGACGAGGAATTGGCCGCATCGTCCCAGGCTGGAGTTGTTGGGATAGCGGAAGACGAGCAATTTGCGCTCGCGCAGCGCCTCGTTTTCCGAGCAGGCGATCAGGTAGTCGCGGAAGGTGCGCATGCTGCCGCGGAAGCCGTGGACGAAGATGATGGCCCGCTCGCCGGCGGCAACCGATTGATTGCCGCAGCGCTGAAAGTCCCCGCTCCGCGGATCCCAGAGGAATAAACCATAATTGCCCTCTTTATCATCGACTAATCCATCGCGCTCCATGAACAGCCTTTTGAGACGCAAGAGCGCCGGCGGCTGCTCGCGATCCGGGGTATCCTCTTCGGGGCGATACGCCTCGTCGGTGCGGATGCGCGGATGTTGGTCGACGGCCAACCAGCGCAGGGCGTCGAGGGCGGGATCGAGGGCGATGCCGGCATTGCGGCACAACTGCCAGGCGAACAGGTCGGCCTCGTAGACCTGCTTCCGCGTGTACAGAAAGGCGATGCGATTGCCGGCGTTGGCGACGCCGGTGTGCAGCGCTTCGCGCAGGCGGTCGCGGGCGATGTGCATCTCGATGCCCTTCTGGATCCCCTCTTCCAGTTCGAACGACTGCCAGCCGCGGCGACAGTGCTGCAAGCCGATGTGTCCGAGCTGATGGGCGAGGACGAACGCCAGGGCGGCCTCGCCGCGTTCCTTGTCGCTGAGAAGCGCGTCGAGCAGAGGGCGGCTGATATAGATGAAACCGCCGCCGAGCGTGAAGGCGTTGGCCTCGTCGTGTTCCAGGACGATCAGACTGTACTCGAACTCGTCGGGCTTGAGGTGTGGCGGCAGATTGTCGAGGAGCTTGCGGAAGACGCGCCGCGCCGTCTCCGGGGCGATGGCGACACGCTCGCGCTTGAGGATTTCCTTGTGGACGGTCTCGGCGTGTTCAAATTCTTCCTCCGGCGCCAGGGCTAGATTGCTGAGCGCCCACAGCGAGATGTCGCCTGCCACGTTGAGCTTTTCCTGACGCAGCGTATCCACCGGATGCCGTGCAGCTAGCCGGTCGATGCGCGTCCGCACCGCCGGCGTGAGATCTTTCAAGGCAGGCGGCGCGGCGGCCTCGGCCGGAACGGCGAGTGCCAACCCGCACAGGACCAAGAGGAGGGGAGAGGACGCGCATCGTGCGGAGAAAGTCATGGAAGCACCTCAAGGAATCCGGGCTTTCTTTACTGTCCCGGATTCTGAGGCGTCGGTCAAGGCGCGTGACGAGTGAGCGATCTATGCGAACAATGTGCCGATAGCCGATTCGCGGAGACGAGCAGGCCGGAGCCGTGCCGGTTCATGTGTCGAGTAATCGACGGATGACCAAGGGACACCCCGATCTGCCCCCGGTGAAAATGAAATCAATCAACTCGCCGGGAAAAGTGTTTTCTCCACATGCTCGGAGGATGGCCGCCGGCAATCCCCGAACCACCGAGACAGCGGCGAACTCCACGCTTTCCCCGATCGCCGAAAAGAAGATGTTAACTGGTCTTTCGGCGACATCGACGCGAATGTCCTTGTACGTCGAATCATTTTCTCGATCCATGATTCGGACAAGAGGCGCCGGGTCGGCCTTGAAGAGGTTCAGCCGCGCGAGGTTTCGCTCGGCGGATCGCAAGTCCGAGAATGTGAATTCCTCACCCGAGAAGAGGGGGAGTTGCTTCAGGATGACGGAATCAAGGGTCACGGTATTGCCGATGATAAAAATTTGGCCGACCCGACCGCAGACTTCTTGGTCTCGGTCCTCGCGTACTTCTCCTCGCTCATCCACCGGACGCTGCCCATCGGCCGCCGCGGGATGAACCGTTAACAGGAGAATAGCCAACACGACTGCCGCTCGCGTCCAAGCCGAGAGGGGATGGTTGAGAGAAGGAACCATACTTCGCTGCCTTTGTGAGAGGGCACAGGCAGCGATCCAGTGTGCGGCGATGATAAACTACGAGGGAACACGCTGTAAAGCCGGCTTAACGGGCCGCGCATCAGTTTGAGATCCCGCCACAAGGCAACGGTCCTTCGAGTAACGGCTTGTTGATAGGTACGCGCCGGGAATAGCGCCAAGCGCCCGCATCAACTCACACCATCCCCCAACGCCGCCGCAGCAACCATTCGACCGACAGCAACGTCACGAACAGCACGAAGAACAGCGTCAGAAATGACGAGCGCCCGGTGGTGCGCCAATCGGGACGCAGGGTCAGCTTCGGCTTGTTGCGGGCGAGGTTCTCGGTTTGCATTCGCCGCAAAAACTCCGGCAGCTCCTCGACGCGGTGAAAATCGCCGCCGCCGGCGGAGGCCAGCTTCTTGAGAAAATCGTGGTCCGCCGCACGCTTCGTCATCTCGATGTCCTCGTCGTAGACGATGAAATGCGCCGATTGCTCACCCTGGACCACCTCGCCGGTTTCGGGATCCTTCGCCTCGCCCTTGACCGTGATGACGTATTCGCCGGGCGCGTCCGTCTTGACGAAGGTGCCGCGATCATCGGTCGCGGTGCGCGCCGTGGGCACGGGCGTCTTGACGCCGCCGGGTCCGCTGACCTCGACCTGATAGATGCCGTCCTTGAGATCGACGCCGCCCTTGCTGCGGACGCCGACGCTGAAGCCGAGATCGCCGCGCAGTGGCAGACGGCGCGTGTCCGGCTTGATCCACACCGAACCCTCGGCGTTCTCCTGCTTCGCCAGCCACAGGACCATTTGCCGCCAGAATCGGCCATGCATCTGCTGCTTTTGTGGATTGACGACCCAGCGGTGCGTCGTGTCGCCGGCGAAGGCCAGCACCCGGCCGCTGCCGTAGTTCTGGGCGATCAGGACCGGCTCGCCGCGGTTCGACTCGGCCAGCACCGTCTCCTGTAACCCCTTGTCCGATTTCCGCAAGCGCGAGATGCCTTCCAGCTCCGGCAAGTCCTCCCACGGCTTTTTCGGATCTTTGCTCTCTGCGATGCGGAGGATGTAGCCGAAGCGCGCCAGCCCTTCCTGCGTCGGCAGCATTTTGCGGTCCTCTTCGATCTGACCGCGCGAGCGCTCCAGGTCGATCGGCAGCATCTTTTCCAGGACGGTGCCTTGCCAATCGCTGTTGCCGAAGGTGGAATAGCCGCCGAGCATCACCAGGCCAGCTCCCTGCTCGACAAGCCGCTCGATGGCCTGCAACGACTGCGGGCTGACCGCGCGCATCTGCCTTGCTGTCACGTCGCCGAGGATGATGACGTCGTAGGGTTGCTTGTCGAACTGGAACAGGTCGCCGCTGTTGGCATCGATGGTTTGCCCGCCGCGCAGCCAGACCGGCGTGACGCGGATGCGCGGATCGCGCGTCAGAGCGTCGCAGATGAACTGCGGTTCCATCGCGCGCTGCTTGTCCACCAGCAGAACGCCGACGCCTTCCTTGGTGACGGTGATGTACGTTTCGATCTTGTTGTTGTTCGGGAACAGGTCGCCGTTGGGAACGGCGTCCGCCTTGTTGGGATCGTCCACCTGCACGCGCAGTTTGACCTCGCCGGGCTTCGCTGGGCCGTTGCACTCCAGCTTGACCGTGTTGCCGCTGGTCAGCATCAGCATCTCGTTGCGCGCCAGCACCTCTTCCTCGTCGAGAAACAGACGGAGCCGCACGTTGCTGTTCTCAAAGCCGGGAGCGTCGATGCCGAGCTTGACGGTCAGTTTGCCCTTGCTCGGCACCAGGGCCGGTTCGGTGGCGATGGAGGTGATGGCGATGTCGTTTTGGCGGTCGGCCGTGGTGGGATTGCCGCAGGCGAAGGCGTGCAAGGGACAGGGCAGGTTGCGCCAACGGGCGGACTCGGCCAGAGCCGGCGTGCGAAAGCCGCCGTTGTCGGCCCCATCGCTCAAGAGCAGCAGATAACGCGCCGGTTGGCCGCCGTCACGCTGCTCGTACAGAGAGCGGAGCATCGCTCCGGTGTCGGTGCGTTTGCCGTCGGCCGCGCCGGGTTCGTCCGGCTGAAACTCGCTGACATCGCCGGCGAATTTGTAAAAGCGCACGTCAATCTGTTGCTCGCTCCGCAACTGTTCCAACTCCGACGAACTCTCGCGCAGCGTACGCAGCAACAGATCCCAGCGCGACAGGTGGTTGGATTCGTCCTGGATGGTCATGCTGCCGGAGTTGTCGCAGACGATGAGGAGCAGCGAACGCAGCGCGTTGCGCTCGGCGAACGCGAGAGACGGCCGGAGGATCGCCAACCCGACCAGCAGAAACGCGAGGAGACGCAGGGCCAGCGCAATCGTCGTGCGGCGGCGCGACACACCTGGATTGGCGAGATAGGTGGCGACGGTCACGCCGAGCAGGGCCGCCGGAAGCACGATGAGGGCCGCCATCGCCAGGCCATGCAAGCGTCCGGCCGGCGCACTGACGGAGCCCCAGGTCTGGATGGCGACCCAGGTGAGCGGGACCGCCAGCAACGCACCGCCGACCTGCACCAGTTGGCGCGGACTCACACCGCGAGGACGCACGTGCCAAAGGATCGGCAGGGCGAAGGCGGCCAGGCCGGCCAGGACGATGGCGGCGAGAACGTCGCCGGTCGCCGACGCCAGGAACGCCGGCAAGTGCGACCACGGCCACAGAGGATCAATCAGCACGGTCATGATTACACTTGTTCCACAGCGACAGGCTCGCCTTCCTGTGCAGGGGCGGCGCGTCGGTAGAAGCGATTGGCGAGCAGACTCTCAACCGTCAGCACGAGCAGTACCGCCATCATCAGCCAGGGCAACAATTCCACCGGCGGCGGCCGCATCCCTGCCAGCGCGTCCTTCAGAGTGACCGTTCGGCCCACTTGCAACACCGTGTCCTTGCCCAGCACGGACTCGATCTCCTCCGCCGGTACGCGCTCCAGATCGCTCTCCTGCGGGCGGACGTTCAGGCTGCATGCGGCGACGATGCGCTTGTTGGCGTCGCGGACGGCGTAGTTGCCGGGCGTCACCGCCTGCGGCAGTGACAATTGCGTGTCACCTTCCGCGATCTTGACGTTCGTCTCGGCGACGGCGAGGCCCGGTCCATCCAGCGTGTAAGGCGGCGCGGCCAGCGACGCGGGCAGCGGCACGCGCGGAACCTGGCCGCAGAAACAATCCAAGTCCGGCTTCGTCGAATCGCCCGCCAAATAGCGGCACACCTGATCTTCCAACACCAGTCCGAACGAGGAGTCGAGGCCCCAGTAATTGTGCCAGTAGCGGCCGGGGGCCAGTTCGCGCGCGTCCAGCGGCGTCGTGAAAAGCAGGACGTGACCGCGGCCGACCGTTCGATCCAGCAGGGCCGGCGGTCGTTTGTCGCCGGCATACGTCGCCAGCGCGAGGGTGTCCTTCTCCCCCGGCTCGACGAGCCAATAGGCGTTGACGCCCGGCCAGGACGCCGACTTGCCGAAATCGGGATCGGCGGTGAGGATCATCTTCTGAAAGAACGCCGGGATGGGATGCTTCACCCCGAAGCCGGACCAGCGGATAAGCGGATTGTCGGGCGCGTTCTTCTCGATCTTGCGCAGCTTGCCGGGCAGCAGGCCGGCTTTTGTTCCTTCCTCGTTGTAGCTCGACATTTGCCGCAGCATCTCCTCGCCGCCGGGCACCAGCACCACACCGCCGCCGCCCTGAACGTAGCGCCGCAGTTTCTGCCATAACTCGGCGCTCGGCGCGAACTGGAACACGCAGACGGCGGCGCAGTCGCGCAGCTCCTTGTCGTCAAGCTTGATCGCCTCCTCTGCCTTCCGCACGTCGCACTGAAACGTGCCGACCGCGTCCATCGCCGTTTGCCACGCTTTCCAGGGCGAGGACAATTCCTTCGGAGGAGGCTCGTCGGAAACGATGGTCAGCACCTTGCGGCGCTCGCGCGTCAGGAAGGTGGCAAAGGCCGTGTTGTTGAACAGCAGCGAGTCGGGCGTCTGATGTTTGATGGTCACCTGATAGATCCGCTCCTCCCGGCCGCCCAGCGGCGGAGGCGCCTCGCGCTCGAAGACGAAGACGCGGCCCTGCCCGGCGGCAAGCTGGATCGGCTGCTTGGCCGGCGGCCGGTCCGCGTCGGTTTCGTTGTCGAGCTGGCAAAGCAATTCCGTGTCGAAGTCCGCGCCGGTGGCGCGGACCGTCACCTGAATTTGCATGGGTGCGCCGGGCGCGACGATGGGCGGTGCTATCTCGACTTTCTCGATGGCCAGGTCTTTCGGCTTCTCGGCGCCGACATCGACGAACAAGGCGCGGATGCCGTCGGGGATCGGCTTCGGACCGGCCTGGGCGTCCCAGCTGGCGCGGGTGCGGTCGGAGAACAGGTAGAGGAAGCGCGGCGGCGGCTCCTCGCCCTCCCCGACCTTCTCCAGCAAGCGAACGGCCCGGTCGATCTGCCGGTTCAACGGCGCGTTGGCCGGACGGACGCGCAGGCTTTCGATGCGCGTGTGCGCCAGCGCCGGAGACATCCACTCCGTTCCACCGTCGCCGGCGTCCTCGGCGCTGTCGAGCAGGGTAACTTGACTGTTGGCGTCCATCTCGTCGAGCAGCTCGCGGGCGCGCTGCTTGGCTTCTTCCAGGCGCGCGTGGCCGGCGGAGTTGTATTCCATGCTGGCGCTGGTGTCGAAGAAGAGCACGGCGGCGACGGGACGCTCGTTGGTGAACAGCGAGGCGACGCGCTCGGCGGCGACACGCGGCCGGGCCAAGGCCAGGCACAGTGCGGCGATGATGCCCATGCGCAACAGCAACAGCAGCAAGTGCTGCAAACGCAGCTTGCGGCGGTTGATGAGATGGCGTTGGCGGAGGAAGCGGAACGCGGGGAAGTGGAGGTGTCGAGGTTTCTGCCGCATGATGAGATGCAGCAGCACGGGCACCCCCACGAGCAGCAGACCGGCCAGCAGATAGCCGTGAATAAAAGTCATGCCTCGCTCATCCTCTCTTCCGTCCCGCGCACTTGATAAACTTCTTCGTCCTCGACGGCGATCCAGCATTCCTGCGGCGATCGCGCGATCGTGCGCAGCGAGATGCGGAAGAAGACGACGATGGCAAGAATGATGGCCGCCAGCGTTGCCATCAGAAAGACCAGCACCTCTACGCCGGCCGGTTGGAGCATCGCGGCGAGCAAGCCGGCCGTGAAGACGATCAGCCACAACGTCAGGATCAGGCCGGTGAAGCCGACGAACGGAGCGGCGTTGAGGCCGCCGTGATGCGGCGGCCAGAAGCGCTCCTTGCGAGCGCGGACCGGAGCGTGGCCGAGCCAGAGACGGACGCCGTTTCGCAGGGCCGACCACAAGGCGATGTACGTCGTCGGGAAGGACAGCCCAAAGCCGATCGCCGCCGCCGCCAGCGCGCCGCCGAACACCGGCGAGATGCCGTTATTGGGTTGCGGCGGCCGGGCGCCGCGGTCGAAGAGGGCGCTGAACACTCCCAGGACAATCATCGTCAACGTGGCCATTACGGCTACTTTCCAGAGTCCATAAGTCAGGTAAGCCCAGAAGCACGTCCGGCCGCGGCCGCGGTCGGGATCGACGCGCCGCAGCCAGACGGCGGTGCGCAGGTCCGCCCAACCGAACTTGGCGCAGGCGACCAGGGCGGCCAGTCCGGGCTGGGCCGTGAACTCGTAGAGCAGCCAGCCGGCCAAAAACAGCATCGGCCAACTCAGATGCAGCCGTCCGAACCAGCCGCGCCGCTCCGTTTCCTCCGCGTGTCGGGACTCCATGACGGCGCCTCATCAGCCGCTTGATTCCGATTCGCTCTCGTTACTTTACCGGATAGGTGTGGACCTTCGCCATGCCTTGCCGCCGAACAGGGAGGATCGAGGAAACATTTTTGCTGGCAATTCTTCACGGGGATTCGGCGAGGGGTGGTTTTCTTGACTCGCGGGCAACCGTGGTTCCATTCATGCGGGCGGGGGAACACAAGGGGGACATCGCAAATTAGATCGGAGGGAAAGTTACGATGTCCCCTTTCCCTGACCTTCGGTGGAGGACCACTTTGATCCCATCAGCCGGCCGCAGAGTGACCGACGGCCACGGCTTGACGACGTGGCCCGGCGCTAGGGCGAACCGGAACGCGGGCGCCAGTGTCGCCAGGATCAGCGTCGCCTCCATCAGCGCAAAAGTGTTGCCAATACATACACGCGGCCCCGCGCTGAAGGGGATGTAGGCACACCTTGGCAGCCGCTGCGCCAAGCCGTTAGCCCAGCGCTCGGGTCGGAACTCAACGGGGGCGTCGAAGGAACGCGGGTCTCGGTGCAGCACCCACTGACTGATCAGCACGGTGGTGCCCGCTGGTAGCCGGTGCCCACCGACCGTGCAGTCACGCAGCGCCTCGCGGCCGAAGGCATAGACCGGCGGGTAGAGCCGCATCGCCTCCAAGATGACTCGCTCGGCACAGCCCAGACGTGGCAGGTCGGCCGCGGTCGGCGCGCGGTCACCGAGAGCCGCGTCCAGCTCGGAGAGCAACTGCGCCTCGGCCCCCGGGTGCGTCGCCAGCAGGTACCACGTCCAGGCCAGGGCGTTCGCCGTTGTCTCGTGGCTGGCAAGGAACAGGCTCATCACCTCATCGCGCAGCTGCTGATCGGTCATGCCCCGCCCGTCCTCCGCGTCGCGGGCCCGCAAAAGGATCGAAAGCAGGTCGCCGCCTCCCGCGTCTTTCGTGCGGCGCTCCTTGATGATGCCGTGGATCACTTCATCGAGTTGGGAAAGAGCCTGTTTCACCTTCCGGTTCCAGAGCGTCGGCAACCACAGCGGCAGCGGGTAGGCACTCTCAAAGCGGTAACTGAAATCGGTTAGGATCTGCTCGAAGGCGCGAGCCAGAGCGCCCGCGCGGTCCATCGCCTCCACGTCGAGTAGCGTTCTCGCGGCGATGCCGAGTGTCAGTCGCATCATTTCCGCGTGCAGGTCGCGCGTCTCGCCGCCGCGCCACTCGGCGAGAACGCGGTTGGCGTAATCGATCACGACGGGGCCGTAGGAGGCGACGCGGTTGCGCAGGAAGGCCGGCTGCATGAGGCGGCGCTGGCGCAACCAGAAGTCACCCTCGCTGGTGAGCAGGCCGCTCCCGAGGAGGGGGGCCAGCAGGCGCAGGATGTAGTGCTTGGCGAAGTGGCGGTTGGCGGTGACAAGCACCTCCTCGACGAGCGACGGATGGCTGAGCAGGACGATGCGCTTGGGCCCGAGGCGGAAGAGGACGGCGTCGCCGTAATCGCGGGCGCAGCGCGTGAGGAAGCCGAGCATGTCGCGGCGGAACTCTCGGAGGTTGCCCAGCAGCCAGTGGCCGCACGGGCTGGGGAGCGGGGGAAAGGCAGTCATGGGCGGTCCTTCCTGAGTGATTCGGCCGCGGCGAGGCGGCGCAGGTGCAGTCCGATCCAGACGTCGCATACGGCACTGAGTACGGCATGCGCCAGAGGCGCGTAGGGCGGAAACAGCGGCATCAAGGTGGCCAGTGCGACCCAGGCCAGGCCGAAGGTGTACTCTCGACTCCAGTACGTGCTGCCCATCACGAAGAAGGCCAGCCCGGTCAGGGCGGCATAGGCCGGGTAGGCCAGCAGGAAGCCGTGGACGTAATCGGCCCCCGACGTCAGCCGATAGCCCAGGAAGACGGCGACGCTGGCGAACAGGTGGCCGACCCAGATCGACCAGAGCAGCCGCTGCTGCTGGTGGCCCGCCGCCGACTCGGCGCGGTTGGCGCGGAAGGCGGCGAAGAGCAGGCCGTAGGGGGCGAATACCGAGAGCCACAAGAGTGGCTCCGGACCACCGGCACGGGTGAGCAGGAACGCCGCCAGGTGTCCGGCGAAAAAGACCGCCGCGAGCAGCAGCATCCGGTTGGCGATATACAAATACCGGCGCGCCTCGTCCGGCGGCTGCCGATCCAGTTCCGCGCGCAGCGCGGCCGCCAGTTCCACCCCGCTGGCATAGCGCTCCGCCGGCGACTTGCGTAAACACCGCAGGCAAATGGCCTCCAGGCCGCGGGGCACTTTCGGGTTGAGCAGCCGTGGCGGTATCGGCTCCAGGGTCAGCACTTGCTCCAGCGTATCGCGGTGTGTCGCGCCCTTGAAGGGCGGCCGGCCAGTCAGGCATTCGTACAGGATCGCCCCCAGCGCGTACACATCGGTACCCGGGCCGATCTCGCCCGTGCTTCCCCGGGCCTGTTCCAGCGCCATGTAACTGGGCGTGCCGGCGAGTTCGCCATCGCGCAGAAGCCCGGCTTCCGACTCCACCAGTCGGGCCAGGCCGAAGTCCGCTATCTGCGGCGTACCGTCTTCCCTAAACAGCACGTTGCCGGGCTTCAGGTCGCAGTGAATGACGCGATGCAGGTGGGCGTGGTGCGCGGCCAAGGCCAGCACTTCGAGTAGGCCGGCCGCCTCGTGCCCCAGCATGGGGGTACCGTCCAGGCGCTGCGCCAGGCTCTCCTTGAGCAGTTCTTGCGAGAAGAAGAGGCGGCCATCCTGTTCGCCGGAGGCGTAGATGCGGACGATGTTCGGATGTTCCAGGCGGCCAAGGGCTCTGACCTCGTCACCGGGAAAGGCGCCGGCCCGGATCACTTTCAGGGCCACGTGGCGTTGGATGCTCTTTTGCCAGGCCTTGTACACGACGCCCATGCCCCCCTGGCCGATCTCTTCCAGCACCTCGTAGTCATCGAACTCGGGCCAGCAGTCGGTGCCAGAGGGCGGCAGCAGCGGTTCGGCGAAGCGCTCCATTCGTTGCTGGCTTGCGAAAAACGCCTCCAGCGGGCCGGCCAGGTCCGGGTAGCGTGCCAACCATTCTCGGCGGTCCGGCGCACGGCCGGCATCGTCAGCCTCCAGGTACAGAGCGATGGCTTCTTCCAGTCGCTCCTCGGAGGAAAAGGGCATCGTGGTGGGTTCTTTGTCCATGTTCTCCTCAGGGATAAGCCCGGTGGCTCAAGGGCGATCGGCTAAGGCGTCACGGAGCGCGTCCAGGCCGCGACACAGCAGCCCGGCGGCCGCCTTCTCGGTCCGGCCCAGGTGCGCGGCGATGTCGGCCAACGAGCAGCGCGGCTCCCGGAGGTAGCGCAGTTCCAGGGCGATGCGCTGGTCCTGCGGCAGCCTGGCCAAGCTATCGGCCATCCGCCGCAACAGCTCCTCACGTGCGGCTCGCATGCTCGGGGAGGTGTGGTCGGCCGCCAGCCATGACTCTAGCCGACAGGAGGACTGCTCCACCTCGCCGTGTTTGCCCACCAGATCGATCAGTGTTCGCTGCAGAATTCTCCGCAACCACACCACCCATTTCGCCTCCACGGGGCCCCCCCTGTACTGGTCGCGGTTTTTGAGCGCCTTCAGTATGGTCTCGTGAACGACGTCCGCAGGGTCAATGCGCCGCTCTCCCCACTGCCCCAGCCACGTCCGCGCGAGGAAGTGCAGGTAGTCGTAGTACTCTTCGAGCGGTCGTTCAGGATGGCTCGGTTTGTCAGACATTGCGGCCTCCAGAGGGTAAGACGGCCCGGGAGACCAAACTACCCGCGCCTGCGCGCTTTTTTAATGATCCCCTCCTCTTATCCGCGTCCCAGCTGGCCGCGCAGACCCATCACCTTGTCCAGTCTCAGTACCTTCTTGACCTGCGAATGTCATGCTCGACGTGTCCGGTAGGTCTCAGCGGCCGCGCGTCAGCAGTGCCTCGATGGCGCGCTGCACCGCCTTGCCCGCCTCCGGTCGATCCAGCGCCGCCACTGCCGTTCCTTCACCTTATCCCGCGCTCAGCCGTGGGCCATGTTTGTGCCCTCCTTTCGGAGAGATTACACCATAGCCGTCAAGAACGCGATTCGCCGGACGGAGACACGATACCACGCATCGCATCGCTGGCTCGATCCAGGCGTCGAGGAGCCACCGTCCTGGAGTTCATCCGTGTTAGATCGGAGTGCTCCGGGTCTGGTAGGGTTGTTGCCTCAGGTGGCCGGTGACCCTGCGACACTGCCGGACGTCAGCCCCCGAGCGTGGACGCCGGGCAGTGACAGCAAGCGTCAAATCGTGCCAGCGGACGCCAGCCTACCGCGTGGCGAGTGGCGGAGTGGCGGTGTGGCGGCATAATCTGACACGAGATGGCACAACGGGAACGACCGCCGTGGCAGTCGATGTGAGGCGGATTGGTGGAGATGGCAGGGGGCGCAGGCACCCCCCGCATCATCAACACCCCGGACTCCTATCCCAACACAGCAAACATCCACACAACTGGGCAGCTCCAGGTGCCCTCTGCTTGACACGCGCGGGCAACCTTGGTTCCATGCAAACGTGCGCCATAAAACGATTGAGCCAACAAAGGAAAGATCGGTCCATCGAACGAACGAATCATGGCGAAAAAACTCTATATCGAAACGGTCGGCTGCCAGATGAACGTCCTCGACAGCGAGCTGGTGGTCGGCACGCTGCGCCGCCAGGGCTACGAACTGACGCACGAGGTCGCCGACGCCGACGTCATCTTTTTCAACACTTGCAGCGTCCGCCAGCACGCCGAGGACAAAATCTACAGCGCCCTCGGCCGGCTCCGCGCTCATAAGCGACGCCATCCCGACAAGGTTCTCGGCGTCCTCGGCTGCATGGCCCAGAAGGACCAGGAACTGATCCTCCGCCGTGCTCCGCACGTGGACATCGTGTGCGGCACCGGCCAGCTCTCCCAGCTTCCCGAACTGATCGCCGCCGTCCAGGAAACCCGTCAGCCACAGCTGGCGCTGAGCCTCGATCGCAAGGAAGGCTCGCGCGTCGAGATCGAGCACAGCTTCGAGAGCTACGATCCGCTGCGCGATCCGTCGATGCGGCCGTCGCCCTTCCAGGCTTACGTCCGCATCATGATCGGCTGCGATAAGTTCTGCACCTATTGCATCGTGCCGAGCGTGCGCGGGCCGGAGCAGAGCCGTCCGCCCGAACACATCGCTGCCGAGGTCCGTCAACTTGCCGCCGAGGGCTGCAAGGAAGTCACGCTGCTCGGCCAGACCGTCAACAGCTACAACTTCGCCCACGGCGACGGCCGTCGCGAACGACTGAGCGATCTGCTCCTGCGCATCCACGACACGCCGGGCCTCGAACGCATCAAGTTCATCACCAATTTCCCGCGCGACATGAGCGACGATCTGCTCGACGCCGTGCGCGAGTTGCCGAAGGTGTGCGAATATCTGCACGTCCCGGCGCAATCGGGCTGCAACGACATCCTCAAGCGCATGAAGCGCCTGTATACGGTCGAGTTCTATCGCGACATGCTGCGGCGCTGCCGCGAGCGCGTGCCGGGCGTGGCCGTCAGCAGCGATTTCATCGTCGGCTTCTGCGGCGAAATCGAGGAGTCGTTCCAGCGGACGTGCGATCTGGTGCGCGAGGGCGGCTTCAAGAACAGCTTCATCTTCAAGTACAGCCCGCGTCCGGGCACCAAGGCGGACGATCTGTTCGCCGATGATGTGCCGGAAGAGGTCAAGAAGCGGCGCAACAACGACCTGCTGGCGATTCAAAACGCTGTCAGCCTCGCCGATCACCGCGGACGTATCGGCCAGACGTATGAGGTACTCGTGGAGGGACCGAGCAAAACGGCGCTCAAACACGACACCGGGCCGGGACCGAAGCAACTGACCGGCCGCACGATGACGGACCACATCGTCGTTTTCGAGGGCAACGAGCGGCTGATCGGCCGGACGGTGCCGGTTCGCATCGAGGAGGCGTCGGCATTCACGCTGTTCGGTACGGTGGTGACGGGAGAGCAGATCGGCGTTGCGGATTCGGAGCCGGAAATGGCTCCCCCCGTGGTTCCACGCCCGGAGGAATCGAGGAATCGGCTGGCTTTGCCGTTGATTTGATTTTACGCTGAGAGAAAATGACCGCGGCTTCCTCTCCTGCGATGCCGACATGCACCCGGAACAACTGCGGACCTGCCTCGACTCCCTCGCCGCCGCTCGCGCCCTGCTGCACTCCTGGCAGTTGCGCGACGCCGAGCGCGGCTGGCGCAATCTGACCGCGCTCGCCGAGTCCATCTCGCTCGATGGCCTGCGCGAAATCTGTGCGCCGCTGGGTCGGCTGCTGCCGCGCTGTCCCGACCCGGACATGGCGCTGAACAACCTCGAACGCTGTCTCGCCAACCCGGCCGCCGTCGCGCAGATACCCGTCCTGCTGGAAAACCGGGCGCGCATCCTCGAAATCCTGCTGCATCTGTTCAGCACCAGCCAATCGTTCAGCGACCTGCTCCACCTCAATCCCGACTATCTCGACATGCTGCGCGTGCCGCTGCGCCGCAGCCCCAGCCCGGACGAGCTGCGCGCGCTGCTGCAAACCGAGGTCGAGGCCGCGCACGAGGACGCGGCGGTGCTGCGCGTCTTCCGCCGCTTCCGGCAGCGGCAGTTCCTGCGCATCGGCACCAACGACATCATCCGAGATCGGCCGCTGGAAGAGATCACGCGCGATATTTCCTGCGTCGCCGACGTCGCCATCGAGGTCGCCCTGGCCGCCGCCTTGCGCCAGATCGGCAACCGCTTCGGCCAACCGCACACCGACGACGGGAAGCCGGTTTCCTGCGTCGTCCTCGCGTTCGGCAAACACGGCGGCGAGGAGCTGAACTATTCCAGCGACATCGACTTGATGTTCATCTACGGCGAGGAGGGAGCCACGCGCGGCAAGCGCGTCACCAGCGTCGGCAACGACGAATTCTTTGCGCGCGTCGTCGGCGAGGTTGTGCGTCTGCTGTCGGCGCACACCGACCGCGGCCATGCTTTCCGCGTCGATCTGCGCTTGCGTCCCGAAGGGCAGCGCGGCCCCCTGGCACGCTCGCTGGCCAGCACCCTCGCCTATTATGACTCGATGGGCCGCACCTGGGAACGGCAGGCGCTCATCAAGGTGCGCCCCGTGGCCGGCGATCTGGACCTGGGGCGGCAGTTCCTGCAAGCAATCGAGTCGTTTGTCTATCGCAAATATCTCAGCTTCGCCGAGATCAACGAGATCAAGGCGATGAAGCGGCGCATCGAACACAAGACCAGCCAGGCCGGGGTCAGCGCCACCGAAGTCAAGACCGGCCGCGGCGGCATCCGCGACATCGAATTCACCCTCCAGTTCTTGCAGCTGCTCAACGGCGGCGAGTTGCCGGAAGTCCGCCAGCGCAACACGCTGCTCGCCCTGTCCGCCCTCGAACGCGTGGGATGCCTGACCGATCAGGAATATCGCGTCCTCGACGACGCCTATCGCTTCTTGCGCAAGGTCGAGCACCGTCTGCAACTGCTGTTCGACCTGCAAACACATCGACTGCCCGAAAGCGAGGACGAGCTTCGCAAACTCGCGCGGCGCATGGAGAGCCGCGACCTTCAGGAGGCAGAGACGTTACCGCTCCCTGACGCTCGAGGCTCTGATCCGGCCGCCGACTTCCTGCGCAATTACCAGGAGAAGACGGAACCGACGCGGCGCATCCTCGATCATCTGCTGCATCAGACGTTCGCCGGCGAGGCGGACGAGGCCGAGCCGGAGTCCGATCTCCTTCTCGACACCAACCCTGACCCGGAAACCGTTCGCGCGGTGCTCGGCCGCTATCCCTTCCGCGATGTCGAGGGCGCGTATTTTAATCTGTCCCAGCTCGCGCAGGAGTCGGTGCCGTTTTTGTCCACGCGCCGCTGCCGGCACTTTCTCGCCAGCATCGCGCCGGCGCTGCTGCGCGCCATCGCCGACACGCCCGACCCGGACATGGCGCTGGTCAACCTGGAGAAAGTCACGGACTCGCTCGGCGCCAAGACGGTTCTGTGGGAGCTGTTCAGCTTCAATCCGCCCAGCTTGAAGCTGTACGTCGATCTGTGCGCCTGGAGCCAGTTTTTATCGGAGATCCTCATCAACAACCCCGGCATGATCGACGAACTGCTCGACAGCCTGGTGCTCAATCAGCCGCGCAGCGCCGAGGAGCTGCGCGGCGAACTGGCCGACCTGTGCCGCGGCGCCGCCGATCTGGAGCCGATCCTGCACAGCTTCCAGGACAAGGAGCTGCTGCGCATCGGCGTCCGCGACATCCTCAACAAGGACGCCATCCAGGCCACGACCGCGGCCCTGAGCGATCTGGCCGAGGTGCTGCTGGAGCAGATCGCCGCACCGCGGTACGCCCCGCTGGTGAAGCGCTTCGGCGTGCCGATCCTGAGCGAAGGTGCGCGGGCCGGTCAGCCCTGCCGTTTCGCCGTGCTCGCTCTCGGCAAACTCGGCGGGCGCGAAATGAACTACCACAGCGATCTCGATTTGATGATGGTCTACGAGGGCGACGGCCACACGCAGCCGCCGCCGCATGCCACCCGCTTCGACCGTTACGAGGTGACGGATAACTATCACTTTTTCACCGAACTGGCCCAGCACATCATCAAGGCGACGAGCTATCTCGGTCCGATGGGCCGGCTCTATCAAGTGGACATGCGACTGCGGCCAACCGGCAAGTCCGGCAGCCTCGTCATCCCGCTGTGCGAGTTCCGTCGTTACTTCATCACCGGCGAGGACCACTCCGCGCACCCCGAGGGCGGAGCGCAGCTGTGGGAGCGCCAGGCGCTGACGCGCGCTCGCATCGTTCACGGCGACGCCGATTTCGGCCGCGAGGTGATGGCGGCCGTCGCCGAGGGGACGCATGGTTTGAGTTGGCGACCGGAGATCGCCGCCGAAATCCTGGCCATGCGCGAGCGTCTGCAAGCGAGCCGGCCCGCCGGCAATCTCAAACGCGGACCCGGCGGACTCGCCGATGTCGAGTTCCTCGTTCAGTTGTTCCAGATCAAGTACGGCCGTGATTTACCTCAATTGCGCTGCCCCAACACCTGGCAGGCGCTGGAGGCGCTGCGGAACTGTAATCTGCTGTCCGAGCAGGAGCAGACGGCGCTCGCGGCGGCGTACGATTTTCTGCTGCGCGTGCAGAGTCGGCTGCGCATCGTTCACAACCGCACCATCGATGAACTGCCCGAAGCGCCCGACGAAATCGACAAATTGGCGCGTCGTCTCGGCTATGAGACGGGCGAACGATTCCTCGCCGAGTTGGAGCAGCACCGGACGCGGACGCGCGAGTTCTTCGTGCGGCTGATCGAGCGCGAGGGCGCGGCGTAACACGTCCTTTCCTGTCTTTGGCGTGCCTTGCTTGTGCCATCTATCGCGGAGCGTTACCATCTTGCTTGACGCTCAGAGTTCGGAGTGCCGTCATGCCCTCTCTCCGCGATGCGCTCGAAGCAGCCCTGGTCGAAGATCCCGACGACCTGGCGACCCATCGCGCCTACGCCGATTATCTGCAAGAGCAGGGCGATCCGCGCGGCGAGTTCATCCAGGTCCAGCTTGCCCTCGAAGATCCCAAGAGAACCAGTGCGGAGCGCCGAGAATTGGAGCGACGCGAGCGCGACTTACTGACCGCGCACGGGAGGAAATGGCTCGGCTGCTTGGTAAACGAACTGCTGGGTCCAGCAAGTGCCCCTTGGACAAAATTACCAGATATTCAAAGGCCCTATGAAATCCGCTTCGTCGGAGGCTGGCTCGCTCGAATCGTTCGGCAACGATCGCGCTTCTCGCTTGGCAGCCTTCTCGGCCGACTCCTTTGCAAGGCGCCCGAAGTTCGGCTATTGCGCGAACTGGTCCTCGAATCCGAGGAAGGAATCGTTGCGCGTCTTCTCCATTCGCCTTATCTGGGCAACCTGCGCGTCTTTCAACTCGGCGAGCCGGTGGAGGACGATTCGTTCCCTCAGATTAGCCCCGAATGCGACGCCGTCCCCGATTTTGTGGCGACCTTGCCGAACCTTGAGAAACTGTGCCTCTTCGCGGGCGGATACGATCCCGCGAAACTGTTCGCTTTGCCGAACCTGACGAGCTTGCGAGTCCTGAAAATCAGTCTTCTGTGGGCGTTGCATCCGTTGGACGTGCTGTCGGAAAATGCCGCGCTCAGCAAACTCACGCACCTATTGCTGAATCCGCGCGCCTCGCTCGATCCCCTGATCCACCTGGCCGGGGTCCGTGCCGTCATCCAGTCGCCGCATTTGCGGAGTTTGACTCATTTACAGTTGCGGCGTTCCGATCTGGGCGACGTCGGTTGCACGGAAATTGTGACTTCCGGTATCCTCAAACGTCTCAAGGTACTCGACCTCCGCTACGGCGAAATCACAGACGCGGGCGCTCACATTCTCGCCGACTGTCCCGATCTGCGGCGACTGGAGCGCCTCGACCTCGACCGCAACGGCCTGACGCAAAGGGGCATCGACGTCCTGCGCCGCGTGCTCGGCGACAGACTACAGGCGGACAATCAGCAGACCGCCGACGAGTTAGCGCATCGGCAGTATCCCCACGATGGCGTTTTTTGAGTAACGGAGTTCGTATGCGCACTTTCACCTTCAGCGACGTGAAATCGCACAAGTTCTGGAATATCGACTTACAGGGCGACTCGTTCACGGTGACGTACGGCCGGCAGGGCACGGCGGGGCAGACGCAGACCAAGAAGTTCGCCTCCGCCGCGGCCGCCCAGAAAGAACACGACAAGCTCGTCAAGGAGAAGCTGGCCAAGGGCTACGTCGAGACGACGCCGTCCGCCAAACCGAAAGCGTCGCTGCGCGAGGCGCTGGAGGATGCGCTGCTCGCCAACCCCGACGACCTGGCGGCGCACATGGCGTATGCAGATTATCTGCAAGAGCAGGGCGACCCGCGCGGCGAGTTCATCCAGGTGCAGCTCGCCCTCGAAGACGAGAGCAAATCGACTGCGGAACGCAAGGCACTCCAAAAGCGTGAGAAGCAGTTGTTGGACAAGCATGGCCGCGAATGGCTCGGCGACCTGGCGCCGTACCTGCTGGATCAGATGGGGACGAAAAAGCGCGGCTGGGACGATCCTACTTACCAGTTTCAGTTCCGCCGCGGTTGGCTGGACTGTCTGGAGTTGAGGAATTATGGCGTCGCTTTTACGCGCGTCCTCGCGCGTGCGCCGCAGATTCGGCTGCTGCAACGCCTCATCCTCAATGAGGATTTATACGAGGAACCCGGCACCTACGAACCGGGCGACGATGTTCCTGCTGATTCCTACAGCCCCGCGCTACCTGCTCTCCTGCGCTCCCCGTACCTGGGTAACGTCCGTGTCTTGCAATTCGGCGAGCAGGTCGATGACAAGGAGCGGTATTTCAACTGCCGCATGTCCGGGGAAACGCTCGTCGGATTCGTCAAGCTCATGCCGCGTCTGAAAGAACTGTACGTTCTCTCTCAGGGCGTCGATACCGATCAACTCTTCAGTCTGAAGACCCTGAATCATTTGCGGATATTGCAAGTCTATCACATGAACAACTATCCTCTGCAAAAGCTGGCGCGAAACCCCTCCCTTGGCAATCTGACTCATTTGCTGTGCCATCCGCACTACCTGGAACGCGAGGAAGCGTATCTGCGTCTTCCGCACATGCGGGCCGTCGTCCGCTCGACCACACTCAAGAGCCTGACGCATCTGCGCCTGCGGCAGTGCGACATGGGCGATAAAGGCGCCGAAGAAATCGTCGCCTCCGGCATTCTCAAGCGATTGAAACTCCTCGACCTGCGCAACGGCCGCATTACGGACGCCGGCGCTCGCCTGTTAGCCGGCTGTCCCGACCTGCGCAACCTGGAATTTCTCAATCTCAATCGCAACTGCCTAACAGCCGACGGCGTCGCTGCCTTGAAAGCAACTGGTGTCAAGTTCACGGTGGACGGTCAGTGGCAACCGACCGGCAATGAATACGACGATCAAGAATATCTGTTCGAGGGCGACTCCGAATGAGGCCAGCGCCGCATTACATTGCCATCGTCAACCCCGACGGCAAGCGCTGGCAGACCTACGCCCCGGAACTGCTGACGTTCTGGCGCGAGCGCGGCATCGAACCGGAAATCGAGATCGTGCCCTGGCGCGAGGTCGTGCCGCGCGACGGCGATCTCGACGGCCTCGCGGCGTTCGATCGACCGGCGCTCGTCCGCATGGAATCGCCCGGCCGCGATTTTGAGGTGACGAAACTGCTGCTTCAGGCCGGCGAACGGGCCACGGGCGAAACAAGCGGCATCGACTGGAACACACACGCATTTCAGAAGGGCCGGCTGCTGCGGCCGGGCCTGTTCTATGAGGGCTTCCGCCACGTCCTCCTCGGACTGCGACGCTCGTTCGATCGGCGTCCGCATCTGAAACCGCTCGCCTGTCCGCTGGCCATCGCGGAGATGTTCGACAAGAACGCCACCTGCGACCGCCTGACCGCCGCCGGCATTCCCTGTCCACCGACGCTGCCGGCCCCCAACACGCCGGAGGAATTGCTCGCCGAGCTGCGCCGGCGGCACTTCGGCGCCGCGTATGTGAAACTCAATACCGGCTCGTCCGCGTCCGGCATCGCCGTGGTTTATGCCCTGGACGAATCGCCGTGGGCTGTTAGCTCGGTGGTCCGGCTCGACGACGGCTTTTACAGCACGCGCCGGCTGTGCCGCCACAGTGGCGCGGAGTTGCACGCCTTGCTCGGATTCCTGATCGGCGAAGGTGTGTGCGGGCAGCGCGGCATCTGTATGGCGCAGATCGACGGCCAGAACTTCGACGTGCGCGTCGTCGTCCTCCACGGACGCCCCGCGTTCACGATCTTCCGTCTCAGTTCGCAACCGATGACCAATCTGCATCTCGGCGGCCGGCGCGGCGAGTGGGCGCGCTGCCGGGCCGCCGTGCCGACGCGCGCCTGGCTTGACGCGCTCGATCACTGTATCGAGGCGGCGCGGCTGTATCCGAGCGCAACCGCCGGCGTCGATCTGCTATTCGAGAGCGGTTATGTCCGTCATTATGTGCTGGAAGTGAACGCCTTCGGCGATTTCTTCCCCGGACTGGTGGACGCGCAAGGCCGAACCGTGCATCGCGCCGAGATCGAAGCCACGGCGAAGAGGTACGGATTGCTTCCGGGTTGAGCCGATGCTCTCAACCCGGGCGAGCGCTCATAGTGGCGTAGATGATCCAGCCCAGGAAGCCGAGGATCGCCGCGATCAGGACGGCCGGGATCGTGACGAAGATGATCGCTGGGATCAGGTTCGAGCGGCCGCTGCGACCGTTGTACTTGTATCCGCAGCCCGGACAACGGACGTGCGTGAACAGGGCCGGGCCGTAGAAACTGCCCCACGGCGTCCACACCACGCGCGTGGCGCCCGACTCGCCGCAGCGCGGACACGGCTTGTACTTGGAACGCGGCCTGTCCCGATCGTCCTCATCTCGATCCTCGTCCACGTCTCTCCGCCTGCGGGCGGGTTTCTGGGGGGGCGGTTCCGCCGTGATCTCTTCCACAACGGGCGCTTCTTCGACCGTCGCTTCCTCCGCTGCCGGCACGTTAACGACATGGGCGCAGCGCGGGCACTTAATCTTCTTGCCGGCCATGTCATCGCGCACTCGCAACGGCGTTTGGCACCCCGGACAATTCATCGTCGTAGTCATGATCGCGCGGAGCCTCCGGGTGAAAGGGGGATTGATCCCGTTCAAATATACTCCGCTCAAGCCCGCGCCGCACCTGTTTCGTCCGAGGAAGTCCACCGCGATAACAGCGGCGCGGGGTCGGACAGGTCGGTTAGCAGTAAGTCCGGCGCGTGTTCGGCCAACTCCTCGGCGCGATGCCAGCCGGTCGCCACGGCCACGGCGCGAGCGCCGATCGCCCGCGCGCAGCGCACGTCCAGCGGCGTGTCGCCGATGACCCAGATGCGTTCCGGGTTGACGGAACCGTTGAACTGCCGGCGCACTTCCCCCAGCGCCTCGCGGGCCACGTCATCGCGGTCGAGGTGATGATCGCCGTAGCCGCCGAAGGCGAAGTAGTCGTGCAGGCCGAAATAGCCCAGCTTGGCCCTGGCTCCGGCGCGGATATTGCCCGTCAGCAGGCCGACGACCACGTCCGCGCGGCCGGCGAGGTGGGCGAGCAGGTCGGCGATGCCGGGCAGCACGCGGCCGACGTGCAGAAAACGCGGCAGCTGACGCAGGTAGGCGTCGCGCAGGCGTCGATGGTTGTCCGGGGTGTCCTCGATGACGTGCAGCCGAAACAGATCGACGATGATGGCGCGATCGGTGCGACCGCTCAGTTGCAGCTTGTCGATGATGCGCGTGATGCCGAACTCTTCCGTCAGCGCCGCTTCCAGGGCGGCCTTGCCGGCGCCGCCGCTGGCGATCAAGGTGCCGTCGATGTCGAACAAACAAATATGCATGAAAACCTTTCTGAGGGACTGCGCTGACCAGCCCGAAGCGCCAGCGAGGGCGGGTTATTAGCCCTCGCTGGCGCTTCGGGCTGGTTTAGAAATTACAACTCAATGCGCGTGCCGAGGACTTCGAGGAAACGGGCAAGCCATTGCGGATGGGCCGGCCAGGCGGCGGCGGTGACGAGGTTGCCGTCCACGTGCGCCCGCTCGAAGCCGACATCGACCCAGCGGGCTCCGGCGGCCTTCACGTCGGGACCGACGGCGGGATAGGCCGAGCAACTGCGGCCCTGCACGACGTCGGCCGCGGCCAAGAGCTGCGCGGCGTGACAGATGGCGGCGATCGGTTTCTTCGCCTCGGCGAAGTGACGCACGATGCGCAGCACATCCTCGTTGAGTCGCAGATACTCCGGAGCGCGGCCGCCGGGCACGACCAGGGCGTCGTAGTTTTCCGGGCGAACGTCGGCGAAGGAGGCGTTGAGCGTGAAGTTGTGGCCGCGCTTCTCGCTGTAGGTTTGATCGCCCTCGAAATCGTGGATGGCCGTCCGCACCGCTTGCCCGGCCGTCTTGCCGGGACAGACGGCATCGACCGTGTGACCGACCATCTTCAGCGCCTGGAAGGGCACCATGACCTCATAATCCTCGACGTAATCGCCGACCAGCATCAATATCTTCTTCGCAGCCATGAGCACCCTCTCGATTCGTCAACTACAGAAAAATCTGTCTTAAATAGTATCCGGACCAACCCCTAGCGAGGTTCCAGGACCGTCACCTTGTTGCCGTGGCCGATGGCGAGGCGATCCACGTTCGTTTGTGGTGGTTGGTTAAAGTTCATGGGCATGTTGTTTTGAACCGAGCTGAAGAGGACGCCCGAAGCGCCCTTGAATTGCTCCTTGAGGGCAAGCAACTCCACACCCGGAATAGGGTCCCAGATCCGAACCGTGCCCTCCTCATCGCAGCTGACCAGGCGTTTGCCGTCGCTGCTGAAGCTGACGCCGGTGACGGCGGCCTTGTGGCCGCGCAAGACGCTCGTCGATTGATAAGGATAATTGACCTCCCACAGACGGACGCTCCGATCGCGGCCGGCCGTCGCCAGGGTCCAGTGATTCGAGTCATAAGCCAGAGCAAGCACGTCCGTGCCCAGACCGCGGAGGAAGCCGGAGCGCACCTGCCACAGTTCCTCGACGATGGCGACTTGCCCGCCGTCCGGGCTGACGAGAACGAGGCGATTTTGGTCGGGAGACAGCGGCAGCAACCGCGCCTCAGTCGCGCCGACGCGCCAGGCCTGCGGAAACGAAACAGGACCGTAGCGCGTCTCGCCGAACAGGTTCGGCGGCACGGCGAGGATGGACCCGTCGCCGCAGGCCAGAAGCAATTTCGACTGGTCCGACGAATACGCGATCGAACTTAGCCGCCGGCCCGGATAGAGGCGGTTGCCCGTGACTCGGCCAGTCGGGACGTGACGAACCTGAATTTCGCTGTCGCCCCTGGGTTCCTCGTTGCCGAGTATCGCCAGTTGCATCGCGGCGTTATCGAAGGCCACGCCGCGCACCGGCGTCTTGATCGTCCAGTGCCACACGCGCTGCCGCGTCGCCAGGCTCCAGATGGAAACCTCTCCCCGCGCCTTGGCAGGCTTCTTCGGGTCGCCGCCGCCGGCCGCGAGGTACGCGCCGTCGCGGCTCAGATCCACGCTCGTTACCGGGAAATCGGTCGTAAAGGGGACAGTCAATTCGACGCCCTGATTGCGGCCGCGCAGATAGTACCATTCCCAGTGGCGCGCCTCCTGCGGACAGCGGTTGAGCAGATCGTTGACGCGATCGCGCTGCCCGCTCGTAAAGGCGCGTTCGGCCAAAAGGAGAGAATTGAGATAGTCGAGATCGGTTTGGCGATGGCGCGCCTGCGTCAAATCTTGTTGCAGGCGGTTCATCGTGTCCCGAGTAGCGGCCTCGCGCGACGGACGGGTCGAACTCGTTTTGTCGTCGCCGGAGAACAGCGCCAGCAGCGACACGCCCGCCCACAGGAGGAGCAGGACGAGGGCGACAGCGCGGAAGTTGCGGCGCAGCCATTTCCCGAAGCGCTCGGAGTTACTGGCGGTGCGCGCCTTGATGGGATAGCCGCCGGCATAGCGGCGAAGATCGTCGGCCAGGTCCAGGGCGGACGGATAACGGCGGCGCGGCTGCTTCGCCAGGCACTTGCGGCAGATGGTATCGAGATCGCGCGGCACGCCGCGACGCAGCCCGGGTAGCGGCGGAACCTCACGGCACTGGATGGCGTCGAGCGTCTCCGCCGGCGTGTCCGCCCGAAACGGCGGCCGACCGGTGAGCAGTTCGTGGAGGATCGCCCCCAGCGCGTAAACGTCGGTGGCCGGCCCGATCTCCTTGGCCCGGCCCCAGGCTTGTTCCGGAGATAGATAACACGGCTGCTCGCCCTGCAACTCCACGTCGGACGTATCACCCTCGACCGGCCGGCGCGCCAGACCGAAGTCGGTGATCTTCAAATTGATGATTGATGATTGATGATTGATGATTGAAAAGCGTGAATCGCGTGTCGATTTTTTCTTTGTCTTTGAATCATCAATCCTCAATCCTAAATCATCAATCCGTTGGAGGAGGATGCTCCCCGGCTTCAGATTGCGGTGCAGAATGTTCTTCTCGTGGGCGTGGTGCATCGCCCGCGCCAGCGTCTCGACGAGGGCCATGGCTTGACGCAACGGCAGCGGTTTGCCGTCGAGCGCCTCGGCCAGCGTCGGGCCGTCCACATGCTCGACGGCGTTGTAAAACAGCTGCCGATCGCGCTCGCCGGCGTCGAGGATTTGCACGATGTTGGGGTGAGTCAGTCGTCCGAGGGCGCCAGCCTCGTTGCGCAGGCTGCCCCAGGCGAGTTGTCCGGGATCGTCCTTGGCGAAGACCACTTTCAAGGTGACGACGCGGTTGACGAGCACTTGTCGCGCCCGGTACAGGAAGACGCCCGTCGGCCCTTTGCCGAGGTCTTGCAGGATCTCATAACCAGCGACGACGGGCCGCCCGTCCTTGTCGCGCAGAGGCGGCGGGGCGGAAGGTTGCGGCGCGGTCGCCTCCGGCTCGGTCTCCGCCGGCGCCAGGTCCAGCAGCGGCATCATTTCGACGCCCTGGCCGCAGACCGGACAGACATCGTCTTGTCCATCCGCGCCGTCCTCAACCGGCTTCTCCCAGTAATGGCCCTGTGCGCACGTCAGCAATTTGAGCATGACCCGTCTCATCGGGGGTGGTCAACTCTTCGGATTATCGCACAGACGGCAAATGGGTCAAGGGTGCGTGCTGGGGCGCCGCGGCGGGGTCGCGGACAAAAAGGTGGAGAATTCCATTTGCGATCCGGCCGCGTTCTCGCCACAATAACAAGAAGCCTTTCAGTGGAAAGCATCGAACGACTTACGCGGAGGATGTCGGCATGAAGCGCTATTTCCTGGCGGCGGCATTTCTGTTGGGGAGTGCCGGTTTCGCCTCGGCGGATTACGTGATTATCGTGGCGAACGTCGGCTCCAGCAAGGAATTGCGCACCCTTCCGGGCATGGGCATGTACGGCATGGCGGGCATGCCCGGCATGGGCATGGCCGGGATGCGGGGCATGGCCATGCGGGGAGGCCCCCCCGGAATGCCCGGCATGGGTGGCAATGCGGGAGCCGGCGGCATGCCTCCCGGCGTCGTTCCTCCCGGCGGCAATCAAGGAGCCGGCGGAGCGCCTCCCGGCGTGATGCCCCCCGGTATGGCCAACAGGGGCGGGGCGGCTGGCATGGCCGGCATGCAGGGGATGCCACCGGCGATGGCGGGGATGATGGGAGCGGCCGGTATGCGCGGCGGCATGATGGGAATGGGCGGCATGGCCGGCATGCGCGGCGGTATGATGGGAATGGCGGGGATGCCCGGCGCCATGATGGGCATGTTCGGCGGCACGGGTGGATCTACCGATGTCGAGGACGTGCCCTATTTCATCATCGCCGTCGTCGAGGTCGATCATGACCGCGGGGATCTGCTGAAAAAACTGAAGGCGGCTGAAACGACCCCGGTTTACCCAACCATCAAACTCACCGATCGCCTCGGCAAGGGCTATGAGGGACGGTCCCTCAAACTGCACCCCAAACCGTCCTTCGGCCAAACCATCGTCCTGACGCAGGAGAAGGACAAACCGCTGCCGTCGGTGCATCATCAGTTCGACACCAAGTACAGCGCCACGTTCAAGGACAAGCCTTCCGCGGATGACATCGTTCGCTTGGCCGAGTGGGCTCTGTCGCACGGTCTGATCGAGAAGGTTCCCGCGCTCATGGACAAGCTGGTGGAAGTCGACAAGGGCCATCGTGCCGCCGTCGCCTATCTGAAAGTGAAGCCGGAACTCAATCGGCCGGCCGCCAACGACGACGCGGCCCTCAGCCAAATCAAGAAGCTGCTGGGCGGCTACAAGGAAGAAACCAGTCCCCATTACACGCTTCTGCACAATGTCCGCGCCAACTCCGACACCGACGTGCAATCGAATCTGAGCCAGCTGGAGAACACCTTCCGCGGACTCTACTACTGGTTCGCGCTCAAGGGCGAAGCGTTGTTGGTGCCGAAGAAGAGACAGGTGGTCGTCGTGACCAGTTCCAACGACGACTTCAAACGCAGCCACAAGGTGCTGACGTCCGGCCCGGTGGTCGTCGATGGCTTCTTCGCCCGCCGCGAGAACACCTCGGTCATGTCCTCCAAACGGCAGGATGACAAGTACGATGCCCTGCGCAAATATTATCAAGTCTATGAGGACAAGGGACTACAGCATTCAAGGATCCTCCTGGAGAAGCCGCCGAAGAGCGCGTCGATCCCGCCGGAGAAAATCGCCGAGGCCCAGATGCTCGCCTTGATGCTCCGCGCCCTGGAAAAGGAAGCCGAGTTGGCGACCATCAGCCACGACGCCAGCCGGCAACTGCTCTTCGCGTCCGGCCTGCTGCCGCGCAACGTGGCCGTGCCGGAATGGATCCTGTTCGGCATGGGCAGCTTTTTCGAGACGCCCTTGCAATCGCCCTGGCCGAGCATGGGCGCGCCCAGCGCCTACTACCTACCGCTGTGGAACGATCTCAAGGGCAAGGGGTTCGAGAAGACGCCGGGCCTGACGCTGCGCAAGGTCGTCACGGACGCCTATTTCCGCGCCGTGCCGGAGGAAGGCAAGTCCGGCAGCGCCGAACGGAAGGACCACGACGTCGCGGTCCGCAGGGCGCGGACGGCGGCGTGGTCGCTGACCTATTTCCTGGCCACGTCGAAGGCGCAATTCCCCAAATTGCAGACTTATTTCAAGGAACTGAGCAAGATGCCGCGCGACATCGAACTGGATGACGAGATCTTGCTCGGTTGTTTCGCCCGCGCCTTCGGCTGCGTGGACGCCAGCAACAAGGTGGACAACGGCAAGCTCGATCGCCTGGCCCGCGAATGGTACGGCACGATGGACAACGTCCACTTCGATTCCGAAGGCACCATGAAGAAGATCCGTGAGGTCTTCCGCGATAAACTCAAGGAAATGCAGGAGGCAGGCAAAGACAAGGGTGGCCAGGGGCAGGTCGATCCGAGAACCGGTTTCCCGATGCAGCCCGGCGGCAACGGTCGCTTCCCGCAGCAAGGTCCGGGTCCGGGCGGCGTCGTGCCGCCGGGGCCGGTGCCGAATGGCGGCGCTCAAGGAGGAGGCAACCGACCCCCCCGCTGAGTTCCTCCCCAGCTTCGACGAGTCCGGACGATTCTCCTCTTCCATCCAAGGCCATGCGCGACCCGCGTCGCGCATGGCCTTTTTCATGGACGGCAATTCGTGGACGAAGGGACGAGGTTGGCCTACATTCCTCCCTGTCCGAAGTTGTCGGCGACAGGAAAAGGCTTCCTGTCGAAATCATTCCCGCCAGGGAGCGGCGCATCTCAACCGCGGGGGGGACCATGTTGGGGACGCATTCTCGTTTGCTGGCCGGCGCCGCTGGGTTGCTGGCCGTCCTGGGAGTCAGTCTGGGCGCGTTGCAGGCCGAGGACAAAAAGCCGGAACACAGCGCCGTCAAGCCGCTGGAACGCACGGACAAGGGTTCGGTGAACCGGCACGAACGCTTTCTCGACCGCGCCAAGAAGGGCGATGTCGCGGTGTTGTTCCTGGGCGACTCGATCACCCAAGGCTGGGAGGGCAGCGGCAAGGATGTATGGAAGAAGCGCTTCGATCCGCTCAAGGCTGCCAATTTCGGCATCGGCGGCGACCGCACGCAGCACGTCCTCTGGCGCATCACCGAGGGCAAGGAGTTGGAAGGCATCTCGCCGAAGGCGGCCGTGCTGATGATCGGTACCAACAACATGGGCGGCAACAGCGCCGAGGAGATCGCCGACGGCATCACGGCCATCGTCGCGTCGCTGCGCCATCAGAAACCCCACATGAAGATCCTGCTGCTGGGCGTCTTCCCGCGCAGCCCCAAGGCCAGCGACAAGGTGCGCGACAAGATCAAGGACGTCAACCATCGCATCGCCAAACTGGACGACGGCAAGAACGTCAAATACCTCGACATCGGCGACAAGTTCCTGGAAGCGGACGGAACGCTGACCAAGGAGATCATGCCCGATTATCTGCACCTGAGTCCGAAGGGCTATCAGATCTGGGCCGACGCCATCGGATCGACCCTCGATGGCCTGCTCAAGAAGTAACCTCGGCTATTTCCTTTCGTTTCGACGTGGTTTTGCGCTGTCCCAATCCTGGTGAGCGGGAAGGCTTCTGCTCCGCCCCGCCCGCCAGTGAGTTCGCTGGAACGATACATCCGAGGGGATTTTGCACAAGAACGGCTCAGATTCAGCGAGTTTTTGTGCAGACGGGAGGGTTTTGTGCAGGGTGCCGAAGTGACAGGCACGGAAGGGATCAAGGATAAATACGAAGGGCGGTCGGGATAGTGCCGGCCGCCCTTCTCGTTTTCAACGAGACAGCCGAATAGTTAATCGAACAAGCCGCGCTGCTCAGGCCCGTTCAATTGAGCCGGGTTGTACGGAATGAAGCCGTTGGCGGTTCGCAACCGTCGGCGAACATCGTGAGGCAGTTGCGCATTTTGTCCTGTGATTTCCAGACAGGTGTTGTCGGCCGCGCTCGCCGGCGCGAGACCGTAGGTCTTACGAGGAAACTTGGTCCCAAGATACTGAGGCAGGCATTCCGGGAGATACAGCGAGAACAGCCACCGCTGGAAGTAAGCGAGTTCGCTAATCGAGTAGACGTTCGGATTGACGGTCAGCGGTGCGCCTTGCACAATGATGTGCGGCATCACCAGCGGAGCTTGGCGCACACGTCCAGCCCACTCGGCGCCCTCTCGGTAGTTAACCCGGCTTTGTTGCAAAACTCCTCGAAAAGACAAGATGATAAAGCTGGGTAGTTGCCTGCCTTCGCCAGAGTACCACTGTCCGGACTTTTGCAACAAAGCCAGTTAACCCATCGTTTTCCGATCGATCCATCGGGGAGATCACTGCGCTTCAAGGGCAGACAGTGCCGAAGGAATTCATCTTCCAGAATGAGCGTTTCAGTGACGGTCGCGGTGTAGATCGACCAGCAGCCGGCGGGATGGTTCTGGATGATGTACCGTCGATGGGCGACGATGGTGCGGTCTAGCCGTTCGCTCCAATGGCGGGGAAGCAGCGGCGCCTCTTCGCGAGGTTGAGGCAGCTGCATCTCGGCACGGAAAGTCTGAATGGTGAAGTAGCGTTGAGCCGCCGCTATCTCCGGCTTGTCGGGGTCACCGTTCATCGCAAGCAGGTACATCCCGAAGCGGCTCATTTGCACATCTTGTTGCCAGGGACCGCGTTGCGCGGAAACTTTACTGGTATCACGAAAGTTGTCTCGCACCTGATGACCGCTGTTGCGGCACGCTGCCTTCGCCTTGGCGATGACATTCTCCATGTTTTGCCAGTTTTTGTACCCCAAGTAGGGCATCGCCTCGCGAGCAGACCACCACTCGAATTCTCCGTGTTCGTCCTCATCGACATGGCGGATCTCGTCAAACGGAGATCGACCTTGACCGGGAGACCGGCCAGATGGGATGATACTTGACATGCGAACCTCTTCCCTTTCACGAGTTGCACCGAACGGGGAGAGTCGCACGGCAACGCGATTAACCATGAATTGACCGCTGCGGTCATTCTCGGCTATAGACGGGTTGCTCGCCATCCACAAGATGGCGGGTAGCAGACAGAGCAGCCTCCTAAAAAGGGCTGTTCTGCTTCGGGCAGTTGCGAGGGGTCTCGCCAAAGCTCTCCCGCAACTGCCCCGCTTTCCCTCCCTTTCAGTCTGAAGCTAACTCTGCCTCAGACACAATCGGTTCCCAGAATTTTAACCTCTCGGATGATTTAGGCAAACCGGACTTATTGCAGGCCAAATAGTATCTTATCCATCTTGCCCAGTCGCTAAACTCATAGGTAATGAGTTCGCGTCTTGTAGATCGGCGGAACAGCTGAATGTCGCGTGGCTCATCTGTGAGCGTCATCGTCCCGAACGTCGGGTCGATGCCCAACTCGTACATTTCGTGGATGACCACAACGAGGTTGTGCGCCAGCAGTTTCGCCAGCGCCTCATTGACCATCGCCGTATCCGTCTTCAACCGCAGCGAGTCCCCGAACTTTCCCTTGACCATGCTGAACGTCGATTCGACGTTTGATCGCAAAAAGAAAGGATTCTGCGCAGGCTTGGTATCCGCGCAGAACCCTTTCCTTTTGCGCTTCGTTCTTTTGCTGCCTGCTCAGACCGAAGCGGTCATTTCACACTCATCTGGATGTTCTTCTTGGTCCGAGTCACAAACAGGATCAAGTTCGTCATCCTGTATCTCGATCTCGATAGGCGAAGTAACCTCTTTCTGTGGCTGCGGAAGTTTCTGCGCCACATGCTTGAGGAGTTTGGCTACTTCAGATGCAGCAACGCAGGTGCTTCTAAGCATGAATCTCCATGCCCCTTTCCCCATCGCGTCGTCATCCCCGACGAGGCCGGACAACTCGGCAAAAAGACGTTTGAGAGCGGAAACATGCTGCCTGATGCGTTCGGCAATCGGCGGCTGTTCTTTCTTCCCAAGCACGATTGCGAGGCGTAGACCGAGTGCCTCTGCATAGGCATGAAAATCACCCATGCGTAAGTCATCGTCCCTGCCGTTTTCGAGCTTGGACACTCTGCTCTGCGTGCATTTCATCTTGGCGGCGATGTCTTGCTGAGACATGCGGAGCGACGTGCGCATTGCCATCAAGTGGTTGATGATATTCCGCTCCACCAATCGGCTTGCCATCTTGTCTGCAAATGCCTGCTCTTCGGAGAGAGCGCGAACCATCTCCGTGACGCTACGGTATCTCCTTTTCTCTTCTCGTTTCGTTGGCTTCTCCCTTGGTATGTTCATCTGGTGTTTCTCGCTGTTGGGATGCTCGCGTGACTTCCTTGTCATCGTGTGGCCCTCGTTCCTTTATCTGGGCAACAAAGTCCTTGCACTGCTGAATGTCGTTGCGCTGCTCGTGGCCTTTTCCACCTATAGTCAGGAGGTGGAGGATCTCCGTGTCGGTATCTGGATAGACATAGAGCCGGCTTTGGGCAAGTTTCCCAAGTCCTCCTCCTTTCTGGTCGATAGCAAAGATGCCGTCCGGTTCCACATGAACAAACCCATACTTGATCTGCAAAGGCTTGTTCCCAGCCCGAAGGGCTTCAAAGTAGGTTTGCAGGTTCCGAAGAACAGCCTCAAGCTCTCTGGGATGTTTCTTCTCGTACCTGCGAAACTGTCTTTCGTAGTCGTCCGTCGGCTCCAACTGCCACATTCGATTATACCTCTCCGGAATAAAATGTCCAGATTCCTTTCCGCTTCACAGAGATTATATTCCGAAACGGAATTGCAAGCAAGAGCGCCCTAGTGAACTGCAGTATAGAGGAAAGAAGAGATGAATTGCCCAGAAAGGTGAGCTGCCTAAATCCGCTGGCGTGCGGCCGGGCGGCGAGGTTTCGGCGTCTGGCTGTCCTATGGAGAGTGGCCGGGAGGAACTGGCCGGAACGTGAACCCGCGAACCGGGTCAGGCCGAAAGGTGCAGCCACTGCGGGATAGCGTTGCCGAGCCAGCCACTCCTCCTGGCCATCCCTCAAAGGCTGCCGTCACCCTCCCTCTTCACTCCCCCTGATCGTTCGGAAGAAACCGCCTCCCTGCCATTCTGACGTTTTTGTGCAGCCATCCGCCGTTTTTGTGCAGAACCGCGTTCTTGTGCGAAGTCATCCGAGGAAACTCTTTGGGCGCGTCGTCTCCCATTGCATTTTTTTCGGTGCCCTTGTCGATTTGAGGCGTTCTCACTCGACTACTTGACAGTGGAGGCGAATTGCCTTCCCGACCTTCGATGTCGTCGAATGAAGGAGAACGATCCATGCCGTTCCAAAAAATCACGCCCTTTCTGTGGTTCGATCAGCAGGCGGAAGAGGCGGCGGGGTTTTATGTTTCGATTTTTCCGAATTCCAGGATCGTCAAGGTCGTCCGTTACGGCGAGACGGGGCCTGGGCCGCCCGGTTCGGTGATGACCGTGGAATTTCAACTTGATGGCCAGTCGTTTGTCGCTCTCAACGGCGGACCGCACTTCAAGTTCACGGAGGCGATCTCCTTCGTCGTGAATTGCCAGTCGCAGGACGAAGTGGACGCCTACTGGGAAAAGCTGTCCGCGGGAGGCGCCGAGGTCCAATGCGGTTGGATCAAAGACAAGTTCGGCTTGTCGTGGCAAATCGTTCCGACCGTGTTGCCCGAATTGTTGAGCGCTGCCGATCCGGAAAAAGCGCAACGGGTCATGAAGGCGATGCTGGCGATGAAAAAGCTCGACATCCACGCGCTCAAGCAGGCTTTCGATCGGCCCTGACTGTCGCAGGCGAGCATGGTTTGGGGGCGTGAAAGATGAGATAGCGAACGGGATGCGAGACCCCTGCGACGTTTCGGGGTTGAATTTTCTGTTCGCATTCCTCGCTTCTGAATTCGTTAAGGAGCCTGTGATGCTGCGCGCTATTCTTTGTGGGGTTGTGTGTCTAACGATCGCGGCCGGCTGTAACCGCGCCAGTAACACGGGGGAGCCGAAAGGGCGGGGGAGAGGTTCGGGGGCGCGCGGGACGGTCGAGAGCGTGGACCCGGCGGCAGGCACTCTGACGGTTAAAGTTCGCAGCCGGCAGAACCCCGACGAGGTCGAGAAGACGTTTCAAGTCGAGGACGATACCGCGATCACCTCGTTCGTCGGCGAGAACAAGAAAGAGCTGAAGGGTAAAGCCGGTCTCAGCGATCCTCAGTTCAAGCGCGGATCCCGTGTGTCCGTCACAACCAGCGAGGACGGCGGCAAGGTTGTGAGTATCCAGGTCGGCGACCTTCCCCGAAGGGGACGCAACCGGGGCGACCGGGGCGGCAAGGCGCCTCTACAGTAAACCCGACCGCGTCCTCGTCTTGGGGAGTTTCGCCCGCTTCCGTACGCCTTCCCCGATGTTCGTCGTTGCGATCAAACAGATGCCAACTCGAGCGGGCGCACCGCGAAATCGCGCAGCGTCGCCGACCAGTTCTGCCGCTCGCCGCCGAGCACGAAGCGGACCAGCGTCTCCGACGCGACGGCTGTCGCCAACAGGATGAGGTTCCGCGCTAACGGATAGTCGCACACATCGCCAAGCACGTCGGCAGGAACGCGGTAGTGCTCGTCCCAGATCACCTCCGCGTAATCGGCGGACAGGCCGACGTGAAGACACGGAACGCGCTCGGCCCGGCAGTTGTGCTGCACTAGCTGCCGCGACGCGGAGTTGTCGAACGTATCGAGGAGGACATCGGTTCCCTTGAGCAGCGCACGAGCGTTGCGCTCACCGAGTTCCTTCGCGATCGCCTCGGCCTCGGTCCCGGTGGCGCGAAAGATACGGTTGCGCAGCACCTCGACCTTCCAGGCGCCGATGTCGCCCTCGCCGTAGATCTGAGTGCCGATGTTGTGTTCTTCAACCCGATCGCGGTCGATGAGGCGCAGCGAGGCGAAGCCTTGGCGGGCGAGGTTGTCCGCCAGGTGCGAACCCAGCGCGCCGGCGCCGCAGAGGGTCAACCGAATGTCGGCAAGCCGGGCGAGCGGGGCGGCGCCGCGGTACAGCTGCTCGTGGTGGAACTTGCCCGGCATCGCTCAACCCTCCGCCTCCGCCGCACCCGCTCCCGTCACGGGCCGCGGCGGATGAACCTGCCAGTATTGCTCCTCGTCCAGCCCCTGATTGTCGGCTCCGACCGGCAAGACGCCTTCGTCCCGCGCCTCGCACAGCACGCCGACCAGGCTTTGCAGATCGAAGCGCCGGTCCTCGCCGCTGAGGCAAAGGCCCGCCAACTGAATCGACAGATCGCGCTTGTCCACAACGGACACATGACGTCGGCCGTCAATGCGGAATTCGACGCGGTAGCCGTCCTCGCGTTCGAGATAGCCGCCCAACTGCGCCCCGGCGTGCGCGAGCGCGGCGCGCAGGCGGTCCTCGGTGCGGTCGCGCTCCGCCTCGCGGACCAGGCCGTACACGAGGGCGTAGGCCGTCCGCTGTTCCGCGCTCAGGCGGGGACGCCGAACCTGCTCGGGCGGCGTCCGCTTCCGCAACGCTTCCCGCAGATACGGAGCCGCCGACGGATCGCCGCGCACCTCGTCACTGTCGTACCAGCACTGCAAACCGTCAAAACGGGCGGCGATGATCTCGAAGGGCTGTCCTTCCTCCACCAGATGCACCGGCAACAGATCCGAACCGCCGAAGCGATGGTCGGCCCGATGGGCGGGCCAGGCCAGCCAACTCCGCCGCTCCCTCTGACACAGGATGAGCCGGCGGAGCGGGAACGTCTTCAGATAACGCCGCCGCTCCGTCAGCGTCGCCGGGCGCAACAAACGCGCGCTGCCCGTGCCGGTCGGACGAAAAACCCCCCAGCCCTCAAAGTCGCCTTCGACCGTGAACCGGCAGACGACGCCAGCGATGCGGACGTGGACCACGCCTCCGCGCAGCGCCGGCGCGAGAAAATCGCTGGCCAACAAGCGCTCTTCATCGGCCGCCAGCCGATTCAGGAGATCGCGCACATGTCGAGAGGTCGCCATCATCCCTCGCGGGGTTCGCTCCGCAGCAACTGAATCAACGCTCCCAGGCCGTCGGCGCCGGACAGGTCGCGACCCATCGGCGCGAGGCCGAGGTATTCGGTGCGGACGGCGTTCACCCGCGCCAACTCCATCGCGTCGCCGCCGTGCAGCCCGACATGGGCCAGCACCATCACCGCCGTCTTGAGCACGTTGGCGCGGACGCGGCACGTCCGCGGCGCCCAGCGCGCGGGATGGACGTGGATATAACGATCCGACTCATCGCCCATGCGCAACACCCAACGCGAATCGTCCTCGGCGAATGTCAACACGCCGTAGCCGCCGCTGGCGGCGATCCAGCCCCGAAGCGCCGGCAGTGCGAGACGATCCTCGGCGCGCAACTGCGCGATGACGAGGGAGCCGATTTCGGACGGCGTGAAACGTCCCGTATAAAGGTCCATTAACTCCGTACCGATGACAATCAGTTGATCGGCCAGCTCATCAAGGGCCGTTGCGCCCGCCTGCACGGTCTTGCGGATCTCGCGGCGCAGAGCGGCCGCATGGTGTTTCCAGGTGTTGAGCAACACTGGCGCGGGCGCCTCCCACAGCGAAGGATTGTCGGCCGGAAGCAACGTGAAGGGAGTTATGATTCGTTCTCCTGAAAAAAGAAAACCCGCTGCAAGTTCGGGGAGCCACAGTTACCTCTAGGAAAGATGTTTGTATGCTCCTCGGATGGGGCAGCGGGCGTATCGCCTTGTATCCTCGTTTGGTTTCCCATTCCATTCGCGGGAGAAAAAGGCCCGCCGCAAGTTCCTGAAGCCGTCAAGCCCCCCGATAAGGGAGCCTACAGGTCCACATCTGTAAAATGGTTGTAGTTTGTATGCTTCAGCGGTCGGGCAGCGGGCTTGCTCCCTTGTCAATCCTCCTTCTATGCCGGTGCGGCGAGAAGGCCACGACGCCCCAGCCGGCTCAGGCTGGCGGCGACGCGCGGCCGTCCGCTCGACAGCGCCTCACTCACGCCGTCCACGGTCCATTCCGGAGTCTGGCGGCACAGGTCCAGAACTTGACGGTCCAGGTCGATGCCGGCGAACTCGTTGGCGAGCAGTTCCCGCAAAGCGTCAATGGCCTTCTGGGCCTGCGCCGCCTCAAAGTATTCGCCGCCCGTCCACGCCGCCAACGGCGTGAAACTGTTCCGCACGTGCGGCGTCAAACCCAGGGCGTACAAGGTGATGCCCTTCGTTTCGAGCAGGGCCGTCACGCGCTCCGTGGTCAGCCCGCACGGGCAGCCGTTGCGGAAGCCGTCACCGCCGCAGCCGGTGCCGTGCGGCGGCGAATCGCCGACCAGCACGGCCAGCCGGCAGCTATGCGGCCGCCAGTCGAGCTGATCGCAGGCGGTTTGCAGACCGTCGTACACCGCCTCCGGCGTGTCGCCGCCGCCATCGGGCTTCAGGTTGTTGATGACCTTCTGGCAACGCGCCAGGTTCGCCTCGAAGGCGTGCGGTCGAGCGACGAACGAGTTGTCCTGCGGCGGATGATCGCGGTACTCCACGACCGCCAACCGCAAATCGGGCCGCGTCCCGGCGCCTTCCGCCAGCGCGCGCAGCAGGGCGATCATGTGCTGGCGGGCGGCGCCGATGAACGCGCCCATGCTGCCGGTCGTGTCCACGACAAAGGCCAGGTCCACCTGATTCAGAGCGTCGAACATGGTCAACCTGCCTTCCGCTCCGGCAGCGGGTAATTGAGGATCTCCATGAGCAGCTCCGTCTGCGACGGAGCGGTCAGGAGCGGGATGACGTTGGGCAGGGCGTAGTAATCGCCGCGGAACTCGAAGACGTTCAGCGGAATGCCCTTGCCCCGGCACGCCTGCTCGATCGTGTTCGTGGCCTGTCCGATCCTGACGATCGTGACCGCCGGGCGGACGTTGACGGAGCCGGCGTAGGTCTCATAGGCGTCCTTGAACAGCGGGGCGACGTTCTCGCCCTCGTCGGTGACAAGGACGATCTGCTCGACCCGCTGACCCTGCCGCGCCATCCATTCCAGCGCGACGCCGCACGACGTGCTGCCGCCGGCGTTGACGCCCAGAAGCGCCTTCTCCCAGTCGGCCAGGCTCGCGCCCTTCGGCTGGACCGGGTAGGCGATGGAGTCGAAGGCGTAGGCGTACAACTCGGCGGCGCAAACCGCCGAGATCATCGCGCCCAGCTGCCGGCCGACTTCCAGGGCGACGCTCATACTGCCGGACTTGTCCAGCAGCAGGGCCGTCGGCCGCTTGATCCGGCCGCGCGCCTTGACGCGCGCCTCCGTGACCTCGTCGAGCGTCTTGGCCAACTCCGCCGTCGCCCCGGCGGCCTCCGCGGCGACTTGCGCCTTGTAGGCCGACACGCGCGTGTCCTGCTTCGCCGCTTGCAGCTTCTGCTCCACCAGCGCTTGCAGGTCCGGGTTGTCGAGCGCGCCGCGGCGGCGCAGGGCGCCGAGGTTATTAATCAGCTCCTGCGGCGTCATGCGCTCGATCAGCGCCAGCAGGACCGTCGGCGTCATCTGGCGAACGACCGTGGCCGCCACGCGGTACGGGATCTGATGCTCGACGATGGCGCGGGCCTGCTCGGCCGGGCTGCCGGCCTGTGCCAGCACGCGCAAGGCGAACAGCCGGCTATCGGCGGGCGGCCGCTCCTCGAAGAGGATCTTCTGAGCGCGCTCGCCGGGCGCGACGTGCAGCAGGGCGTACAGCCGCTTCATCGCCTTGCGGGCGATCAGCACCGAGCTGTCGAACCAATCGGCGTCGGACTCGCGCTCGCGCAGGTAGCGCGTGATCTCGGTCCGCAGCGCACGCGGCGGATTGCGGAACAGACCGAACTCTTCAATCGTCTGCGCCGGCGCCGTTCCCACGGCCGTCTTGGTCGCGGCGCGGACCTTCCGCGTCTTCTTGCGGCCGTGGATGAAGTCCAGAACGCGGCACACCTCATAGGGCGGCAAGTTTCGCAGCAGGGCCAGCCCGACGTCGCGGTGTCCGGGGAAGGTGCTCAGCACCAGGTTGACGGCGAACATTTCCTTGTGGTCGCGCACCTCGCCGTGGTCGTTGTACCAGGCGGCCAGCCGCACGTAGAAGCGCGGGTCTTGCCCGACCATCTCCTGATGGATCGGCCAGACCGCTTCCAGCTTGCGGTGCGGCGTGGTCAGGAGCGTATTGAGGATGTTCAGTCGCAGATCCTGCTCGTTGGCTGCCATGCGTGCCCTCCTCGCCGCCTGGGCGTGAGAGAAAGTCCGTACAAGTTCGACAAGCTGGGTGTTACCGCCAGATTACGAGTCTGGTGCCTTTACCGTTTGGCTATATCCGCGGACGGATAGAGGGAGTCGAACCCTCATGGGTGTTTGTAAGCTTGAGCAGTCGGGTACGGACGTGGTTCCTGAGTCGATCGTGTTGGGGAAAAAATGCCCACACAAGTTGCACAAGCGGTCAACGTAGCGCTCTGCCATTTGAGCTACCCCCCGGTAAAGTCGGGGGGAGAGGACTCGAACCTCTAACCTCTCGGTCCCTAACCGAATGTTTGTACGCTTTTGCTGTCGGGTGCGGGCATGTTCTCGGATGTCTCAACCGAAGACGGCCTGCGGACGCACGGTCACGTTGCCGCTCTCGTGGCGATCGACCGCGTAATCGCGGAGCCGGGCCGGATGGACCTTCAAATACGATGCGGCCGCCTTCTTGATGTCGTCGTTGCTCGCTGCCAGGCCGACGCTCAATTCCGAAATCGGCAGGTCGATGCTCTGCCCTTCAAAGCGGATATGAGCGATCGGCGAACGATTCAATTGCAATCCCATTTCTACCTCCTGTCGGCGCGGCATCCCCTCGGCAGTTCGCGCTGCGTTGGTGCGGATCGGGCGTGAAGATGGCCCGCACAAGTTCCAGGAGCCGTTACCCTCTCCGAGTGTTTGAGGAGAGGAGAGGGTGGGAATCGAACCCACAGACCGGCCTTGGGCCGGTTTTGACCAGTTTGTAAGCTCTTGCGGTAGGGAGCGGGCCGTTGTCAGCTCGTTTCCATGTTCTTCAACAAGGACACTCTGAGAACGCGCGGGTTCGCGGAAGACGAATAGAAATTGTGGAAGATCGCCGGGTATCAGCGCAGGACCGCCTGGATGGGCGCTCCTTCGCAAAGAGTGGAGGGCCGGCCCAGGCGGTCGCGCAGCTGGGTCCGCGGATCGACGCCGAGGCAGTGGTAGACGGTGGCCGTCAGGTCCGCCGGTGACGTGGGGTTCTCGGCGGGGTAGGCGGCATGGCGATCACTGGCGCCATGCACCAGCCCGCCCTTGACGCCGCCGCCGGCGAGGACCGTGGTGAATACGTGCGGCCAGTGGTCCCTACCGTCCTTCCCAGCCCCCGCTCCGCCCACCACGCTCTGACCGACCCGCGGCGTTCGGCCCATCTCACCCGTCCAGACTACCAGCGTCTCGTCCAGCAGACCGCGCTGGTGGAGATCCTCCAGCAACGCGCTGAACGCCTGGTCGGCCACCGGGCAAAGGCGCGTTTTGAGATCGATAAAGTTGCGGCTGTGCGTGTCCCAGTAGACGCTGACGTTGGTGATCCCATCATTCTGCCAGAAGACCGTCACCAGTGGCACGCCGGCCTCGACCAGTCGCCGCGCTTGCAGCACGGCCTGGCCGTGAATGTTCATGCCGTAACGCTCGCGCACCGCTCGCGGCTCCCGAGACAGATCGAACGCATCGGCCGCGCCGCGCGAAGACAGCAGGGAGAAAGCGCGCTCGTAATGGCCCTGCATGGCGGCGACCTCGGTTAGCTCCCGCGCCCGGCGCGAACCCTCCAGGTCGCGCAGCAGCAACCGGCGCGCCTCGGCGCGGTCGGCCGGAACGTCGGCGGGCCGGCCAAACTCTCCAACGCGATAGTCGGGCCGGCTGGGGTCGTTGTCGATCCGCATGGGATGGTGCAGGGGACCGAGCCAGCCCCCGTCCTGGCCGTGCGACTCCTCGACGAAGCGCGGAGCGCCGTTGGGAATGATCGGCATCATTGACACGGACGGCGGCAAGGGACCGCGGCCACGCCCCAACCAGTCCAGCACGGCCCCATATCCCGGCCAGTCGTCGGCGCGAGGCCCGCCGCGACGGGGCACCCCGCGCCCCGTCAGCAAGTAGTGCGTGGCCGTCGTGTGATCGACGTCGGGATGGCTCATCGAGCGCAGGATCGCCAGCTTATCCGTGTGCCGGGCCAGACGGGGGAGGTGTTCGCAGATGCGGATGCCGGGGACGCGGGTCGCGATGGGGCGGAACTCCCCTCGATACTCCACGGGAGCATCCGGCTTCATGTCCCATGTGTCCTGATGTGCCGGCCCGCCCCACATGAATAGCAGGATGCACGCGCGGGCCTTGCGCGGACGTCGGGCGGCGGCCTCGCGCGCGCGCAGCAGTTCGGGGAGGCCCAGACCGAACAGACCCAGGGATCCAACCCGCAACAATTCGCGGCGGTTCATGGGGGCGGCGGCGAGATATCCCTTGCAAGCCCGATGCGCTTTCACGTTCGCTTCACTCCCACGGAAAAGATACTTGCAACGAGCTAGAAGGAGCGGAGGGCTTCCTCTTGCGTCTGGTAGACGTGGAAGAGCCGGTCCAGCCCCATGAGGTTCAGGATTTCGGCCACGACAGGGGTGAGGTGGCAGAGGGCGAGCCGGCCGCGCGGCGGCTGAAGTTTCTTGTGCAGCGCCACCAGTTTGCCGATGGTCAGGCTGGCGAAGTCCTGCACGGCCCCGAAATCGAGGACGAGTTGCGTCCGGCCACTTTCATCCACGAGGCGATCCAGCTGCTCGAAGATGCTTTGAATGTCCTCGTCGGCGCGGATGGAGCGAACCGTGAAGCGGACGACCGTCACATCGCCGACATTGTCCCATTGAAAACAGTGTCGGGTGGAGGGAGCAGGCATGGGCGTCTCCTTTGCGGAACGCGGCCTGTCGAATCCGGTAACACCCCGGATTCACCGAATACCAGCATAGGAGGCCCGTGGCCCGGCTGCAACGGTTCCCCGCGTACTTCCCGTTGCGCGGCCGAACGAGTACGGTCAACAGCCGGTCGACGCGGGAAGTGCGCGGATGCTCGACGAAACCTTGATACGCGTGGCCGGTCTGCCGGAGTATCGAGATACTCATGAAGGCTCTTGAAGCAAACTTGAAGCAGACAGCACTCAGCCGCTTTCTCCTTCGCACGCTTCCACCGAGGTCCGCTGCTCATCCGACGACGAGGGCAGCGGTTGGGTGGTGATGGCCATCGGAGCCACATCGGTCTTGCCGTTCGTTGTTGGAACCACCGCAACTCGGACATATCCTCTCCGTCGCTGCATCAGCGGGCCGATGAGGCGGTGCAGACCCAGCGTGGATACATCCAACATCACCATGCCGAGCAGCCGCGCCGGTTGCGATCGGAAGGCCGCGGAACGGCTCAGCCGGTCGATGACGGAGAAGAACACCGGCGTCAGAAACAGACCCACTACCGTGACGCCGAGCATTCCGCCGAACACGGCCGTGCCCAGCGTGCGGCGCATCTCGGCCCCGGCGCCGCGCGATACCATCAGCGGCACTACGCCCAGAATGAAAGCTAGCGAGGTCATGACGATCGGCCGCAGACGCAGACGGCAAGCGGTCAGCGTGGCCTCGTGGCGCGGCACGCCCGCCTCGCGCTGCCGCTTGGCGAACTCCACCACCAGGATGGCGTTCTTGCTCGCTAAACCCACCAGCATCACGAATCCAACCTGTGTCAAAATGTTGATGTCTAAATGTGCCAGGCCCACGCCGACGACGGAGCTGAGCAGACACAGGGGCACGATAAGGATGACCGCCAGCGGCAGCGACCAGCTTTCATACAGCGCCGCCAGCACCAGAAACACCAGCGCCACCGAAACGCCGAAGATAATCATGGCGGTGTTGCCGGCCTGCAATTCGAGGTAGGCGGTTTCGGTCCACTCGAACGCCACGGTTCGCGGCAGATTGCGGCGGGCCAGATCCTCCATGACGGCGATGGCCTCGCCGGAACTGACGCCCGGCGCGGCGCTGCCGTTGATGAAGGCGGCGGGATACATGTTGTAGCGCGTCACGATCAGCGGGCCGTTGACCTCGCGCACTTTGGCCAGCGAACCCAGCGGCACCATCTTGCCCTGATTGTTGCGGACCTGCAAGCGACCGATCGTCTCCGGTTGACGGCGATACGGCGACTCCGCCTGCACGATGACCTGCCAGGTGCGCCCGAAAAGGTTGAAGTCGTTGACGTACAGCGAACCCTGATAAATCTCCAGCGTGTCGGTGACGTCTCGAATCGCGACGTGCTTTTGCTGGACCTCGTTGGGATCGAGGTCCACGTAAAGTTGCGGCACATTGGCGCGGAAGACGGAGCCTAACCCGACGAGCTTGCCCTGTTCGCGCGGGGCGGCGGTGAGGGTGTCGGTTTGCTCTTGGAGGGCCAGCAGGCCAATATCGCCGCGGTCCTCGATCATGATGCGGAACCCGCCGGCCCGACCGACGCCGCGCACCGGCGGCGGTCCGAGGATGGTGAACTCCGCCTCAAAAATCTCCTCGCGGAAGCGCTGGCGCAGCGCGGCGGCGATGGCGTTGGCCGTCAACGACGGATCGTGCCGCTTGTCGAAGTCGTCGAGGATCACGAACATCGAGCCGAAATTGGAACCGTTGGCGCTGAGCAGGAACGACTGGCCGGAGACGACGAGCGCGTGCTTGATGCCGCGCGTGTGCAGAACCAGTTGCTCGGCCTCATTCATCACTTCCTGGGTGCGCTCCGAAGACGCGGCGTCGGGCAGCTGGACGTTGATGAGTAAATAGCCCATGTCCTGCGTGGGAATGAAGCCTCTCGGCGTCCGCTTGAAGCGCCAGTACGTCAACAGCAGCAGTCCGCCGTAGACGACCAGCACGAGAAAGCTGACGCGCAGCAACATGCCGACCGAGCGCGTGTACCAATTGGTCGCCAAGCCAAAAGCGGCGTTGAACAGACGGAAGCACGTACCGAGCAGACGGTTCAACGCCCCGCCCGCGAGCCAACCTCCCAAGGAGACAAGGAGACAAGGAGACAAGGTGACAAGGAGAGAACCGAAGGGGGGCATATTCGTCCCCATCCCGTTCGCAAGGGCGGGAGTCAGGAATTGCCAGCCCAGCCAGCCGCCGAGCAGGGCGAAGCTCCATCGCGGCAACGGCTCGACTCGCCTTGTTTCCTCGTGGTGCGGCCGTAGCAACAGGGCCGTCAACGCGGGGCTGAGCGTCAACGAGTTGAACGCGGAAATGATCGTCGAAACGGCGATGGTCAGTGCGAACTGGCGGAAGAACAGGCCCGTGATACCGCCGATGAAGGCACACGGCACGAACACCGCGCTTAGCACCAGACCGACCGCGACCACCGGCCCGGACACCTGCTCCATCGCCTTGATGGTCGCCTCGCGCGGTGCCAGGCCCATCTCAATATGATGCTCGACCGCCTCGACGACGACGATGGCGTCATCGACGACGATGCCGATGGCCAGCACCAAGCCGAAAAGCGTCAGATTGTTCAGTGAAAAGCCGAGGGCAGCCATGGCGGCGAAGGTGCCGATGATGGCGACCGGCACGGCCACCAACGGGATGAGGGCGGAGCGCCAGTTCTGCAAGAAAAGCAGCACGACCAGCGCCACGAGAATGACGGCGTCGCGCAGCGTCTTCACCACCTCGCCGATCGACTCGCGGATGTAGGGCGTGGTGTCGTAGCGGATCACGTAATCGACGCCCGGAGGGAACCTCTGTTTGAGTTCCTCCAACTTCGCTTTGACGCGGTCGGCCGTCTCCAGGGCGTTGGCGTCGGGCAACTGACGAACCGTCACCGACGAAGCGGGATGGCCGTCCACGTGACAGGTGACGTCCTCGTTCTTCGGTCCCAGTTCGACGCGGGCCACGTCTTTGAGGCGCAGGACGCGGCCCTCGGCTCCGGTCTTGAGGACGATGTTCTCAAACTCCTCCACCTCGCGGAGCCGGCCGTGGACGTTGAGGGGCATCTGAAACGAGACGCCGCGCTGGCCGGGTTCCGGGCCGAGATTGCCGGCCGCGACGGCGCTGTTCTGTTCGCGGATGGCCCGGACGACATCGCCGGCCGTCAGGCCGCGCATCGCCAATCGGCCCGGATCGAGCCAGACCCTCATGCTGTAATCGCGCTGGCCGGCCATGGTGACTTCGCTGACGCCCGGCAGGCGGGCCAGTTCCTCACGGACCTGCATCAAGGCGTAGTTGCTCAAGTACAGCTGATCGTAACGACCGTCGGTCGAGTAGAAGCCGGCCGACAGAAGGATGTCGGGAGATTTTTTGCGGATGGTGACGGTGCTGCGTTTGATGACGTCGGGCAGTTGCGGGATGGCCAGGTTGACGCGGTTCTGCACCAGAACGTGGGCCATGTTCAGATCGATGCCGTGGCGAAAGGTGATGGACAGGTTGTAGCTGCCGTCGTTGCCGCATTGCGACGACATGTACATCATGCCCTCGACGCCGTTGACTTCCTGCTCGATGGGAGTGGCCACCGTCTCGGCGACGAGGCGGGCGTCGGCGCCGGGGTAGACGCAATCGACCTGCACGACGGGGGGACTAATCGGCGGATAGAGAGCCAGGGGAAGCGTGAACAGGGCCAGCGCCCCGGTCAGGGTGATGACCAGGGATAGGACGGCGGCGAAGATGGGCCGATCGATGAAGAATCGCGGCAACACAAGCGGTTTCGTCGTGCCTTCCCCATCCCGGCGTTTGGGGCGGACTCCGCCGGGAGGAGCCTTGTGGGGTGGTCGTGGGCGTGGCGGGAGCGAATGCCACTTACCAGTCTATCACGCTCGGCGAGGCCCGTCCATCAGATAGCCACGGCGTTCGTCGAGCGATCAGGTCGCGGCGCTGGGTTCCAGCAGCAGCACGCTTTTGTGCAGGTAATCGCACAGCGGGACAAGCCCCAAACCGCGCAGCGGCTCCATCGAGAGATCGAGTCCCCGGTAGCCGCCCAGTGGACAATCCTGACCATCCGCTTGTTGGGCGCGGTCCTGACTGCAAATGACCCAGCGCCATTTGCCGCACTGCCGCGCCCATGTCAGCCAATCGCGGACCAATCGATTGGGCCAGTGATGCAATACGTCTTTGAGGAGCGCCGCGTCGCCGGGGGGAAGCCGTTCGCGGTCGTGGTCGAGATCCTGGCTCAGCCATTGCATTCCCGGCGCTTCCTCGCGCAGTCGGCGAATGTAAGGGGCGTGGCAATCGACGCCCACCACTTCCGGCGCCTGTAACCGGGAGGTGATGTAGCCGTCGCCGCAGCCCAAGTCGATGACCCGTTTCCATCCGCTGACTTTCGTCAGTCCGTTGATGATGTCGAGGTACGGCCATGCCTGAGAAGCGTTGGAGCCATCGCCGGAGGATTGACAAGGCCCCCACAGCCCCGATGCGTAGATGCGTCCGAATACATCGGGGGCGGACCGAGACGATCGCAACTCTTCCCAATAAGCCCACGCCCGCGCCTCGCCCGGCAGCCGATCCAGCCGACGATTGCTCGCCCAGTCGCCCGGTGTCACGTCCTCCGGGTAGAGCATTTTTGACGAGGATCGGTGAACGATGAACGGAACACCGTACAGGTCACAGACGTAGGCCACGTCCTCCCACCTGGCCGGACCGAGGCACTGATAGCGACCACCCGTTACCGTTAGAGCGACCCGCCAGGAGTCCTGATCGCCGAGCTGATGGACGTAACTGAAGTCGCTGTGCTGGTCCAGCCAGTAGGTCAGCACGAACTCGCGCCAGAAGTGCCTCATGTGAATCGCGAAATGGCCGCCCTGAATGGGCGGAACCGAACTGCTCCCTTGCCCCCAGACGGACCAGGCGACATGGGTCCAGGCCGCGGGCAAATCGTTCCAGTAGAGGAAAGGCTCCTCCGCCGATAGGCGTTCGAGAATCGGTGTGGGGTCGCGGAGAAAGTAGGCGTCGGCGTCGAGGAAGAAAACGCGTTCCCAACCGCAGGCGAGCAGCGCGACCGTCTTGGCATCCCAGCCGCGCAGAATGCGCGGCGGTGGGGTGAGGGTCGTCAAGTCGTGGATTTCCACTCCCTCTATCCCATCGAGATCCTGCCGGCGTATCGGTTCGGCGGCGCCGCGATGCCAGATCTGCACGGGCAATCGGCAGCCGGTGTCGCGCAGCATTTTCAGGGACACGACGATGCCCGGCCAATATCGACCGCCGCCGATCACCACGATCCCCGCGTCTTCGCGAGAGCCAGGCGGAGGCAGGGCCATCTTGGCCAGGGCAAGGAGGGCGTCTCGGTGCCTCCGGATCACGCGGGCATCGTGCGCCCACCCCGGCGGCAAGGGAGCAAATTCCGCTTCGGGAATGGGATCGAGCAGGCCAGATACCATCTCGCGGGGAGGATGCCCGAGCGCGCCGCCGAGACGGCCATCCGGTTCGGGTTCGCCCCAATGGCGGCGGTAGAACGAACCCATCTCCGAAACATCGGCGCACCAGAAACAAACGCGGCAGGTGGAAGGGCTGGACGGATGATCTTGCAAACAGGGGCGCGGCACGAGCTTACTCCGTGAGAGTGACTCCGAAATGACCGGACAAGGTTCCCAGCGCCGTACCTTTGACGGACCAGTGGAACCGAGGATGCACGGTGGGTTGACCGGCCACGATGAACGCGGCGCCCGGCCCGGCCGACATCAACTCGAACATGCCATCGTGGCAAAGTAAGGATACGAGGGAACCGCCGGCGATCGATTCGCCGACCCAACGAACGCCGTTCCAGGTGAGGGTGACTCTGCCCAGTTTCGCCAGCGCCTCCGTAAAGGTCGCATGGAGCGTCCTCGGCAGGTGTTGGGAGCCAACGGCAACTCGGCCTGGGGTGAACGGGAGGCCCCAACCGCCGCTTCCCGGACAGTAGCCGTAGAAGTGTTTGGCTTCCACGTGCCGAATGTCCATCGAACTCGATGTGCTGCAATCCCACCATACCAGCAAGGTGCTGTTATCGTCGCCCTCCAGAGGGCAGGGAGTCGCGCAACAATTGGCATTGGGAACCGGATTGTTTTGGCTTTGGCGCAACAGGAAGGACCAGTTCCCCGTGGACTTGTCGATGAAGGTGCTGAGCGCGTCCCCGTCCGGCTTCGGGTGCGCCGCGGGGTCTACGTCCTTCGTCGGATACGCCAGGGCCCATACTCGGGAGGGGTACGCGCCATAGTACATCGGGCTGTCCCCATAGGCCTCGATATAGTTCTTCCCGCCGGTTTGGCGTACGATCGGCGTGTTGTCCGAAGCCGAGGTTGGGTATTTGATGTAGCCATAAGTACCCTTGAGACGCCCGCTGGAACGCATCTCGACCGACGAGGTTCTGCCGCCCTCGATCACAACTTCAACCCGCACGGTCACTTTGTCTTGGCCAGGATTCGACATCACGGTTCCTCTTGGAATTGATACTGGGCGTCTCGAAACATTCCGCTGCCATCGCGCACATAGATCCCGAATAATCCCTTGTAAGACGCCGGAGGCGGAGGGGCTTTCAACTTCTCCGCGCCGAGGCGGATCGACTTCTCCCCATCCCATTCCACCCATTCCAATCCCTTGGGGCCGACTTGAAACTGAAGGCGATGGAACGACGCGATAGCAGGGAAGCTCTCTGAACTTCTGAGGCCATTCAGGGAACTTCTCTGACGGTCCTTGAGCCCCTCGTGTGAAGCGACGTTCCAATCGACATGCAAGAGGCTGCCTTGCCTCGCGTCCCTTTCCGATCTCAATTCAAGTGTTTGGTAGCGCTGGATCGGTTCGCCTTTTTCCTCCCCCTCTTGATAGCCGAAAAACACGCCGATGTTGCCGGTCCAAGGCGTCTGATCCATGGTGATGGCGATCTGATAGCGGGGTGCGAACGTTTCGCCGAGGACGATCAAGCCCAGTCCCTCACACTTCATCACCTGGAGTTCCTGCAATTCAGGATCAAAATGTTTCTTTCCTCCCTTGGGCCAGCGTAGGGCGATTGGCTCGCGCGTGAGGAGAGAGTGCTGGATTCCCGGCGCCAAAGGCAAGTTGACGGTCTGCGGAGGAGGGAGGTCTGGTTCGGGTTGGTGCTCGCGGAAGCGCGGAAAGGCCGCAACAGCCAAACCAAGGAGGAGAACGACGGCGAAAGCGGCGGCACGCCAGAGTCGCCGTCGCCCGCTGGACCAGGATCGTACCCGCTTCCCGTCGAGCCAGGTTTGCAGGTCGGCGGCCAATTCCGCCGCCGTGGCATAGCGCCGTTCCGGCCTTTTTTCCAGGCAGTGCAGACAGATGATCTCCAGTTCGATCGGCGCGTCGGCTCGGAGCCGGCGTAGACTGGCCGGTCTCTCGCGTTTCACCAACTCCAGCGTCTCGCTTCGGGTCTCGCCTCGAAACGGCGGCCGACCGCTGAGACATTCGTAAAGGATGACACCCAGCGCCCACACGTCCGTCCGCGCTCCGATGTCCTTCAGTCGCCCCTCGGCTTGCTCCGGCGCCATGTACGACGGGGTGCCCATCACGTCGCCGGGGCGCGTCAGGTCGTCGTCCTCGTCGAGCAGCTTGGCCAGTCCGAAGTCGGCCACCTTGGGCTTGCCGTCGGCGGTCAACAGGACGTTGGCCGGCTTGAGGTCGCGATGCAAGACCTTGTGGTCATGGGCGTGCTGCACGGCCACGGCCAGCTGACGTACGAGTTCCGCCGCTTCACGGATTTCCAGCGGACCCTGGCGCAGACGGGTGGAAAGATTGCCGCCCTCCAGGAATTCCATGCTGATGAAGAGATCGCCGTCGTGTTCGCCCAGGGCGTAGATGCGTACCACGCCGGGATGGTCCAGACGCGCCACCGCCTTCGCCTCGCGCTGGAAACGCTCGTAAGCCAATTCCCCCCGAAAGCCGCCGCGGATGACCTTGACCGCGCGGGGTTGGCCCAGACCGCTGTCCCAGGCCCGGTAGACGACGCCCATACCCCCCTCTCCGAGTTTCTCATGCAGTTCAAAACCCGGAAGCGCGGGCGCGGATGGTTCACGGCGGGTGGGTACGTTCGACGGCGTGTTCTCGGCGAGGGTACTGGCCGGAGAATCGCTCTCCACTCGCTCCGGCGGCTGCCCGATCCGCAACCAGGGCCAAACGCGGCGCAACTCGTCGGCGTGATTGGGGAAGCGGAGAAGATATTCTTCGAGGCTGGGCTGCTCGGCGCTCTCGCGACGGTGCAGAACCTCCGCGCCGATCAGGGCGAGGACCGCCTCCATGTCGTCGGCCAGTTGTGGGTGTTGACTTAGATAATCTTCGACGCTCACCCGCTCGCCGCGCTGCCAGCGCGCGGATTGGTCGCTGCGAAGATGGGCCAGCAGCTGCGACCTCGTTGTCGGTGTGAGCGAACTCATGGGCAGCCTCGATCGCTCCCGGCACATGCCCGGAAAACTTCCCTATCTTCCATGATCGACTGCGAAAGTCAAGAAGACAGGTCGCGTAACAACCGTTTTTTTCGGTAGCGTAAAACGGCGAGAGACGAGGAAGACCGCCTTTAACCGAGTTGTTCCAACCAGACGCGGATGTCGTTTTCGTACTCGCTGGCCAGGTCGCCCTTGACGAGTTGGCGGTGAAAATCGGCCGCCCCTTTGCGGTCGAGGTCGGCAGCCTGGGCGCTGGAGAAGCGGCGTGAGGGATCGGCGGCGATGAGCCGGCGGCACAAGTGCAGCAGCAGATCGTTGCAGCTCACTTCCGGCGGCAACAGTTCCGGCAAGCGCCGGTCCAGTTGCGCCTTGGCCTCGATCAGTTCGCGGTACATTGTCAGCCCCTCGAAGGGGGGCCGGCCGGCGAGCATCTCGATCAGGACATAACCGAGGCTGGCCAGATCCCCTTGCGGCGAGTTCTCGCCGCCTTGCAGCACTTCGGGGGCGGCGTACACAGGCGACCACATGCGGCGCGCGGCGGCGGCGCTGAGGTCGATGGCCGAGCCGATGTCGATGACCTTGGTGTCGCCGGTGCGCTTGAGCATGATGTTGGAAGGCTTCAGGTCGCCGTGAACGATGCCTTCTCGGTGCAGAGACGCCAGGCCGGCGAGGCACTCGCGCAGCACCTGGATGGCCACGCCCGGCTTCAAACGCGGATGCACCGGCCCTTCGGTGAGAATGACGTTGTTGACGTACTTCCAGTGACGGGCGCTGACGCGCTGCCGCGTCTGGTCGAGCATCTGCTGCGTCAGCACCTCGCGCAGGTCGTAGCCATCCACCCACTCCATCTCCATGACGCGCAGGCCGTCCAACGCGATGAAATCGTGGATGTCGATGAGGTTGTCGTGCTGAATTTGCGTCACGCGCACGGCGACGCGCGCCACGCGCACCATGTCCTCCTCGTAGGCTTCCGTGTCGCGGTACGATTCGGGGGAGAAGATCTTCAGGGCCACGGGCAAGATGAACTGGTCGGCGCCTTGCCGTTCGCCGAGGAAGACGATGCCCTGTCCACCGCTGCCCAGTTGTCGCAGTTTGCGATACCGCCGCGTCCAGTCGAGCGTCGAAGCGTTGATGAGGTTGTGATAGCGCGCCAGCAGATCGCCCTCGCAGCGGACGCGAGATCCATCTCCCGTCGAAGAGGCGGGATAAAACGATACCGTTGACGACATCAACTCTTCCTCTTTCCGAAGGACAAGCTCAAGCGGTGAGGACTGTATTGTAGCATTTGTCCTTCGTGCCGGTAGATCGACTTGCACCCCAACGGACTGAAGCACAAGAGGGGAAAAACGCGGCGCATCGCCGCGAATCCGGACGACGGGCGCGATACGGGCGGTCCTGCCGTCTTTGCGGTCAGTGGGGGAGGAATTGCGGTTTCCAGGAAGGAATGGAATGACGATTTCGTCGAACAAGGTCGCGTGTGCCGCGCCGATCGCGCCAGGCGCGGATGCCAGACGAATCGAGGTTCAGCCCTGCACGGGGGAGGAGGGCTTGCGCATCCTGCCGATCGCTTTCAACGCATCGAGACGGGCCAAGGTGGCTTCGTCTCTCATCCTCAAAAGTGGGCACGCCCGGTTCCCGTTCCCGAGCCTTCCGAGATGCCGTTGCAAACGACGGGAGAATACGTAAAATACTTGCACCGTTCTGGGCTGAGAGGCTTACCCCACAGGACGTGAGAATTAGCAGAGACAACGGTTCGGACAACTCGGGGCGTGGCGCAGTTTGGCTAGCGCGCCTGAATGGGGTTCAGGAGGTCGCTGGTTCGAATCCAGTCGCCCCGACATGAAGACTCGCTGACAGGAATTGTCAGCGAGTCTTTTCTTTTGACTCCGCTGACACTTACGGCGAGCGAATCGGATTCCTCTCCTCTGTTCACTTTGCCAGCGATGGACAGGGTTGCACCCTGCTTGTCAGCAGTTGGTGCAAGCGTTGGTGCAAGCAGTGGTGCAAGCGTTCGCGCCGTTTCGCCGTCCGTCCCGGTTGTACGGACGACTTCTCGATCTGTCTGTCCGCCGTCCAGGGGCAGGGCCGGCAAGGCGTCGAGGGCGCCGGCCACGTCGAGCAGCTTCGGATCGGTGTAGACGTTCATCGTCAGCTTAATGTCGCTGTGCCGCATCGCGGCTTGTGCCGTCCGGGGAGCAACCCCTCCCTTGCTCAGTAGTGTTCCGAACGTATGGCGCAGGGCGTGAACGTCGAGGGTGCGCCCGCGTTCATCGCGCTTGGGGATGCCGGCGAGCTTCAAGTCCCGGTCAAGGATTTTCACCAGCCGGGCCGGCACCTTGAAGACTGCCATATCGGATGGCAAGCGAGCGGGGATCGGCTCGCCGCGCTCAAGGGCTTCGGCCTGGACACGTTCCAGCTTGAAAGCCAACCAGTCCCGCAAGTCGGCCGCCAGATCATCGCGGAGGGGGATTTCGTTGCCTTCGCGGTTCTTTTCGTCGGCAGCGTCAAGAGCGGCGAAGGGAACCGCTTCATCGAGATGAAGTTGTCCCACGGTCAACGAAGCCAATTCGTTCTTGCGGAGTCCCGTCAGCACCAGCGTTTTGTAGACCAAGGCGCGTTCACGTCCCAGCAGCTCCAGGCGTTGCCGTACTTCCGGGCGGACCTTGGCGTAACGCTCGCCCTTCCGCTTACCCTTGCGGACAGTCAGGGCTTCGAGCAGCGGGCGGCGCCGGGCCACGTCGAGCAGGCGCGTCAGTTCGGCTTCATCCATCGCTCGCCGTTGCCGACGCCGATCGGCCTTTTCGTCGGCTTTCGGTACAGCATCAAAGGGATTGACGGAAAGCCGGTTCGTGGCGACGCACCAGTTGCAGAAGGACACGATTGCATTTCGGTAGGCGTTGCGGGTGCGGGCGGACATGCCCTCGACAGACTGGTCCGCAAGCCAGCGCTCCAGGGCTTCGCGGCGCAAGACCGCCAGCGTCCCGAAAGAGCAATCGGCGGCGAGCCGTTGCAAGTAGCGGCCGGTGTCCTCCCGATGAATCCGAGTGACTCCCTTCGCTTGTAGGTGCGTATCAAAGGCGGCAAAGTGCTCTGTCAGCGGCGCCGCTTGCCGCTCGCCGATGGCAGCTTCGGCGGCGCTCATCACGCCGGAGCGCACCAGTTCGGCTTTTCGCTCCAAGTCGGCGAGCACCTGGCGTGCGGCCGTCTCATCGCGACAGCCGGTCGCCTCGACGCGCACTACCCCGGTCCCATCCCGGTACTTGGCGACGTAGAAGGGCGACTCAATAAGGACGCGCTCGCTCCCGTCTTGGCCCACGGTCAGCGGCGCCGTCCGCGTCTCCCCCTTGGTCTTCCACCGGGCCAAGCGCTGCCCCTTGCGGACGAAGATCGCCGCGCCTGGCGGCAGCGGCTTCGTGAATGTCTTCTTGAACACGGTGCCCATCGTTCACCTGCCCTTTCTCTTCGGCCGCTTGCCTGCGGCGACGTGCAGGTCGAGCAGTGCGGCGAGACTGTCGAGGCACCTCATCGTCAGGCCGCGTTCCCCCGACATGAACCGGCTCAGGGTGCTCTCGGCGATGCCCAGTTCATGGCAGAGGCGATAGTGCGACCGCCCGCAGCCATCGACCGCCCGGCGCAGCTCGTCAGAGAACGTGCTTCGCTTCTTCGCCATGACGGTATTCTAGGAATTACTTGACAAAATGTCAAGTATATGCAGGCTCCTCACGGCGATCAGGCAGCCGGCGCAGTCCGTGGCGAGCGCTCCAGCCGTGTTGTTTCACTTCGTACCCTTGCCCTCTCGGCTCCGCTCCCTCCGCCGGCGGCGCGGTGAAGGCCGTACAATCCACACCGAGGGCAACGGCCAAGGCGAGGACCGTCGCCCAACTCGGCTCACGGCGGCCTTGTTCCCAACGCGCCACGGCATCGACCTGAACTACTTTCCTGCTTGTTTTCTGCCATCATTTCGGCGAGGAGGACACTGGTGTGGGCCATCGGGCAGAACGGCCACTTGTTCGTTCTGCGGTTCGACCCGAAACACGCGAAACTGTACCCGCTGCGTTGAGTCGATCGCGCCGGCAACTCCGTGGAGAAAGGTGTTTTGACAGTTTTTTCCCCAGGACAAGCGCAAACTCGGGAACTCCCTAACGTTCTTCCGATGAGGGAGGAGCCAGCAGCCCGAACACCTGCGGAGAGGACCAGCCATGCACTTCTACCGAACCTTGCCGATGGCCTTGATCGTGGCCGCACTGGGATGGGGAGAGACCCGTGCCGCCCTGGGTCCGCCAACAGGGCCGGCGTCGGCGCTCCAGGCCCAGGCGCAATTCCTCGGCAGCGAGGATTACTATCAAGCCCACGGCGGCAACCCGCGGGACCTCGTCATCGCTCTCTACGGCGACGTGCTCGGCAGACCGCCCAGCGAGAACGAAATCCAGCGTTGGACGTCCCGCCTGACGGACAGCGGCAACGGCGTCATCATGGCGCGCGAGTTCCTGATTTTCGCGCAGAGTGAGTTAGCGGCCAGGTACAAGGCGACAGCGCCACCCATCCTCGTCCAGCCGATTTACCTGGTGCCGGCCGGGCGGCCCTTGCCGTACCCAATCCCTGGTGGCTACTTTCCCTCCTGACGCAGCAGCCCCCACCATGCCGGCGATGCGGAGAGCGGTCACCGTTGGGGGCGACGTTCGGGCACGGCGATGACGCGGTCCTCGTCGCGCATGACGCCGTTGCCGCGCAGCACCACCGACTCGTTGCCGGTCAGCCCGCGAAGGATCTCCACCACCTGGCCGTTGTCCAGACCCAACTCGACCTCCTTGCGGAGCAGCACGCCGGTCGGCGGCTCGCCCTGGATCTCGGCGATGTGGTAGACTTCGACCTTGCCCTCGCCGCGCCGCACCAGAGTGCTCGCGGGGAGAGTCAGCACGTTGTAGTGTTCCTCCAATAGCAGCAAGGCCGTGCCGTACATCCCCGGCTCCAAATGCTTGTCCGGATTGGCGATCTCGATCTCGGTCCGCATGGTGCGTGTCACCGGGTCAAGCAAGCCGCTCTTGCGCGTGACGTAACCCTCAAACTCTCCCTTGGGGACCTTGTGCGCCAGAGTCGGAATGTGCACCCTCACCGGATCGCCGTTGCCGTTCTTGTTAGGGTTTTGCTCGCGTGTGTTCAGGAGCGACACATCGCGCTGGGGCACGTCAACCAGGACTCGGACGCGATCGGTCTGCATGAGGGTCAAGAGGGGGGCGCCGGGGTCCTTGATCATCGCGCCGCGGTCCACCCATCGGCGCGTCAGCACGCCGTCGAACGGCGCGTGGATCGTTGCCAATTTGAGGAGCGCCTCCACCTTCTTGACCTCGGCGTCGGCTACCTGGATACGGTTCTCGGCCACGCTCAGGTCGGCGAGGGCGGCGCGAGCCTTGGCCTGCCGGGTGAGGATCTGCGTCTGAGCCGCTTCCCAGGCGGCCTCGGCGGATTCCATCTGGCGCTGTGCTTCCTGCTGCAGCTGCAAATCGGCCGCCCCTCTGCGCACCAGGTCGCGCTGCCGCTCGAACTTGAGCTTCTGGAACGTGTAATCCGCGGCCCACCGCTTCTCGATTTTCTTGCTCTCCTCGACCTCGCGCTCGGCGACCGCCTTGGCTTCCTCGGCCTGGGTCTTCTGTTTCCGCGCCTGCTCCAGTAGCGTTTCCTTGTGCCTCTTCTCCGCTTCCAGGTCCGGCACGTCCAGTCGGGCCAGCACCTCCCCGGTGCGCACCGGCAGGCCGATGTCCACCTTGTCGGGCATATAGCCGACGACGCCCGGCACGCGGGCACACAGATCAACCTTCTTCATCGGCTCCACCGTCGCCGCCAGCTCCACACGTCGGAACAGGTTTGTCCGCACGGGACGGGTCACTTCCAAGCGCGGCAGCCTTTCCAGCTCCTGGCGCGGCAGCTTGGCCGAACCGTGGCCGCAGCCCAGGGCGGCCAGCAACGGCAACAACGCCACCCAGCCGATCCTTCCGAAGCTATCGATCGATCGATTTGGGACCATGCGTTACCCACCTTCCGCTTATTTTACGCCTTCGGGGTCCGCTGGTTTCGCGGCGTGCCGCGGTTTCAGCAAGGTATAAAGCACCGGAACGACGAACAGGGTCAGCAGCGTCGAGACCGCCAGGCCGCCGATGACGGCGCGGGCCAGCGGTAGGTTCATCTCGTCCCCCGGCCGGAGATGAATCGCCATCGGCAACAGACCGACGATCGTGGCCACCGTCGTCATTAGAATGGGACGGATGCGGATGCGCGCCGCGCGGGTGACCGCCTCCCGCGTCTCCAGGCCGGTCGCCTCGCCGGGCGTCTCCCCTTCGCCGTCCTCCGCGCCGCCGCGCAGCCGGTTGGCGAACTCGATCAGCAGCACCGAGTTGGACACCGAGATGCCCACCATCATCAGGATGCCCATGCACGACTGGATGTTCAGCGACGTGCCGGTCATCCACAGCGTCCAGATCACGCCGAACAGACCCAGCGGGGCTGACACGATCATGATGAGGGGGTCGATCCAGGACGAAAACTGGGCGGCCATCACCAGGTACACCAGCAGGACGGCCAGCAGGAGAATAAAAGCCATGTCCCGGAACGATTGCCGCATGTTGCTGATCTCCCCATGCACCTCAAGACGGGTGTCGGCGGGGAGTTTCAGTCGGGAGACGTCCACCCCGTGCCGGGCTTGGATGTCCGCCTCCAGGGAGGGGGTCTTCTTCTGGACATATTCCTCCAGCCGCCGGCGGAACTCCGGGTCGTCGCGGAGGTGCTTCTTCTCGTGGGGCAAATGGTCCAGGGCGAAGGCCGTCGGCAGTTGCTTGGCCAGCCACTCGACGTCGGAGGCGACGCCGGCCACGTCGTTGCCGGTAACGGTGACGAACAGCTGGCTGACGCGGTTGACGTTCTTGTGGTAGACCTCGACCGGACCCAGGATGCGCTCGATCTGGGCGACGTCCTCGAGGCGGCAAACCACGGTGCTCTTGTCCTTGCCGCTCGTGAGGGGGATCTTCTCCAGCGTCTGGATGCTATCGACATTATGTTCGGCGTACTGGACGCCGATCAGGTACGGGTTGTTGTTCTTGGGGTCGATCCAGATGTTGGGCGTGATCTGGGCGCTGGACATCAGCGTGGTGATGACGTTGCGGATCACGTCGGCCTCGGTCAAGCCGGAACGAATGGCAGCGGTCCGATCGACCATGATGCGCAGCTGGGGCAAGTCCATTCCCTGCGGAAGATAGGTGTCCTGGACCCTGGGCAAGTCGCCAATCATGGTATCGAGTTCCCGAGCCACGCGCCGGCGCAGGACGTTGTCGCGTCCGTAGACCTGCACCTCGATCGGCGCGCTGGCGCCGGCGTTGAGGACCTGCCGGATCATCCCGCCGGTCTCGAAGAAGAAATCGTAAGTGGGGAAGCGGTCCTTGAGGCGGCGGCGCAGCTCCCGCACATAGTCGAGCGTGGGCGTCCGCCGGCCGCTAAAGCCGCTACGCAGCTGTACGCGCAAGGAGGCGGCGTGCGGTCCATTGTTGGGGGTGTAGATGGCCGACCAGCGCGAGCTGAGGCCCACGTTGGCCAGAATGATGTCCAGGTCTTCGCGGGGCACCACGTCGCGCACGATCCGCTCAATCTCGCGGACCTGCCGTTCCGTCTCCTCGACGCGAGGCCCGCCCGAGGCCCGCACGTGAATGGTGAAGTCACTGGCGTCCACCTCCGGGAACAACTCTTGTCCGATGTCGCCTGCGGCCAGCCAGACCGGCACGACGGCGACGGCCAGCAGCAAGAGGACTGCCCAGCGCACGCGTAAACAGAATCGCAGCAGGAACTCATAAACAGCGGTGAACTTCTCGAAGAGAACGTTGAACAGGGGAGCGATCCAGAACATCCCGGCGACGGTCAGCACGAAGCCGCCCGCGATGCCAAGGCCGACAAGGATCCCATAAACGCCCAGCGCGGGGAATAGCTCTCGGAGCTTGTCCGCCGCGTTGGGACGCTGGGAGAGATGGGCCATCGCCGCCGCCAGATCGGGGCGGCGCGGCGTCCCGAACAACACCTGGCGCACGTTGAGGGAGAGTTGCTCCAGGGGCAATGGCGCCCAAGCGCCGATCGACCAGATCGTCAGCCCCACGGCGGCGAAGACGATGCTCACGAGGAGCAACCGGCGCGGGAACCTCTCCGGCTCGTGGTGCGGCCGCAGGTAGCGGGCGCAGTACAGGGGCGAGACGGTCCGGGAGACGAGGTAGGAGGCGAACATGGCCATGGCGGCGCTGGCGGCCAGCGGTCCGAAGAGATACTTGCCCTGGCCGGTCAGGAACATCAGCGGCAGAAAGACCACCACCGTCGTCACCGTGGCCAGCAGCACGGGCACGGAGATTTCGCGGGCGCTGTCCAGGGCCGCCTGGAACGGCGTCTTGCCCAGGTTTAGATGGCGGACGGTGTTCTCCACATCGACGATGGAATCATCGACGACGCGGCCCAGCACCAGGGCCAGGCCGCCCAACGTCATGATGTTGAGCGTTTCGCCGCTGAAATACAGCCCCACGAAGGCGGTCAGCACCGAGAGTGGGATGGACAGGGCGACGATCCACATGCTCCGCAAGCTGCCCAGGAACAGCAGCACGACCAGCGAGGCGAGGACGGCCCCGGACAGCGCTTCCAGCTTGAGGTTGTTCAGCGCCTCGCGCACGTACTGCGACTGATCGAAGGCCAGTTCGACGTGGACATCCTCCGGCACGACACCGCGTTCGTACAACTTGGGCAGGAACTCCTGAACGTTGTCCACGACGCGGATGGCGTTGGCGCCGGCCTGGCGCAGCAGCGGTACGTACACGGCGGGTCGGCCGTCCACCAGCACCGTGTTGGTGCGCCAGCGCGTGCCGTCCTGGATTTCGGCGACGTCGCCCAGGAAGACCGTCTTGCGGCCGTCGGAATAAAGCGGGATCTTGGCGAAGGCGTCGGGCGTCGGCACCATGGCGTTGGAGCTGACGTAGTAGGTTTGCTGGCCGATGCGCATTTCGCCGGTGGGAATGACCTGGGTCTGGTTGTTGACGATGCGCGACACGTCCAGCGGCGACATCCGCAGCGCCTCCAGGGTGCGCGGGTGGACGTAGATTTGCACCTGCCGGAAGACGCCGCCGAACACCGGGGCCGCGGCCAGGCCTTCGATGCCCGACATCTCGTCACGCAGCTCGTGGTCGGCCAGGTCGAGCAGATACTTGTCCGTGCGGTCGGCGCTGGAGATGACCAGGTTGCCTACCGGGACGCTACTGGCGTCGTACTTGAGGATGGTGGGCGGGAGCATACCGGGCGGCAAGAACTGCATCTCGCCGTTGACCAGGGAGATGACCTGGGTGGCGGCCATGTCGGCGCTGACATCCGGTCGAAAATACACCTGGATGATGCCCAGGCCCAGCAGGGAGCGCGACTCGATGTGATCGAGGTGATCGCAGCGCGTCAAGGCCCGCTCGAGGATGGCCGTCACGCTCTGCTCCATGTCGGGGGCCGGCATGCCCCGGTACGAGGCGAACACGACCACCACGGGCGCCTTGAGGGTGGGCAGGATATCGGTGGGCGTGCGCAGGTAGCTGATGACGCCCAGCACGAGGACGAGCAACATGCCCACCCAGACCGTGTAGCGGCGGCGGAGGGCGGCGGTGACCAACCACATAGGAAGACCTCCCGATGGGTCGCGGGTCCAAAGCACGTATCGCTTCTACGCAGCGGAGGCGGTCAAGGTTGACGGGGGGCCGCGGGCGGCGCGACGGGAGCTGGGACAGGGGCCGCTTCTGGGGCACGGGCAGCGGGTGGCACGGGCATCAAGGACGGGTCCATCAGGGCCTGCTTCGGAATGCCCAGGGCCACCAGCAAGCGGAACCGCGCCCGTTCGTAATCCGTCATATCCTGAATATACACGTCCAGCAAGTCGTTCAGGCTGCGAATCGAATCGAGCACCTCCAGCGGCCGGGTCTCCTGCTTGCTCAGACGCAGGAAGTTGAGGCGGATCGACTCGTAAGCCACCCCCGACGCGGCCCCCTTCCGATCGAAGAGGGAACCCTGGCTGATGGCCAAACGTTCCCGACCGCGCCGGATCTGTTCCTGCGCCTGAACAACATCGGCGACCACGAAGTCGCGCAGCTGGATCAAGCGAAATTGCTCCCGCTGCTGAACTGCTTGGTTCTGGCGCACCGTGGCCAGGTTGCCGAATCCCATGTTCTGGAGTTGCCAGACGAGGCCGGCCTCAAAATCTGTCCGGTTGCCAAAGTCGTTGATGTTGCCCGAGTGACCGAAAGTGGTTCCTGATACGCCTGGAGTCGTAACCAACCGAGGGCCGCCGCCGAACCCTCCATCCGAATAGGTTACCAACAAGGTCGGAAAAAAGGGGCGATACTTCGCGGCCTTCACTTGATTGACGGCGGCCTGTACCAGCGCCTGCTGCTCGGCCAATTCGGGGCGGTTGTTCAGGGCGGTGCGGACGAGATCCGGGAGGTTGAGGTTGAACCAGCCCTCGCCGGGGATGGGAACGGGCACCCGGTAATCCTCCAGGGGCCAAAGGACGACGGTGGGATCCTGGTGCAGCAAGCGGGCCAGTTCGGCGATCGACACGCGCAAGTCCTGGATAGCGGTGATCAGCTCCTGTCGGCGGCGCAGGACCTCGACTTCGACGCGATAGTGCTCGGCCTGGGAGGTGGCGCCGGCTTCCAGGTAGGCCGTCATCAGGGGCAGCATGCCGCGCAGGTTACTGCGGATGGCGCGGGGCTGCTCCGAGGTGAGGAACTCCAGCACTTCGTCCAGGCGAGCGACACGGCGGCGGTTGCGGAGTACGTTGAAATAGGCGTCGGACACGGCCAGCATCGTGTCATTGGTCACGCGCTGCTGGCCGGCGCGGGCGGCGAGGAGGTTCTGCCGGGCCACTCCGAAATTGAATATGGCGTCGCTCAACCCCAAGGACAGCACAGGCCCGGTGGCGACGAGCAGGGATTCGCGGTCCACTTTTATGATATTGCCTGCCGTCTGCTGAATGCGGCCCTGGTGGTTGACGTAATCGAAGGGGAGAGTGTTGAGGTTCGGCAGCCAGACGACCTCAGCCCGCTGCTTGGCGGCCTGAGCCTGTCGCACGACCGCCTGCGCCTGGGCGACGCTGAGATTGGACAACACGGCGATCCGCAGGGCGTCGAGGTAAGTGATCCCGACCGCCGGGTTGCGGACGTCGGCGGGAGGGAATTGCGTGGCGGTTTCGGGCGGCTTCGGGACCGCACGCGGCGCCGGCAGCGCCTCGTCGAGGGCGGCGTCCTGGGAGGGCTGGGCGGCCCCCGGAGACTGCAACAGCGCGACGAGGCACATGCCGAGCAACGTGCTTCCGCACAGCCATTTCCACCGGCACCAAACCATGTTCGCTCCTACTGCCGGGTTTCAAAACGTCAATTCCGCGCCAAACGAGAGGCCTTGCATCCAGAAATCCGTGCGGTTGAACTGAGGGGCCGGGGAGGAGGAGCGGGCGCCGGTGAAGCGGGGGTCAGTCGGCACCTGCGCCGGGTTGACGCGGAGATCGACCTGGCTGCCGGGTCGCAGTACCTGGCTCCAGTACAGGAAGTCGTAGCCAACCCAGCCGCGCACCCAGCGGACCGGCTGCCAACCCAGGCGCGCCAAGAACTGCGGCACCACGCCGAACTGGTCGGCGTCGAAACGGCCGATGTTGCTCGGCAGCGCGAACAGCCCGCCGGCAGCCGTCTGGGCTGGTTTCTTGACCTGTTGCAGCGTCGAGATGCCGTTGATGTTCAGGGCTTCATGCGTCGCCCCGGCCGCCAGCTTGCCGCCGAGGACGACAAAACACTTGCCCAGGAAATATTGACCATCGAGACCGATCTGGGGGCCGTAAAACTGGTTGCGCGTCTGAAAGAAGTCGTCGGCCAGTTCTAGGCTGGAGGGGAACGTCTTGCCGAGGAACGGGACGGCGGCGCTCCCCAACGTCACACGCTGGTAAAAGAAAGTGAGGCTCTCGCCGAGATCGAGATAGCGAAAGCCGCCGAGCAGGCGCACGCGAAAGACGGGACTCCAGTACAGAGCGTGGACGAGGTTGGCTTCCGCCCCCCAAAGCTGGCTGTCAGTGTCGAAGCCGACCGATCCGGAGAAGGGACCCACCTTGCCGCCGCGCGGCGCCGAGGCCACGAACGCATCGGGACTGCCCTTGGGCAACGGGTCGAAATGGGCAAACGCGAACAGGGGATTGCCGCTACGGTCCGATTTGGCCAGGAAAACGTGCATGCTCTTCTCGAGCACGAAGCCGCTGCCTTCCAAGCCGAGCATCTGCTGATCATCGAACCAGGCGCCGGCCGTCACCCGCAGGCCCGAGAGTTGGAAAAAATCGACGGCGGAGGCGGGGTAAAGGTCCTGGGTGTTCGGCTGCCCCAGGGCGCCGGGAACGGCATCCTTGAGCGATCCGGTGGTCAGGAAGTTCGACGGCAGAGGGGCTTTCTTTTCCCACCACATCAAATACTCGAATCCTCCCCAGCAGCAGCTGCCGCCAGGTATGAGAGCCAAATCTTCCGGGCTGGGTCCTGGCGGCGGGGGGGAAAAATAGGGGAGAGGCAGGCGAGGATCGTTTGGGGCCGTGGGCGGGAAAGGGGGCGGCGACCAGGGGACTTGCGAGGGCAAACCAAGACCGAAGGTCGGAACGATCTCCGCGGACGGCCTACCGGCGGCGGTGGCCGTTTTCGACTCGGAAGCCTGCGGCGGCGATTCGTCCGCGAAGGCTGCGCCGAGCGCGAGGAGCAAGCCGCCGAGTGCGGCGAGCAATTCTTTCCCCATCGTCGATCCCCCGAAGCCGCCTCGCGGACCACGACAGTTCGTCCGGGCGCACCGTGGAATGCGCCGGGCGCGATGCCTGAAGAGAAAATCGGCATTTCACCGGCCGGCACATCAGGGACAGATGATGAATCCGTTAAGTTCTGCTTTTTCGGATGTTCCCGCGCATCTTCGCTGAATTACCGGGAGAATCCTTCCTCCAGGCGCTGCCGTAAGCGCTCACGGGTCGAGGGAGACAAGTGTCTCCTGGCCACGCTTCGTTGAAGAAGGGTCGGACACTGCCGTTTCGCTGTCCCCCCGGCAGAAAACCTCCTCGGGCCAGAGGTCAAGAGTTACGGCACTCCTCTCTCTGAGGGATTGTCTCTCCTCGTTTCAGCTATTCAAGCGGCCAACATTTCGGCAAATAGGACAATTGATTTGCAGATGTTCGACCGCGACGAATGATCTTGGGCGAATCCTTTCCGCATTATCTCGACCGGAGGTAGATGGCCTGGACCTGCCCCGCCCGAACGGGGATCTTTTCGGTCTGGCTGACCCATCGCCCATCCTCAATCCAGGCCACGCGCACGGTGTAGCTGTATTTCTCACCGGCACGCAGCGGTGGCGACTCGAAATAGCGCGTCTGGCCCGTCAGACGGGTCTGTTTTCCCTCAACCCAGAGCAAGGCGTGTTCGGGCAGGCGGGCGATCAGTCGCGCGGCCTCCTCTCTTTCTGCCGGCAGACGCTGAGGCAAGGGAGTTGCCTTCAGCGAGTACTTCCGGGGCGCGAAATGCGACGCGTCGCGGGGAACCTCCGGGGAATCCTTGTAATCCTCGAAGCCCACCTGGTTCCAGGGGAGCGTGCCGGCAGAGATGCCGAAGGGCATCTCGCCTTCCGGAGGTGACGCCGGGGGGATGTACTCTCCTCCGAAATAGTAGGAGCGGGTAACGGAAGGCGTTGCCGAGGAGTAGGACGGGTAAGAGAGGTCGCCATCGGGGAAGTAAGAGGGCGGCGTGGGGATGGACGGTTGCGGGGGAGCTTTCACCCACTCCCGAGGCGGTAAGACACTGTGGTATTCCCAATATTGGGCACGGCTCTCCTGCAGGCTGGCCAGTGCCAGACCCAGCAGAACCAGGGCTCCGCCGGTCATCCGCATTCGCCACCGTCTTCTCATCATCGCATCGGAAGTTTGCATTGTTATCGCCTCCGTAAAGGAGGATATAGGATTCCCAGCCGAGTGGAACATCCCCCCGGTACCAGGGCCCTTATCGAAGTCGATGAAGTTGATGTACGGTCGATGACTTCGCAACACGATCCACGGCCGTGGCGGAAGAGAGGGGGGACACCAGAGGCTCCGTCCACGCCGAGACATCATCGACGCGAATCCGCGCCTGCCTCCGCTGCCCCCCACGGAGCTAACCTGTCCTAGACTTGGCTTCCTCCCCATCCGGACATGGAGAAGAGCAAGTTTTGACTGATTTCATCCGCAAAACTTCCACAGCGTTTTCCGACTGGGAGGTCGCGGCCGCATTCAACTTCGAAGTTGTGACGTTTACGCGACGCTTGTGCCACCACTTCTTCAAAATTGTGCTCACATCCCCTTCGCGCCAAAGGTTGACGACGACTACCACCAACAGCCAGACCACATACGCACTCAACGCCCAGTGATGCAGGATCAATCTCATCATGATTGCTCCCCCTTTCCTTACCTGCTCCTGGGTGAGTGCTGCACATCCTTTATGGGTTGAAAGAACGGTGTTCCACGTCGTTTCGGACGCCTTGCGCGGATGCTGGATCATTCCATCGCCGCAACGTGTTACCGAATCGCTTATCGACTACGAGAACAAATGTGCAGAACGCTGCTCGAGTTTTCAGCGCGTCCAGGAAAGTACGTGATTTAGGGAATACGGTTCCTGCGGCCGAAATCTGGCAGGCTTTTCGCGACTTAAAGGCTCTGACAAAACCACTAATTTAGTTGTATTTTGTACAGCAAACGCCGAGAAAACGTGCAATCCTGTTCAGTAGTTTGGGGTTTTGTCGGAGCCTTTAAGTCTTGCGGATGCGCTGTCCACGGAACGGATTCACACAGAGTTGTCCGTCTCGGAGGCGAAGGATCGGTTGTTTCGTTTCGTGCGGCCATTCCTCAAAGATTGAGTCTAACCGGGTCAGGGGTGCAAGTCCCGGCGGCCGGCCGCGCCCAAAGGATCAGTCGTGCAGCTTACCACTGGGAGGGAGCGACTGCCAGGTCCGTCACGGGCGCACACGCCTCCATCACGTCACCCATGAAATCGCATTTTGGTGCAATAAATGGAGGGGGCCGCGCACTCCTACCCCTCTTTTCCCGGCAACACCGGCCACTCCCTACCCGGCCGCAGAGTCCGGGTCGTTTACGCCGTCTGGCGTGTCCAGAGGGGCACGCTACGGCTCTTGAAACGATACCCACCCGCCCATGTGCAGGTGCGGGCCTGACAACGATACAGAGACGCGGGGCGCGGGGTGAGTTAATCGTCGTCGTCAGTTCTGAACTCGCAGGTTGTACTTCTCGCGATCGTTTTCGTAGCCCTTGCCGCGAACGTGCCGGCCGCCGGTCCACGTCCCGCCCTCGATTTCCAGGGCCAGCCGAAGGGACGGCCAAGCGAGGTCGAAGCGCCAGCGTCGCGGCGGCGCGAAACGATGCTCGCGGTTCGGCGGCGGAAGGCCGGCGGCTTGGAGGACAGAGGCGAATGTGTCGGTACTCACGGCCTTCCCTCCCGTTCGTTCGGATCGCGGTCGGCGGGCAAGACGATCTTGTCGCCAGGCAGGTATGCAAGCAGTTTGTCGAGGGCGGCGCCTTCGCTACCGGCCTGGACAACTGGCTGCCACGGTTGCCAGCGGTTGACGCGATACCAGCCGACGAACGCGGCGGGTTGGGTTGAGGCGTCGCTCATTCCTCCTTCTCACCATCAAAGGGCGTCACGGCGGCTTCGGGAGTCCATCCCGGAGCCAGATAAGAAAAGGTCCGGGATTTTGCGTCCGCAGCGTCCTTTGCGTCCTGTCGAGCGGTTTTCGCATGGCCGTTTGCGTCCGGTTTTGCGTCCGCGCAACCTGGTTTGCGTCCGTTTGCGTCCGCATCGGCCTCGCTGTTTCCAGAGGTTTCCGCATCTGCGGACGCAACGGACGCAACGGACGCAAACTCCCGGACCTTATCTTGCTGACAACTCAAGCGAAGGACGCGCGTGCGCTTCCTACCCTCTTCACGCTCCCACTCGACGACGATCCCGACGGCGCGGAGATTCGGCGCCAAACGCTTGAGCCGGCCGCTCAAGCCCCTGGCGTTGCCGGGCCAGTCCCTCGACTTGGCGGCGTCGCCGGCCAGCTCCCTCAGTTCGGCGAGCAACGCGCTGGCGGTTCCGGTCCACTCGACGTTTGCCTCGACAAACTGCCGCAGGAACGGCACCAGCGGAGAGGATTCCAGGGCAACCTCGTTGGCGTCCTTGCGATTCTCGCCGTAGGCGTCGAGGAACGAACCGGCCGGCCAGTTCAGCGCCTTCTCGCTGGCGACTGCCCATTCGGCGAAGTCGGCCATGCGCGGCAATCCGGGCAGGCGAACATTCGGTAGCTCCCGCAACCCCGCCCCTACGGCCGTCAGCAGCGCCCCCAGAATGCGCGGCCGGGCCAGTTCGTAATCGCGCCACAGTGAGCGTTCCGCACGTCGCTGGCCTTCCGGGATCGGCGGCAGGTTCAGAGGGATGGCGCGGTCCAGCAGGTCGCCACGCGTCGCCAGATCCTCGATACCGTTGAGCAAGACCGGGCGTTGGGCATCGAAAAGGCTTTCTTCGCCGTCGGTGTACAGCTCGCGCGTGGCAAATCCGCCGCCCGTCGCCAGGCGACAGAGCGCATCGGAGAGCCACGGCGTCAGCGAGGACAGGTTGTCAAAACAGAGGCACCAACTGTTCGTCGCGGCAATCATCAAGTCGCGGGTTTCCTTCGGTTCGCTGCGCAGCGCTGATTTGTTGGGATCGATCAGCGATCGCAAGAGGCGGGCGGTGGTCGATTTCGCGGAACCTTGTTGTCCGCTCAGCACGAGCAACGGGTACGGGCCGCAGGGACGCAAGGCGGCGAGAAGCCAGGTCACGAGCAACCGCCAATGGCCGTCATCGGCCACGTTGACAAACCGGCGAAGTTCCTCGACGCTGCCGCCCGGTTGCGGTTCGGGCAGGGGGAGCATCCCCCTCGGGCGCCGAAACCGCACGGCCGGCGCTTCGACGATCCACCAGCCGGCGGCGTCGATTTCGACTACTCGCCATTGCCGATCTGCCAAGTCGAGATAGAACTTCCCGTCGTTCTCCGCGAGGCGAACATGCACGGCACGTTCTGGGCCGTCGAAACGCGCCGTGCTCTCGATGACACTGAGGGCGTCGTGAATGGCCTGGCTTCCGGCGGCGCGACCTTCCACCGTGAAAAACAGGCGGCTCAACCAGAGTTTGAAGGCGGCGCCGCGCACGGCCACGGTTTCGCGGCGTCCTTCGACGTTCACGTCTGCGAAGGCGGCTTGATCGTCGGTGTGATACAACTCGATGCCGGCGTCCTCAACCAGTTCGACAAGCCGTGTCGCCGCGGCTTTCCGCTCCGGCTTGTCGGCCGTCTTGCTTGGGACGGCCGGCGCCTCGACGCGCTCGCGGTTGGCCAGCGCCGCAGTCAACTCCTCCCGGAAGCGCTCGGGGTCGCGTACGCGCCAATCGGATACGTCCTTGAGTCCGTCGGGGAGAGGGATGGTCCACAATCGTCCTTGCCAGCCCAACGCCGCCAGGCGCGCTGCCACGGCTGACGGCATTTTGGCGCCGGCGTCATCCCGATCCGGCAAGAGAAACAAGTCGGCGAGGCCGGTCACTTCCTCCGCCTGAATCGCCTTGCTGGTCTGCGCTCCGGGGAGGGCCAAGGCGAGCAAGCCAGCGGCCCACAGCGCCCAGCAGTCGCTCTCGCCCTCGCAGAGCCAGGCATACGCGGCACGGCGGCACTGGTCGAGGTGCCAAAGGCCGTAGAGGCGCAGCTCCGTCCCTTTCGGCTGGTAGAAGCGCACGCCCACGCGACGACAATTGGCCGTGCCGCGCTCACGGCGGAACAGCGAGGTGCCGTCCTCCGAATAGTAAGGGATGAGGATGCCGCCCCTCTCGGCGTCCGTGACGCCCATCTCGCCGCGCAGCCAGTCGGGATCGAGGCGCTTGGCGGCGGCGATTGTCGCTACGGAGGCATAGTCGCTCTGGCCCAGCTTGCGTTCGGACGTGGAACTTGCCATGATACAATAATCCTGTTGGATGGATGCGCGTGCCTCCGGCAGGAGTCGAACCTGCATCCCCCCAGTTAGCGGCCGGGTGCTCTGTCCATTGAGCTACGGGGGGAGCGAGTGTCAATCGAATGTCAGCGGCCGGCGCTAGTGGCCGGCCGCTGCCGTTTCCAGCGGCGCAGCGTTGAGAGTTTTGGGATGAGTGAGGGTGCACTCACGATACCGACCCTTTGCCGGATCTACGGACGGGTCGGCAACCGTCGTTTATCCATCGCTCGATCTCATCCAAGTCCCAACGACGCAAGGTGCCGATCTTCAGACCCCACGGCATCAAGCCGGCATCGGCGTATCTGTAGACCGTCCGCCAGCTCATGCCCACGCGGGCGCCGACTGTCTTCGCGTCACCGAGTCGCCGAGTTTGTGTGAGGGCGGGTTCTGCAGTTGGATTCATGCGCCCCCGTCCTTTCGGGCATCGATGCCTTGCAACTCGGCTGCGATCCGCTCGACATCCTCTTCCGCGTACACTCGGCTGTTTCCTGCAATTCCGGCCGGGCGGATGTTGCGGGTCCGCAGAATGTACTCGATCCGGTGAACTGGCTCGGCGAGCCGCCGGGCGATCTCGCCAACGGTCGGCATGGTAGGAGCAGGAATGGACATGCTCGTGTCTCCTTCTGCATGAGAGTGACTTGTGCGACGTGCCGAGTATGCGGTGTCGCACACCACACAGAAGGCGCTACATTTCGCGTAGCGGCCGCTACATTTCGCGTAGCGGCGATTTTTTCTGGATTGGCTGTGGGCTAGGTTTCCCACTGCATGTCTTGGTCAGGGACGTAGCAGGGGTTCTGGCCGCAGATGAGACAGGGTGGGGAAAGGTGATCAGCTAACCGTTGATCGTACTGGGCGATGTTTTTGATGGCTCGCTTCACTGCAATGCCGACCGCCTTGCGGACTCGTTCTCGATCATCGGATTGCTTGCGGAGGCGACCGCCCAGGCCGCGGGCCTCACGAATCTGCTGGCTGTACGATTCAATCTCTTCTTGAATTTTCTCTTGAGCGCCTGGGTCGTTGTTGTCCTTCGCCTTTTGGAGTTCCTCACGCAGCTCGACCAGCTTGGCGTGATAAGCCGCCAAGGCTTCGCGGTCGGACTTTTCACCGGCGCTGCCAAGGGCGTACTGCTCCCGGTTCTTGGCCACGCGGCAGGCCATGTCGATGGCGGAAAGTTGACTCCGTGGATGCGATAGGAGTAGGTGAAGGTAAGCCGCTCCTTTGCTGGGGAGCAAAATGAAGTCTTCTCCACCGGCGAAGCGCACCAGCCACACTTGGCCCTTTTTCCAAAACACGTTACTGCCGAGAGGCGCCTCCCGGTTCTTGGGCTGGATAGAGGTGACCGTGCCGCCCGAATCATAGACCAGCCGAAGCAGGCAGCTGGCCGGTAGTTCCCGCTTGCGGATCGCCGCTGCGTGGATAGCGAAAGCCTTGTCGATCACCCCGGTGACCTGCTTCGCATGCCGCCTGTGTAGGTCGAAGATTTGGATTGCCGTGGCCTCCGGGCTGCCTGGAATATGCCGAAGCACGCGGCTGGCTTCACCGAAACGGCTGAAGAACTGAAGAGCATCCATCTTCTCAATTTCGTTCGCCGTCTCCAGGTATGCCGCAATCATGGTCCGCGGGTCACCTTTCTTGGCCTCGCCCTTTTCCCGCTCGCCGACCAGGAGATCGACCTTGTAGGCTTCGCCCGGATCGTTTGCTTCTTGGCCAGCCGCAATGACCGCGAAGCGACGGTCAATGCACTGCGAGCAAGTCCCGCAGTGCGTATGCTGCTTGGTCATCTCCCACGTGCGGGTGCAGCTTGTCGCGTACTTGAGCAGTTTCCCGCAGCCGGCGTCACCGATCAGTCTCACGACCTCGGTCTTCGTCTTCCACAGGAATGAATTCTCGACTGTGAACGTTTTCCCTACCAGGGAGGTGAAAAGTTGGGAGAATCCATTCAGAACCTGCGGATGCGTCGTGCGCGTCGCCCGCGCACCCACGACTTGCGGAGAAGGCGGCAGGTTGAGGCGGCTTTGTTGACCGACCGGCTGTGCAACAGAGGTCGTGCAACAACCCGGACTCTCGTTGCGCAGCCTCCTCCGACTAAGCGTGTCGGATGAACGGCAGGATAGCGGGACAATCATCGTGTTTGGTGGTTCCGAGTTTCGG
>DATBGU010000317.1:0-10280 GCA_036557825.1 Gemmataceae bacterium
GTTGCCGAATGTGTGCGTACTGGTTCACCGTCAGCATCCTGTTCCCCCTGTGGCGGCCACCCGGCCACACGCAGGGTCTGTGCTACGGTGTTTTCCTTCTGATGCCGATCGTGTTTTCCTTCCTGGTGCCGATTACCAGGCGTCGGCTATTATCCGTTGGCGGCCACGGCCGGCGCCTCGGCGGGGTTGGCTTTGCTGCTCGTCACGCGCTTGCTGGCCGGTGTGGGCGTCGGGGCGGAGAACGTCATCATCGACGCCTACGTCAGCGAGGTGGTGCCGCGCCAGGTGCGCGGCCGATCGGTCGCCGTGGTACATGCGGTGGCGTTCACGGCCTTTCCGGTTGCCGCTCTGCTCGCCCGGCTGCTCGCTCCGCGCGAGTCGCCGCAAAATTGGTGGCTGCTGCTGGTGCTGGGCGGAATGGGGGCGTTGCTCGTCTGGTGGTTCCGCCGTCGCTTGCCGGAATCGCCGCGCTGGCTGGCGACGGTCGGCCGCGGCGCGGAGGCGGCAACGGTGTTGGTGGGCATGGAAAACACCGTGCAACGCGAGACGGGCCAACCGCTGCCTCCGGTCGCGATCGCGCCGGTGGAGTCCGTGCGGCGCACCCCCTTTCGGGAGATTTGGTCGCCGCGCTACCGAGGGCGGACGATCTTGCTGGTCGCGTTCCAGCTTTTGCAAACGGTGGGCTATTACGGTTTCATGCACTGGATGGCGACGCTGCTGGAGGCGAAGGGAATGGAGCACGACCGGGCCTTGACCATGCAGTTCGCCGCCTCGCTGATGGCGCCGGCGGGTCCGCTTCTTGGCGTGTGGTCGTGCGAACACTGGCAGCGCAAACGGCTGATCGTCGCCCTGACGCTGGGACTGGCGGCGGTGCTGCTGGCGTTCGGACTGGCCGGCGATCCCATCGTGTTGACGCTCCTGGCCTCGGCGGCGGTGGTGGGCTGCAACTGGTTCTCGGCCGTGTTCCACGCCTACCATGCGGAGCTGTTCCCGACCGAGGCCCGCGCCACCGGGGTCGGCTTCACCTATGCCTGGAGCCGGGCAAGCATGGTCGCCGTCAACCTGTTTATGCCGAAACTGATCAAGACCGGGGTTCTGGCCGCGCTGGGATTGACAGCCGGAGCATTCACGGGCGTCGCCGTAATCATCGGCCTATTCGGTCCGCTCACCAACGGTCGGCGGTTGGAAGAGGTCGCCGGCTAAGCTCGACTATTGCCCTTTTTCAGCCTAAAACATGCGTGGTTTCAAGGTGTTCTGCCGAACTTCGCCGACGCGGCTCGTCTCTCCGCCGGTTCGTTTTGCTGCCGCGCGGAAGGACGCCGATCACACCGAGAAGCAGAACCGGAGCGCCAGAACCAGCCGGAGCGCGGTGCGGACAGGGGTTTTGTTGTCTGCCGTCGGATACTTTAGCGGAGAGGGCGGGATTCAGTAATGCCGAAAACCGCACGGTGGAGAAACGATGAGGATAGGAAATATCTCACCAGAAGGAGATCATTAACGTGCTTTTTCTCTTGCTTCGTTCTTCTCGGTGAACGGTCCTCCTGAGCGTCTTGGCGGGCGTTGGAGGGAAGCCTCACATAGGAGCCTGCTCCCCGGCAGGTCGTGGTTTCTTTGCCAACGCGGCCTCGATCTTCGCCAGCAACCGTGGAAACTCGATCGGCTTGGTGTCGTAATCGTCGCAGCCCACCTCCAGGGCCCTCTCCCGATCTCCCGCCATCGCATGAGCCGTCAGCGCGATTATCGGGATACCCCGCGTCTCGGGTGCGGCCTTCAATTGCCGGGTGGCCTCCCAACCATCGAGGATAGGGAGGCTCATGTCCATGAGGATCAGGTCTGGAGCCTCCGCGCGGGCCACGTCCACTCCCTCTCGTCCATCGACGGCGATAGGAACCTCGTAGCCCTTGCGCTTCAGGTGCCGGGACAGAGCGTCCCGGTTCTCCACGTTGTCCTCGACCAGGAGAACTTTCGGCATGTCTCACCTCCCTGGAGAGAGGCTGCCGGGCCAGGGCTCTGGGTCACGGGCGTCGGGGGTGACTCGCCATCACGGCTCCGACCTCGGCCAACAGCTGATCGTGGCTGAGCGATCCCTTCTGAAGAATCTTTTCGATGGGTCCGCGCAGGAGTTGACGATCCGCAACCGTCAGATCCTTGGCGGTGAGGATGACGATGGGTATCGAGCGAACTTCCTCCTGCCGTTGCAGGGCGGTGAGGAACTCGAAGCCGTCCATCCCCGGCATGACCAGGTCGAGCAGGATCACTCCCGGCCTCTGTTTCGCGAGACTGGCCAGCGCCTCTCGGCCGTCGGCGGCCACATCCACCTCCCAGCCCTCTTTCTCCAGCGCGTCGCGCAGGCGCTGGCGCAAGACGGCGTCGTCATCAACGACCAACGCCCGCCGGTCGGCTGATCCGTAGTAGCGACGCAGGACGGTGGTAAGGTGATCGGGCTCGACAGGTTTCATTATATAGTCGGAGGCACCCAGGCGTTCCGCCTCCTTGCGTTCGTCCGCCATCCCGGTGCACAGCACGACGGGGATGTCCGTTAGTTCCGGCTCGGCCTTGAGAGCAGCCAGCACGGCCCGGCCGTCCATCCCCGGCATGACCGCATCGAGCATGATGACCCCCGGATGCAGCTGGCGAGCGCGGCGCAGGCCCTCGTCGCCGCTGGCAGCGGTCTCGACGGGGAACCCCTTGCGATTGAGGATCTTCTGGAGAGCCTCCCGAGCGGTCGCGTTGTCATCGATGACCAGGATGGTACCGGCCCGGGGTCGCGGCGGCTCCGCGGGCGGTTCGGGCCGCAGTCCTGCCTTCTCCTCTCCCACCACCCCCGGCAGCCGGATGGTGAAGGTTGAGCCGATCCCTGGCTTGCTCTCGACCGTTATCTCTCCCCCCATCGCCTCACAGAAGTGGCGGGTGATGGCCAGCCCCAGTCCCGTGCCGCCGAAGCGACGGGTCGCCGATGGATCTACCTGAGTAAACGGCTGGAATAGCTTTCCCTGGTGATCGGGGGTCATGCCAATGCCCGTGTCGGAGACGCGGAAGGTGAACCAGTCCCCGTTCCATTTCGTGCGGGCGACCTCAAGACAGACGGTGCCGCTTTCGGTGAACTTGCAGGCGTTGGACAGAAGGTTGAACAGGCTCTGTCGAACCTTGGTGAGGTCGGCGTGCATGGTGCCAACATCGGGGGGGCAGCGGAGTTCCAGGCGGTCGGCGTTTTTCTGCGCCAGCGGCTCGATCGTGGTCGCCATGTCTCGAATCATGGCCGACACGTCGAACGTCTCCAGCACCAACTCTAGCTTTCCGGACTCGATTTTGGAGAGGTCGAGGACGTCGTTGATAAGGGCGAGCAGATGTTTGGCCGACCCGTAGATCTTTTTCAGGTCGGGCAGTAAGTCCTCCAAACCCCGCTCGGTGGCCTCGTCGCGGAGCAGCTCAGTGTACAGGATGATGGCATTGAGGGGGGTGCGTAGTTCGTGGCTCATGTTGGCCAGGAACTGGCTCTTGGCGCGGTTGGCGATCTCCGCGGCCTCACGGGCCTTGTCCAGCTCGCGCATATCGCGCAGGATACCGATGGCGCCGATCACCTGCCCGTCCGGATCGCGCAACGCCGAAGCATTCAACGTCGTTGGGATGACCTCACCGGAGGCGCTGCGGGGGTTGAGACGAGCATTGCGCGTCACGCCCTTTTCGACCACCTCACGGAGAGCGGCGGTGAACTCGCGCGTTTCCTCGGGACTGATGAAACGCGACAGGGATTGCTCCACCACCTCGTCGCGGCGGAATCCCAGCAGTTGAGAGACCGCATCGTTGGCCTGAAGAATCTTGCCCTCCAGGTCGGAGACGAACACAGGATCGGGTGCGTTCTTGATGAGGCTCTCGGCGTAAGCCCGCGCCTTGTCCAGCTCGCGCATATCGCGCAGGATACCGATGGCGCCGATCACCTGCCCGTCCGGATCGCGCAACGCCGAAGCGTTTAGCGTGGTCGAGATCGTTTCGCCACTGGCGCTGCGGGGGTTGAGGCGGGCATTGCGCGTCACGCCCTTTTCGACCACCTCACGGAGAGCGGCGGTGAACTCGCGCGTTTCCCCGGGACTGATGAAACGCGACAGCGACTGTTCGATCAACTCGGCCGGTCGGAATCCCAGCATCTCCGAGACCGCCTGGTTGGCCTGGAGGATCTTCCCCTCCAGGTCCGACACGAAGACAGGGTCCGGCGCATTGGCGATGATAATAGCCGCCCCGAGCGAGGGGTTCGATCGGTCTTCCTCGTAGGTGGAGGGGGGCGGCTGAGATGATCGAGGCGAGGTCATGGAACCTCCTTGCCGGTGTGGGGTTGACGGAGAGGAGGCGTCCGGTCTAACGGAGCCGGCCCTGCCGCGGTGCCTTCCGCACCGGCAGGGTCTGTTCGTTCAACGAGCAAGATTGAGACATCGTCATGGCGCGGGGTGTCGCCACGCCACTCCTCGATACCCTCCACCAGGGTGTCCAGACCTATGTCGAGCGCCGATTGGCGGGTCTGTTCCAGCAGGGCGAGGAAGCGCCGGATTCCGAAGTGCTCGCCGTCCGCGTTCCGCATCTCCGTCACGCCGTCCGTGTAGAGCACGAGCCGGTCCCCCGGCCGCAGGTTTACCACCTGCTCCTGGTAGACGCAGTTTCCGACCCCGATCGGGACTCCGCTGACGTCGAGTTGGGCTGGTGGACCGTCCCGGGGCATGTGGATCGGCCCCGGATGTCCCGCGGAGACGAAACGAAATTCGCCCGTGTCGAGGCTGAGGATGCCGTAAAGAAGCGTGAAGGGCTGTTCCGCCGCCCCGGAGAAATGCTTCCTCAGCTGTCCGGCCACCTCGGACGGCGGAACGAGGATCGCCCCGGCCCTCGGCGCGAAACGTCCGGGCCTCGGTAACGGGTTGGCCACGCGTGCCAACAAGTGGCTGGCGGTGACCGAGAGCAGGGCAGAGGCAATCTCGTGACCGCTGACATCCAGGACGCACAACCCCAGGTGCCGGTCGTCCAGCTGGAACACATTGGAAAAGTCTCCCGCCAAGTGGCCACAGGGCCGAAAGGTCCAGGCGAAGCGGGCGCCGGGAAGTTCGGGCGGCACCGCGGGCAGAAAGGCCTGCTGGACTCGGGCAGCGGCCTCCAGGTCGCGTTTGATGCGGTCGTTGGACGCCCTGAGCTTGGCGGCGGTCTCCTCCAGTTCCTTGCTGCGGGCGTGCAACTTCTGCTCCAGCCCGGTGACCTGGGAAACCGCCCGTCTCAGTGCCAACTGCGTGCGGATGCGGGCGAGCACGACCGGGAGGTCGAGGGGCTTGGTCACATAGTCATTGGCCCCAACTCCAGAGCCTCGACTATCTCCTCGCTCTCCCCTCTGGCCGTCACCATAATAATGGGCAGGTCAATCAACAAATCGATGCGGCGCAGGAATTTGAGGACCTCCAGACCGCTCATCCCTGGCATCATGATGTCCAGCAAGATGACGTCGAACCGCCGATCTCCGAGCAGTTCAATGGCCGCCGGCCCGCTTCTGGCGACGATCACCTCGTAGCCGTGTCTCCGAAGATGGCGCGCCAGCCCCTCGCTGTTCAGCTCTTCGTCATCCACGAGCAGGATTGAGCTAGCTTCCGCATTCATGGTTTCTTCCATTTCTCATCAGCGTCATTTTGGCAGCAAATGTTGCGCCATTTTTTCGGGAAGGGCGTTATCCCCTCTGCCCGCGTTGAAGGGTCTGCTGCGCGAGAGCCAGTTCATCGGCCGGGATGGACCGAAGGAGAGGGGAAGGTCTCCGTCCTCGGAAGGGAGGAGAATCGCGGAGGGGACACCGCGTTCTCCTGGCTCAGCAGTCGTTCCAGCAACGCACCCCGCTGGGGAGACGGGCAACCGTGCTCGAGAAATCGTTCAGGATAATTGCTTCGAAAGCAGGCGGTCTGCCCTCTAATGGCGGTTGCTCACGCCCGCATCTTGCTCAAGGCCGACGCCGCCGACGGCGGCCCCGCCTGGACCGACCACAAGATCGCGCAACGAGATGATCTTTCTCCCTGGTTCTTCTCGGCGCGCACTCTCCTGCCAGAACCACTGACCTGACTGACCGGCTGTTCTCCCTCGTTCTCCCCTGCTCTTTCCCTCCGTCCTCCGGCCCACCACTTCTGAGACCCTCTTCCCCTCCTTTATTCCTGCTGGCATCGCGGCAGCCATCTGCTATGCTTTTATCCGGTCGCCCGGCTGACAATGAGGAGGTACCCATGAACCGGACGGCGCTCCCTGCCCTTCTGCTGGCCGCACTGGCCGCACTGCTCCTGTCAGCCGCCGGCGCCGAGGACAGGAAGGAGAAGCCTGACGACAAAGGCTTCGAGTCGATCTTCGACGGTAAGACGCTTCAGGGCTGGCACGTCAGCGCCAAAAGCGGTCACAGCGCCGCCAGCAAGCACCGGTCGGGCGGCCGCTGGGTCGTCGAGGAGGGGACCATCGTCGGCAGCCAGGACACGCCTGGCAACGGCGGTCTGATAATCACCGACAAGTCCTACGCCGACTTCGAGGTCGTGCTGGAGATGCGCAACGACTTCGGCCCCGACAGCGGTCTGTTCTTGCGCAGCACCGAGGACGGTAAGGCCTACCAGGCGCTGATTGATTACCACAGCGGCGGCAATCTGATGGGTGTCTACGGCGAGGGTCTCCGCCCCGGCTTCCACGTATACAACTTCCAGTTCCTCGACAGCCCCGGGAAGATCAAGGAGCACGAGTGCTCCTTCGCCCTGCCCGTCTCGCCGGAGAAGTGGCCGGACTTCTGGAAGCACCACGAGTGGAACGAGCTGCGCGCCCGCATTGTCGGCAACCCGCCGAAGATCACCACCTGGATCAAGGGCGTGAAGTTCCTGGAGTGGACCGACACGATGAAGCGCGCCGCCGACAAGGGCGGCATCGCCCTGCAAGTTCACGGCGGCGGTGACTACACCAAGCAGTTCGTCCGCTATCGCAACATTCGCGTCAAGCAACTGGACAAGTAGCAAGGCCTCGAACAGAAGGCCGAAGGCCGAACCAGCCGCGAGATTGTTCTGCCTGCTCTTTTCTGGCCTCTTCTGTCTACCGGATCGACTTGTGAGCACGGTAAAGGTCGGGCTAATCGGGACCGGGTTCCTGGCGGGGCTCCACGCGGCGGCACCACGATGTCTCTGCCGGAGTCAGGTCTGGCCTTCGGTGGCGGCCTCGGCAAACGCCGGCTCCCCTCGCGCCAGCTCGTAGGCACTTTCTTCGGGCGTGCCGAAGACGCGGGCGCGCGCGTCGTCGAACTCGCCCATCCAACGGGCCACGACGCACGTCGCCAGACAATTCCCAATGACGTTGACGCACGTCCGGCCCATGTCCATCAGCTCATCCACACCGAAGATCACCGCCACCCCCAACGCGCCGTAGCCTTCCACGAACGTGTCCAGCGTCGCCAGCAGGATCACCAGGGACGCCCGCGGCACCGCCGCCACGCCCTTCGACGTGAGCATCAGAGTCAGCATCATGGCGATCTGCTGCCCGAACGTCATCTGGAAACCTGAAGTCGTCCCCGCCGCCTGGGCAACAAAGACTGCGGCCATGGCAAGATAGAGCGTCGTCCCGTCGAGGTTGAAGCTATAGCCGGTCGGCATCACAAAACCGACAATGCGCGGCGGCACACCCAAACGCTCCATCACCTCCATCGCCTTGGGCAAGGCGGACTCACTGCTCGTCGTGGCAAAGGCAATTGTCGCCGGCTCACGCACCGCCTTCAGAAACTTCCGGATGGGCACGCGTGCGATCAGTGCCACCGCGCCGAAGACGAAAACGACGAGAAGGACGAGCGCGAGATAAAGCGATCCGATGAGCTTGCCGAGGTTGACCAGGACGCCGAGCCCTTGCGTACCGACGGTGTGCGCCATGGCCGCACCGACGCCGACCGGTGCAAACAGCATCACGTAACCGGTGAATCGGAACATCACCTGAGACAGGCTCTCGCAGGCGCGCAAGATCGGCTGCCCCTTCTCGCCGATGGCCGAGACGGCCATGGCGAACAACACCGAAAAGGCGACGATCTGCAACACATCGCCGCGGACCATCGCCTCCACGATCGACGTCGGGAAGAGGTGAACGAGCGTCTCGATCAGCGTCTTCGGGTGACTCTGGCCGACCTGGCTTGCTATCTCCGTGCTCGACGCGGTGAGTTGCACGCCGACACCTGGCCGCGTCAGGTTCACCACGCCCAGGCCGATGAAGAGGGCAATGGTCGTGATCACCTCGAAGTAGATGAGCGCGGTGACGCCCATGCGCCCGACCTTCTTCAAGTCGCCGCCGCCCGCGATCCCGACCACGAGCGTTGAGAAGACGAGCGGGGCGATAATCGACTTGATCAGGTTCAGGAAGATGTCGCGCAGGAAGAAGATGCGGTTGCCCCAGTCAGGCCGGACATAGCCGAGTCCTGCTCCCAGGACCAGCCCGATCATGATCCAGGTCGTCAGCGACAGCCGCCACCAGCGTCGCGGTGTTATCGTCTGTGCCGCTGCCTTACTGTTGAGTTCGGTCATGGATGATTCAGCCCAACCTAGGATCCGACATCGCCACCACGAACCGGAGGACCACCGCTGCTCCCGTCCCCTGTGAACCCCATCATCCGGAGGCGATCCGCCTGTCGTCGGGGCTGAACTTGGTAGTGGGGCAGACCGAAAACCCAGGTCATCGCGTCCTCAAGAAAAAAAAAGAGGATGAAGGATGTGGCAATCTGTCGAAGACCCGTTTCCTTGCCCAGATCCGGAGGTTGGTCAGCCGGGCGTGGGTCGGCAGCGAAGCGCGTCCTGCTTTGTTGGACGCGCTTCGCTGCCCTGTCGCAGCCAAACGGTTTAACCGATCTTCGAGGCGATGTTGACGTAGGTATGCACGTGCGGCAGGACGCGGAAGTTCCACACGAACCCAGGGCCTTCCAGCCGCCAGAAACTCCACGGCTGCTTTTCGGAGGTCTTGGCGTTCTCATACTCCTCGGAGTAGAAGGCCATGTGTACCTTCTTCATCCCGCCCATCTCCTTGATGATCGCCACCACTTCGGCCCCATCCTGCTGGCGGAACGGAGACAGGACGGTCTTCATGACCTCCTCGAACAGCTCCTCCTGGTCCTTGGTCAGGTCGGCGTAAGCGATTCCCGGCATCTTGGCGTCCTTCTTCAGCTGGATGGATCGTGCTCCCTCTCCGGGGTTGCCCATCGTGACGGTCGCTTGCTTCTGTTGCTTGTCATCCAGGGCATGGTAGGCCTTCAGCACTTGCTGGGTCTGATAGGAGAACACGTTCTTCGAGGAGTATCCGTTCGGGCTGTGCCCGTAGTAGATGGGTCCGCCGAAGGCCGCCCCTTCCTCGCTGTCGCCGTCACAGCGAACGGTCAGGTGATGGCCGGTACACAGAAACGCGAACTTGCCCGTGGAGGGGTCGCCAAAAATATCGGCCCCCATCCGGTCGAAACTCTTGGTGGCGTCCCACGTGCCGTTGCGGGAGATCTGGTGCCAGCCCTTGTCATCGGCGGCGATGGCGCGAACGATCTTCTGAACGAGATCCTGCTGCGCCCGTGTGTAAACGGCGCCGATCGTCTTGTCGAGCGGCCGGTTGGGGTTCACCGACTTGCGGGCCTGGTGGTCCCAGGGCTTGACGACGGCCTTTTTCTGGTTATCGGTCAGGCCGGCGAACAGCTCCTTGACGAGATCCTCGGCGACGGGGTTGGCGACGCGAGGCATGGGCTTTTTGTCGGCCCAAGCGCTGCTGGGCAGAAGCAGGGAGGTCGATCCGGCCGTCAGGGCCGCTCCGCCGAGGGCCAGCGTACGGATGAAGCTGCGGCGGTCGAAACCGTCGCATTCCGGGCATGTGGGAGACGGGTTGCTCTGCATCGAAGGCTCCTGTGCAGTTGGGGGAGAAGAACACCGAAGCGGCGTGTCCGCAGGATCAATGCTACTCGGTTGCGTGAGCGAAGGGGAGTGTTAATTCCAGCGATTCCTCAGATCATTTGAGGAAGCCACGGTAAGGTTCGACGCGATGGACTATCGCCGACCCACCGGCATCCTGCGGCTCACGATCCAGGACTCGGCCAGTGCAAAGCCGACAGTCGCGCGGATCTCGCTCAAGGAAGAGGGGGGGTCCACGCCCCGCCCTAAGAGCGTTCGGAAAAAATGAGCCAACGGCACGCTAGCTGCTTCCTTCTCCTTTGGAGGCTCTTATCTCCAGTCGAGAAAGGAGTAGCCATGAAACCCCTGGTTACCGATGCCTTGTGGCAACACCTTGAACCCTTG
>DATBGU010000318.1:0-4597 GCA_036557825.1 Gemmataceae bacterium
CGGGAGCAGCGGCTCGATGCGCTCCCAAAGTTCATCGGTCAGCAGGGGCTTGGCCATCGATTCAACCCTCCAGGGCGAAGTCCTGGAGCACTGTGGTGCCAACGGCATGCCAAGTCCGTGTCATTCCGCCACCGTTTCTAAATGTCCTCTCTCCGTAAACAGTTCCTTTCCGTTCCGCACGTCGAACAGATGGATCGTGTTCCCCCATCCCGCGACAGCCAGGAGCTTATCGTCGGGAGAAAAGGTGACGACATTCACCTGTCCCAGCGTCGTAAACCGGCGCAGGTTCTTGCCGGTGGAGACTTGCCACAAGCGGATCGAATCCACCCATAAGCGCCCATGTTTGTAATCGCGCGCTCCGCTGGCCAGTATGCGCCCATCGGACGTGAACGCCGCACTGCGAACGCTCAACCCTCTTTCCTCATCGAGACGACGAACCTGCTTGCCGCTCTCCACGTCCCACAACACGATTGCGTTGCGGTCGTTGCGAACGGTCAGGATCTTGCCATCGGGTGAAAACCCCAGCGGCGTTAAATCCATACGCGGCTTACCGAATTGCCGCAACTGTCGCTTGCTCTCCACATCCCATGCGCGAACGGTCCCATCGTCGAGATTGCTTCCGGATGCTAACTTCTTGCCATCCGGAGAGAACACCAGCGTCAAAACCTCCTCGGAATGTCCCGTCAGCCGATGGATTTCATTTCCCGTGGCCGCGTCCCACAGCAATATCGCCTTATTGGGGAGAGCGCCGGCGAGGATCTTGCCATCCGGCGAAAATGCCGAATCGGTGACTCCCTTGACGGGCGCCCTCATGGGAACGAGCTTCGCGCTCCCGATGTCCCATCGCGTGGGGGCGCCTCCCCGAACGGTCATCGCGAGCGATCGGCGCTCCTTACAAAAGACAAGATCCTCGAAGCGCCCCTCGATGTGCCTTGATTCCCGTCCCGTGGGTACGTCCCATAGACGGATCATCTCGTCCGCACCCGAAGAAGCCAGGGTCTTGCCATCGGCAGAGAACACGACGGAGTAGACCCCGTCGCCGTGCCGAAGTCGAACCGTGCCCAATCGCGCTATTGCCCCGGACGGCAGCGGATCGCCGTACAGGTCCGTCTTCCCCGCTTTGTCCGTCAGAGATTTCGGCACATCGGAGGGCTGGGCGGGTGCGCTCTCCGTGGCGAAGAGGAACGCAAGCAGGATGAACGCGGCAATTCGCTTGGACTGATGCATGGCCTGGTCGCTCTCGTGAGGCGGCGGTCGCTTGCGGCGGGCATGTTGCCATTATGCAGGCGCCACACGATCAGGCTAAACCCGAATGTCTCTCCGGACAATGGAAAAACATGAGAGGGAATGCCATCCAGTCACATTCACGCCGATGTTTCCGCCGGACAGCATTCGAGCAGGGCCACCGGGAAAGCAGCAAACGCCGCCGCCAACGAAAGACCGGATGTGCCGTCCTCCACATCGGCGGCCAGCACTTCGCCCGTGAAGATGTTGCGATATCGGCGGGCGGCCAGCGCCGGCGGCAGCAACAGTCGGGTCGCTCCCCAGATCGCCGGCCCCATCGGCGCCTGCTCGGTTCCCCCGGCCAGACGCACCACCAACCGCGGCACCGCGACGAGGACGGTTCGATCGGCCAGCGAGCGGACGAAGGCGCAGACATGATCGCGCTTCGGCCCCGCCGCCTCCAGCGGTACATAAGTTCCGTGTGCGAAAAGCTGCTCGTGCGCGCGGCGGAAATGCAGCGCCTGGTAAATCAGATATAGTTTGATGCGACCGTCCGGCACGTTGGCGAGCAAGTCGGCGGCGAGCGGACGCAGGTCGCCGCCGGCCGCGTCGATCCGCGCTTGCAACTCGCTCAGCAGTTCGCGACGACGGCGATAGTCCACCGGCCGGCGGTTGTCCGGGTCCACCAGCGAAAGCTCCCACAACTCCGAGCCTTGATAGAAATCGGGAACACCCGGACTCGTCAGCTTGAGCAGCACCTGGGACAGCGAGTTGAAATAGCCGAAAAAGGCCACCTTTCGCTGAAAGACCAGCAGATCCTTCACGAAGGGATCGTCGGCGGAATCGGGCAGCACGCGAGCGACGAACTGCCGGACGGCGTCGTCGTATTCCTCGTTGGGGTTGACCCAGCTGGTGTGGACCTTCGCCTCCTTGGTCGCCTTTTGCATGTAAGCGGCGACGCGCTCGCGGAAGACGGCGAGTCCGTCGGCGGTCAACGGCTCCGCCGGCCAGGCGCCCAGCAGGATCTGGTAGAGCAGATACTCGTCGTTGCGGTCGGGGGCCGGCTGGTCCTCGACCACGGTTTTCTTGGCGGAATTCAGGCGGCCCCAACAACCCAACGCTGACTCCCACTCCGCCGCCATCTCCGACAAGGCGTCCAGCCGCGCCCGCACGTCCTCGCCGCGCTTGGTGTCGTGCGTCGCCGTGGCGAGGAGCGAGTGCGGCCAGCGCTCCAGGCGCTCGGCGTTTTGCCGATGGAAGGCGGGCGGCGACACGCCGTAGCGGTCGGGCGAGCCGCCCACCTCGTTGAGCGAAACCAGCCGATTGTAGGTGTAGAAAACGGTGTCCTCGACGCTCTTGGCCATGACCGGCCCGGTGAGCTGCTGAAACTTCATGGCCCATTCGACCAGCCGCGGACGATCGGACTCGGCGAAGTCGCGCACGTTGTCCAGCAGCAAGGTGTCGCGCACGAAGTCGAAGATGGCTTCCGCCGTGCGCGGGTTGCGCCGCTTGGACTCCTCGACCGCCGCTTCCACAACCTGCCGATCGCGCGGCGAGACGGCGTCCGGGCCGGTGAGGTAGGTGCGGTACACGCGCAGGCAAGCGATGATCTCGCGGAGAACGAACGTCAGGCTGTTGAGGGTGAAATCGCGGTAACGACGGTTGCGCTCGGCGAGGCGGTCCAGCTCGTGGCCCAGGGCGTTGATCTCGCTGGCCATGCTCACCAGCATGGTCATCTTCTTCGTCGAGTTGACCAGTTGGCGGAAGTCGGCGGGCGCCTTGGTGAACTGGTAGTAGACGCGGTCGAAGGCGTCGCGGCCGTCGGTGTCCACGAACAGCCCGTTGACCGCGTTGAGGAAGTCGTAGCCGGTGGTGCCGTCCACGGCCCAGTCCGGCGGCAGCGGCTCGCCCTCCGAGAGGATCTTCTCGGCGACCACGTAGAGAGGCCAGGGCGTGCGAATGGGTGCCGCTCGGCTCGCGGCACCTTCAGGTAGGTCCGGCGAGCCGAGCCGGACGCCGCCGGGTCTCCGTCCGAGGGCGTCGGCGAAACAGATGGCGGTCGTTCGGTCCAGGCCGTCCGTCGGGTGGTCGGCGGGCAGGCCGGCGCGGACGTGGGCCAGCACGAACGATTCTTGCAGCTGACAAAAATAACCCGCCGGATCGCGCAGGCCGTCCGGATGATCGATGCGCAGGCCGGTCGCCTTGCCCTCGGCCAGCAGGCGAAACAGGACGCGATGGGCCGCCGCGAACACCTCCGGCGTCTCCATGCGCACCGCCGCCAACTCGTTGATGTCGAAGAAACGGCGGTAATTGATTTCCTCGGTCGCCACGCGCCAGTAGGCCGGACGGTAAGCCTGGCAGTCGATCAACCGATCCAGGGTGTCGAAGCTGCGCGGATCGCCGACCGCGCCGTTGAGGGCCGCGACCGCGACGTCGATGGCCGCGCGAACTTCGGGGCTGGACTCGTGCAGCGCGGCCAGTCGTCGCTTGACGATCTCCTTCTCCCGGTTGCGCTCGACGATCTTGTCGGCCGGCAATCCACTGCGCGGAGGCAGATAGCGCAGGGCCGTCAGGATGCTGCGCAGCTCGCTCAGATGCACGTGCTCTTCGCTCAGCACCCGCGCGACGCCGGCCAGCGCGGGTTCGAGGATGGAGGCGTAGGTACAGGGCGCGACCGGCAGCTTGACCTCGTAATAGTAGAGGAAGAAGGCCCCGCTCTCGAAGGCCAGGCGAATCTTGCCGGACTCAAGGACGCGGCCGTACTGGTCCTCCAAGAGCGGCAGCAGCACCTTGTTTTCGAGATCGGGATTGACGGGATGCCAGTCGATGTCGAAGTAGCGGGCGTAGATCGAGCCGGCCCCGTTCTCCAGCACGTCCATCCACCAACCGTTGCCCGCGTCGGCGATGCCCATGTGGTTGGGAACCATGTCGAGGATCAGCCCCATGCCGTGGCGGCGCAGGGCGTCGCTGAAGGCGTCGAAGTCCGCTTCGCCGCCCAGCTCCGGGTTGAGCCGGCCGTGATCGCAGATGTCGTAACCGTGGGTGCTGCCGGCGCGCGCCTGCAACACCGGCGAAGCATAGCAGTCGCTGATCCCCAGCGCGTGCAGATAGGACGCCAGATCGCGGGCGTCCCGAAACGTGAAGCCGGAATTGAATTGCAGACGGTACGTCGCCGAGGGCACGCGCCGCCGCGTGAAACTCTCCTCGACGAGATCGCGGACCAGCGGCTCCACGACGAGTCCGGCCGCTTCTTCCTTCGAGGGCGGCAGGGCGACGCCGAACTGCTCGGCGAGGCTGCGAAATCGTTCGATCCAGCGGCGAAGGTCGTCATCGCCGGCATGGGCGCCGCTGCTCAACTCCGGGAGGATCTTCA